>JADYYO010000001.1 GCA_020853615.1 Thermomicrobiales bacterium
CGGAGGCGGAAAGCCTCCGGCGACGCCCAACGGAAGGACCCTCAAGGGCCCTGGATACGGTCGCCGCAGTATTTCAGCAACCGCCATGATGGGGCTTTTCGTCACGTAGCCAGAGGCTTTCAGCCTCAGGCGGCCCGGGCGTTCGATGCTGCCGAACAGTTCAGGAGGTGAGCATGCCCTACGACAACAACGCCGATCTCCCCGAGAGCGTCCGCGACAACCTCCCCGCCCACGCGCAGGACATCTACCGCGCGGCCTTCAACAACGCGTGGGACGAGTACGGCCACGATGAAAGCCGCGCCCACCGCGTTGCCTGGGGCGCGGTCGAGCGCGAGTACCACAAGGATGCGTCGGGTGCATGGGTCAAGGGGGCGACAAAGAGGAACGACTAACGAGCGCACTGGCGGCGCGATGCTCCGGCAGCGGCGATAATCGGGCCAGTCGATCGCGAGTCGGTTGTGGCATGGCCGCCCGCTGAGCCGGAGCAGGAGTAGAGAGTTGTGAAGAGCACGGCCGAGGCCGTCATCATCGGCGCCGGGATCATGGGCTGCGCCACCGCCCACGCGCTGGCCGAGCGGGGGATGACCGACATCGTCGTCCTGGAGCGTGACCAGATCGCGCGCGGCTCGACAGCCGATGCCGCCGGCGGCATCCGCCAGCAGTTCTCGACCGAGACGAATATCCGCCTGGCGCGGGAGAGCGTCCGCGTCTGGGAGTCGTTCCCGGAGCGCTTCGGCCGCGACATCGGCCTGCGCCAGCAGGGCTACCTCTTCCTCCTCACCAATCCGGCCGAGGAGCCGGTCTTCCGCCGGAACCTTGCGCTGCAGCAGCGCTTCGGCGTCCCCTCGCGCTGGGTCACGCCGGAGGAGATCGCCGCCCTGAACCCCGGCGTCCTCCTCGATGACGTCTACGGCGGCACCTTCTGCCCCGAGGATGGCTGGTGCGATACCTACGGCGCGACCATCGGCTTCGCCCAGGCAGCGCGCGCGCTCGGCGTCCAGATCGAGGAGGAGGCTCCCGTAACCGACATCCTCGTCTCCGGCGATCGCGTGGCGGGGGTCCGCACCGGGCGCGGAGAGATCAGCGCGCCGCTGGTGATCGTCGCGGCCGGGCCGTGGACGCGCCGCGTCGGGGCGCTGGCCGGCGTCGACCTCCCGGTCGACCCCTACCGGCGCATGAGCTTCATCACCGAGCCGTTCGCCGCGCTGCCGCAGAGCCTGCCGATGACGATCGACTTCGCCAGCGGCCTCTACTTCCACCCCGAGAGCCACGGCTTCCTCTTCGGCATGGCCAACCGCGAGGAGCCGAGCAGCTTCGACAAGACGGTCGACGAGAACTGGATGGTGACGACGGTCGAGGCGCTGGCCGCTCGCGCCCCCGCCTTCGAGGAGGCGAGCATCCTCCGCGGCTGGGCCGGCTTCTACGAGATCACTCCCGACGACAACCCCCTCGTCGGTTGGACTGGCGGCCCGGATGGGCTGGCCGTCGCGGCAGGATTCAGCGGCCACGGCTTCATGCAGGGGCCGGCCATCGGCCGCTGCATGGCGGAGCTGATCCTGGAGGGCGCCCCGCGCGACATCGACATCTCCCCCTTCCGCCCCTCCCGCTTCGCGGAAGGCGACCTCGCGCAGGAGCACAACGTGATCTGAAGGGGGGATGGGTGTTGGGTGATGGGGGCAAGCTCCCGGACGCTACCCTCTCTCGCGCGAGACGTGGAGCGCTGCGCCCATCCCCGCCCTCGCGGTGTCCATCATTTCGGGCACGCGGTGGCATATGTCATGCGAGGGCGGCAGTGACAGGTATGGATGCGATGGAGCCGGCCCCGAACCCCGGCACGATCACCCTGACACCACCCTCTCGATCGACCTGAAGCCCCTTCAGGGCAGTCCGCCGTGTCCCGGCTGTTTCCGGATAGACATCCAGCGCGTGGCCGCTGGACAGGAGGGTTGCGTCATGACTGATAAGGAGATTCCGCGCCAGGCGGCATCCCCTGGCTCCCCAGGCGCGGCGGGCGCCGCTGCCGGGGCCGGAAGACCCACCAATACATCCCATTCCACCGCGTTGACGACGGACGAGCTGGCGACGCTGCGCGCGGTGGTCGGCCGCGTGATTCCGGCCGACGACCTCGGCCCCGGCGCCGCCGAGGCGGGCGTCGATGTCTTCATCGATCGCGCGCTGGCCGGGCCGAACGCATCCGATCTGCCGGTCTATCAGGCGGGTCTGGCGGCGCTGGAGAAAGCCGTCGGAACGGGCGGCTTCGCGAGCGCGTCCCCGGCGGCGATGGATGCGCTGCTGACGAAGGCGGAAGCCGGCACGCTCGACGGCGTGCCGGAAGCCTTCTTTTCGCTCCTGCTCGAGCACACGCGCCAGGGCATGTTTGGCGATCCGGTCTACGGAGGCAACCGCGATTTCGTGGGCTGGGACCTGATCGGCTATCCCGGGATCAAGCTGGTCTGGACATCCGATGAGCAGGAGATCAACGCCCACGTCGCCCCGAAGCACATCTCGGTCGCCAAGTTTGGAGGGCAGGGCTGGTGAGCGCGCAATTGCCAAAAGCGGATGTCGTCATCATCGGGCTGGGCGCTGCCGGCGGCATCGCCGCCCACGTCCTCACCCAGGCTGGCATCGACGTGGTCGGCCTCGAGGCCGGGCCGCGGCTGGACCGCACCGATTTTCTCGCCCACGACGATGAGATCTCGGGCGTGATCCTGAACTGGACGGGCAAGTACAAGTGCAACAAGGAGGTCCCCACCTGGCGCCCGAACGCCAACGCGGCGACCGCGAAGCCGCCCGTACCGCCGATCCTGATGGGCAATATGGTCGGCGGCACCAGCGTCCACTACGGGACGCAGAGCTGGCGCTTTCGCGCTGACGACTTCAAGGTCCGCTCCTCCACGGTCGAGCGTTACGGCGAGGCCGCGATTCCCGAGAACTCGACGCTTGCCGACTGGCCACTGAGCTATGAGGAGCTGGAGCCCTGGTACGACAAGGTCGAGTACCTGATCGGCGTCTCCGGCAAGGGCGGGTCGAACCCTTTCGCCTCGCTCCGCGCGCGCGACTACCCGATGCCGCCGCTGCCATCGTTCGGCTATGGCGACCTGGCGCAGAAGGGAATGGAGAGCCTCGGCTATCACCCCTTCCCGCAACCGGCAGCTATCCTCAGCGAACGGTACGACGACCGACCGGCGTGCACCCTCTGCGGCTACTGCGGCTTCTTCGGCTGCTGGAACGACTCCAAGTCGAGCACGCTCGTCTCGGCCATTCGGCGCGCCGAGGGAACCGGCAAGCTGGACGTGCGGCCGAACTGCCGGGTCACGGCCATCCTCAGCAACGACAAGGGGCAGGTGACCGGCGTCCGCTACATCGACGACCAGGGGCAGGAGCGGGAGCAGCCGGCCGGCGTCGTCATCCTGAGCACCTACGTCTACGAAAGCGTGCGCCTGCTGCTGCTGTCGACATCCGATCACTTCCGGAACGGGCTGGCCAACAACAGCGGGCAAGTCGGCAGGAACTACATGTCGCACGCCTACGTCAGCCGCAACGGGCTCTTCCCCGGCAAGGATCTCAATCTCTATTCCGGAACGACCGGCCAGGCGGTCGCCATGGATGATCTCAACGGCGATCACTTCGACCATACCGGCCTCGGGTTCATCCGCGGCGCGGTGGTCTTTGCCAGCAATGGCAACCTGCCCATCGGCCAGTCGCGTACCATCGCGCCGGGTGTCCCCCAGTGGGGCTCGGCCTACAAGCGCTGGATCCATGACAACGGCGATTCCGTCGGCTCGGTCTTCGCCCAGGTCGAGCCGCTGCCCTACACCGGCAACTTCCTCGATCTCGATCCGAAGGTGAAGGACCCGCTCGGCATTCCCGTGGTGCGGGTTACCTACAACTTCGGCGAGAACGAGGACAAGGCCACCACCTACCTGGACACGAAGCTCGCCGAGCTCATCAAGGCGATCGGCGCGACGGAGACGTGGCCCGGTTTCCCGGCGCGGACACCGGTGCCGGTCAATAGCCACGCCTACGGGGGAACGCGCATGGGGGACGACCCGGCCACCTCCGTCGTCAACAAGTACAGTCTGGCGCACGAGGCGCCGAACCTGATGATCCTCGGCGGTTCTACCTTCCCCGCGAGCTCCGGGTACAACCCGACCGAAACGATCGAAGCGCTCGCCTGGCTCTCTGCCGACTACCTGGCGAACCATCTCGACGAGATCGCGGTCTAGGGTGGGTGTTGGGTGTTCGGTGATAGGGTTATGGGGTGACGACGGATTTCGCTGATCGGGAGCGCGATATGGATGATGAGACCGAAGGTCCCACGCCGGAAGACCTATCACCCATCACCCACCACCCATCGCCCGCATTCGACATCGAGCACGGCCATGCCGACTACTCCGCGCCCGAGCTGCTCGAGCAGGCGCGGCAGAATGCGCAGGCGACGATCCTGGCGACGGTCGCCTTTCTGGAGAGCCGGGGCATCCCCCCGCGGGAGTGGGCCGCGGCGATCGGGGAGACCTTCTCGCGCGGATGGGGCGAGCCCCGCCCCTGGGACGCCGGCGAGTTCCTCGACGCCATGCTGACGAACCTGCGCGCCCTCGGGGCCGAGGTGCGCGCGGTCGATCTCGGCGTCGACCATGCCGAGGCGGAGACGACGGACTTCCCCGACCCGGAGCTCTGCGCCCTCGTCGGCGTCTCGCCGGAGGCGGCGGCTATCTTCCATGAGGCGGCGTCCTCCATCGCCGCCCCCCGCGGGCTGCGATGGGCGTGGCAGATTGGTGAGGACGGCGCTACGCGTTACCTGGTGGAGCGCGTTGCAGAGTAGAACGCCCCGGCAGTCATCGAGCGGATGCAGCGCTCGGATCCCTCACAAAGCGTCCCACTCAAGGTGACAACTGCTTTGCATCACGGGAACGCTGGTCGTGCTCCCCGCGTTCACTCGATTGCAGACGTGGCGCGGACCAGGTGATCGACCCGACGCGGCGCCCGTCAATCAGTCGGCAGGCGATGACGATGCGGGCGCTCTCTCGGCGCAACGTGTTCACCTCGGCGGCGGTCCTTCTGGGCTCGCTGGCGTTCCTCGGCTTGCAGCGCCAGGGGGATCCACCGTCCGAGCAGTGGGTCCGGGACCGGCTCTGGGGCGACGATCTGCTGGCCTACGCGGTCTGGGACGGCCAGCCCCGCGCTGTCCTCGAGATGGGTCACCGGGTGGCCTACGACCTCATGATCCCCGGCGACTGGTTCTGGCCCGAATGGCCGCCGCGCCCGCAGTGGCAGCTTATGGGATTGGGCTACTCTATCGCCGCGTCGAACGCTCCCGCCACGGTCGGCTATGCACCGTGCGTGGGGTTCATGGGCGAGCGGTGCGCTCAATCGACCGAGCTATTCGGTCAAATCAACGTTGATGACATCGTCGCCTTGGACGTCTGGGTCGGCGATTCCTGGCAGCGGTTCCCGGTGGCTGCCCCAGGCTTTGTCGTTCGCCTCGCGGGGGTAGCTGGCGCTCCCTCGGGCTATCGGTGGCTCGATCCTGCCGAGCGCGTTGTCTGGGAGACGCCAGCTGCTTCTCCAACCACACCGGGAGCCCATGGCGCGAGACGGCGTCGAGCTCGACGAAAGGCTGCTCCCGTTCCCTGATACGAAATCCGGGTAATTCCTGTCGCGACGCCACGGCCGGCCCTCACCCCCAGCCTCTTGGCTTCCTGACACTTGGCCCTCAGGGGAGGCCGCGCACCTGCCAGCCCGCAGAGGTCTGGTGGA
>JADYYO010000002.1 GCA_020853615.1 Thermomicrobiales bacterium
AGCGCGAGCGGCCGGCGCCGAGGGGCGGATGGAGGGAATGTCGAGCCACACCGACATGGGGCTCCTGGTCAACGCCGGTATCCCGACGATCAACTTCGGCCCCGGTGCGCCCGTCGTCGCCCATCAGCCCGACGAGCACGTCACCGAGCGCGACCTCCTCCGGGCAACCACGGCCCTCGCCCTCGCCATCGCCGGATGGTGCGGTCGCGAGTAGGAGCGCGTCGTGCCAACGACGTGTCATCCTGAGTGGTCATGCCGCGAGGCGGCACCACCACGGCATGAAACCCGGCGTGTTTCACGGCAGCGCAGCGAAGGATCTCGGCTCTCCGGAACCCCGTCTCCCTTGAGCAGAGATGCTTCGTTCCTCAGCATGACACGGTGCAGGGAACGCCGCTTTCACGACTCCGCGATGGGCTCATCGTCCCCGGAGCGGTATTGCGGCAACACCTCGCGCGCAAAGAGCTCCATCCCCTCGCGCCCCGGCGCGTCCATGAACCAGAGCATGAAGTGGGAGATGCCGGCATCGCGGTAGGCGTCGATGCGCGCCGCCACCTGCTCCGGCGTGCCGATGATCCAGTCGCTCGCCATCGTCTCAGGGAGATCGTCGGTTTCGCCGGCGACGAACGCCAGGGTCGCCGGGTCGGAGGCGTAGTCCTTGACGTAGGGGGCGATCTCCTCCGGCAGATGGTCCTGATCGCCGCCGAGCGCGAGGAGGATTCGCAGCTTCTCCCGCAGCGCCGCCACGTCGGGCGCGATCAGCACCTGCGTCTCCAGACTCTTCTCGATCTCCGCCACGTCGCGGCCGGCTTCCCGGCATGCTTCCTCCAGCAGCGAGAGCCGGCGCTGCAACTCCGGCAGCGCGATGGGCGTCGTGTTCCACCCCTGCCCGTAGCGGGCGCAGGCCGCCAGCCCGCCCGGGGCCGCCTCGCCGAACCAGAGGGGCGGGTGCGGCTGCTGCAGCGGCTTCGGCGCGCAGATGGCATCGGTCACCTCCCACGTCCGCCCGCGAAAGGTCACCGGACCATCTGTGCCCCAGAGCCGCAGGATCAATTCGGTCGCCTCGACCAGATCGTCCAGCCGCTCCTCCATCGACTCGCGCCACGGCAGGCCATAGTTGACGTACTCGCGCCGCTGGTAGCCGCAATCGAGGAAGTGGATCAAGCGGCCGCCGGAGAGCTGGTCGAGCGTCGCCGTCATCTTCGCCGTGATCGAGGGGTGCCGGAAGTAGTGCGCCATGTGGATCATGCCGAGCGTCGCCCGGCTCGTCGCCCCAGCCAGCGCCGAGAGGACGGTCCACCCCTCCAGAATCGCCTCGCCCTTGCCGAGCATCAGGTGGTCTGCCACCCAGAGCGAGTCGTAGCCGAGCGCCTCGGCATCCTGGCCATAGGGCAGGACCGTGGAGGGGTCGAGCGTGGCGATCCCCGGCGTGCGAAAGAGCTGGATGCCGGGGCAGGCGAAGATGGGAAGGCAGACGCCAAACTTCGTGCCCCGTCTCGCCGATGCGTTCTCCATCACTACGCCTCCCCTCGTTCAGACCGCGGAACCATCACCATTCGGCGCGATTCCGACTTCTTTCTCGCCTCCACCAGCGGTGTCATCCTGAGCGCAGCGAAGGATCTCGCCTCCCCAGACCAGCGCTTCCCCAGCGCCGAGATGCTTCGTTCCTCAGCATGACACGAGTGTGCGGCCCGTCGATCTCAGCGTTCCCCGCCTCTCCTAAACCAGGTGCGCGACCGGCTCGTCGCGCAGCGAGCGCAGCACGTTCAGCCAGAGCTCCTGCGAGTCGCGCACCCAGGTCCAGGCGCTCTGCCAGGCGTTGTGCGGCGTCAGCGTCACCCGCTCGTCGCCCAGTTCGTCGTGCAGCGCCAGCAGCGGGTCGTCGTACGGCAGCGGCTCCTCGGCAAAGACGTCGAGCGCCACCGCGCCGATCTTCCCCGCCGCCATCGCCGCCAGCAACGCGCCCTGATCGACCAGCCCGCCCCGCGCCGTGTTGATGAAGAGGGCGTTCGGCCGCATCAGGTCGAACTCGCGCGCGCCGATGATCCCCTCCGTTTGCGGGTTGAGCGCGAGCTGCACCGAGACGACATCCGACATCTTGAAGATTTCGTCCCACTCGACGAACACCATGCCGTAGGTAGCTTCCAGGTCCGGAAAGCGCTCGATATCCCAATAGAGGACGCGCATACCGAACGCCTGTGCCACTCGTGCGATCGGCCGCGCAATCTCCCCCATTCCGAGCAATCCCAACGTCAGGTCGCCGAGGTAGAGGGCGCCCGGGAAGCGGGTCCAGCTCTCCGCGTAGTCCCGCTCGGTCATGTGCCGGCGCAGGGAGGGGAGGCGCTTCGCCCAGTTAAGGATGTAGGCCCAGACCTGCTCGGCGACGGTGATGTAGTTGATCAGCGGCGTGGCGGCGACCGGGATGCCCCGCGCGCGGGCCGCCGCCATCGGCACCCCCCGGTAGTCCTGCCCGAGGTGCTGGATCAGGCGCAAGTTACGCGCGCGCGCGATCGCCTCCGCCGGCAGCCGCTCCTTGTGCAGGATAAGGTAGTCGGCGTCCTCGATATCGCGCGCGATCTCGTCGATATCACGGGTGAAGCGGAGGCTCCCGTCGTAGTCGGCGTAGAGCTGGCCGAAGGGCGGGTAGGGCGCGTCAGCGCTATTGAACCAGATCAGATCCAGATCGTAGCCGGGGAGCAGCTCCCGCAGCGGCCGCGCCACCGCCTCGGCGTCCGGGTTCTCGCGCAGCAGCGCCTCCCGCACGCCAGCATCCCAGCTCTGCCACGGCCGCACGCCAAGCACCGTGTTGCCGATGCTGTCCCAGACGACGACCTTCACCCGTTCGCCAGTCATGTGCTTCTCCTTCGGAGCGGCGTCCCCTACGTTGTGTCATGCTGAGGAACGAAGCATCTCGGCGCAGGGGAAGCGCTGGTCTGGGGAGCCGAGATCCTTCGCAAGCTCAGGATGACACGGTCCGGGCGCCACGCGAACGTCCTACCCATGCGTTGCCGCGAGCGCCGCGTCGATCTCGTCCTGGTAGGGCGTGCTTCGTCCATCCAGCAGCGCATCCACCGGGAGGATGCGCCCCAGCCGCTGCGACTCCAGAAAGCCGTAGGAGATCGCCAGCGAGCGCAGCCCCATCTC
>JADYYO010000003.1 GCA_020853615.1 Thermomicrobiales bacterium
GCCCGCAGCGCCGGGTAGTCGACAAGCTCGAGGGCGTGGTTGAGCGCCTTCTCGTAGTCGCCGGTGTCGTACTGCTCGCCCGCCGCGGTAACGTAGCCATTGTCGAACGGCGCGATGAAGTTCCGCCGCCGCACCTCGACCGGGTCGAGCCCGGTCGCGTCTGCCAGCAGGTCCATCCCCCGCTCGATGTAGTAGGCCGCCTCGGGCCGGCCCGCACCGCGGTATGCGCCGAGCGCCATCTTGTTGGTGTAGACGCTGACCGAGCGGAACTCGAGCGCCGGCACGTCGTAGCAGCCGCACGACATGCGCCCGGTCAGCTCGGCCAGGTCGGTCCCGCGCGGGAACCCGCCCAGATCCTGGACGACGTTGACGCGGAGCCCGCGAATACGCCCATCCGCCTCAGCGGCGATCTCGATGTCGGCCCACTGGTCGCGGCCGTGGTTGGTCGCCAGGAAGTTCTCGCTCCGAGTCTCGATCCACTTCAGCGGCCGCTGCATCTTGTAGGCGAGCGCCGAGACGATGAAGTCTTCCTGATACGCGCCGATCTTGACGCCGAAGCCGCCGCCGACCTCGGGCGCGATCGCCCGCACCCGGGTGGAGGGGAGGCCGATCGCCTCCGCGATGCTCGCCCGGTTCCAGTGCGGCGCCTGCGTCGAGGTCCAGACCGTGATTCCGTTGATCAGCGGATCGGGGACCGCGGCGACCGCGCGCGTCTCCATCGGCACGCCGGAGAGCCGCTGCGAGCGAATCCGGGCGCCGGTGACGATCGGCGCATCCCGGAACGCGGCCTCGATGTCGCCGTGGTCGCGGTCCCAGCGGGCGCCGATGTTGTTCTTCTGCGAGGCATAGAGCTGCGGCGCCCCATCCTCCATCGCCGCCTCGGGATCGGTCACGCTCGGCAGCACGTCGTACTCGACCTCAACGGCCTCGACGGCGTCTTCCGCCTGATAGCGCGACTCGGCCACGACCGCCGCGACCGCCTCGCCAACCCAGCGCACCGTATCCCGCGCGATCGGCCAGATCGGCGGGGAGGCCTCGGCCTGCTCCTCGAGCAGCTCGAGATTCGCCTCTTCGCCGCTCCCCCCCTCGGCGCCGCCGCCGGCGAGGGAGCCGGTGAACTGCGCCAGCTCTTCGCCGGTGATCACCGCGATCACCCCCGGCATCGCCAGCGCCGCCGACTTGTCAATCGAAACGATCTTCGCGTGCGGATGCGGGCTGCGCACGAGCGCCACGTTCGCCATCCCGGGGATCTTGAGGTCATCCACGTAGGTCGAAGACCCGGTAATCAGCCGCGGATCCTCCTTGCGCCGCACCTCGGCGCCGACCAGCCGACTCAGGACCATGCGTGCCCTCTCCTTCACCTGCGCGTGGCGCCCATCCCGGGCGTCGCCAGCCTATGACGAGTCTCACGGTGGCATTCTACCGTTCATTCCGCTTTCGTCGCCTTGCCGGATGTCCCGCCCGGTACGACGCGACGTTTTCCCCGCATTCGCGGTCCCGGCGCGGCCCGGCGTCAGGCGACTGGGCACGGCTGCCGTGCCCCTACGAGCCATGCGCGCTTGGTAGGGCCACGCCATGGCGTGCCCAATGGTCCCGAGACGCCGGCACCATGACCTCGATGTGCACCGTGTCGCGGACGCCTGAGGGCCGAGCCAGCTCACGGCTCATCACGACAGGTAGCGCGCCCAGACGTAGAGACTGGCCACGATCAGGCTGCCGAGCGCAAAGGGGAGCCCGACACGCGTGAAGCCCCAGAAGCCGATTGGCTCCCCCCGCCGCTCCGCGATGCCGACCGCGACGACGTTGGCCGAGGCGCCGACGAGCGTGCCGTTGCCGCCGAGGCAGGCCCCGAGCGCCAGCGACCACCAGAGGGGCACGACCGCCGGGTGCGTCGCCAGCGCCGCATCGCTCAAATGGGCGAGATCGGGGAAGAGGAGCCGCGACATCGCGAACGTCAGCGGGATGAGCGTGGCCACGGCCGGGATATTGTCGACGACCGCGGAGGTGACTCCCGAGAACCAGAGGAGCGCGAGCGCTGCCACCATGACATTGCTGCCGATCGCGCCGACGACCCGGCGCGCCACCAGCTCCATCAGCCCGGTCGACTCGACGCCGCCCACGACGATGAAGAGACCGATGAAGAAGAAGATCGTCGACCACTCGACTTCCGACAGGATGTCGTGCGGGTCGATCCGGCTCAGGAGGAGCAGCACGACCGCCCCGAACATGGCGATCGTTCCCGCCTGCAGATGGAGCAGCCCGTGCAGGAAGAAGCCGAGAATGGTGCAGGCGAGGACGACCAGTGAGATGCGCAGCAGGCGCTCGTCCCCGACGTGCTCGATGGCCCGCGTCTCGGTGATCGCGTGCCGGCTCCCCTTCCGCGGCTCGCCCAGCCGACCCGATCGGCCGTAGACGAGCCAGAACCCCGCGATCAGGAGCGGCATCAGGAGGAGCACCAGCGGGCCGAGGTTGACGAGGAACGCGATGAAATCGAGCCCAGTCGCCCCGCCGATCAGGATGTTCGGCGGGTCGCCGATCAGCGTTGCCGTCCCGCCGACGTTGCTGGCGATGACCTGGGTGATCAGGTAGGGCCGCGGATCGAGGCCGAGCGATTCGCAGAGGGCGATCGTCACCGGGGCCACGAGGAGGATCGTCGTCACGTTGTCGAGGACGGTCGACGCGACCGCCGTGAAGAGGGCGAAGCCGACCATCATGCGCCACGGGTCGCCGCGCAGGGCGACCGCCGTCCCCCAGGCGGCCATGTCGAAGATGCCAGTCCGGCGCAGGACGTTGACGATGATCATCATGCCGACGAGCAGGGCGATCGTGTTCGGGTCGATCGACCGCAGCGCCTCCTCCTCGTTCAACACCCCGAGGAGAATCATCAGCCCCGCGCCAGCCAGCGCGACCACGGTCCGGTTGAGGCGCTCGCTGACGATGACGGCATAGGTCGCCATGAAGACGAACGCCGCCACCGTCATGTCCGACATTCGCGTCCCTCCCGTTCCCCGTCTCCCAATGTCGCGTGCGCAACGCAAAAAGGGACCGCCAATTTGGCAGTCCCCACCGTCAGCCGCGTGGGTATCGGGTACGCGGCGCCCCTCCTGTTCATCGCGCAATGGCGACGCCGTAGTTTACAGCGTCACGAGGCGAGCGCGTCATCCATCTGTACTGCGCGAGCCGAGGGTTTCACCCCGATCGCCGTGTCCCGCAAAGGGTGTCATCCTGAGCGAAGCGAAGGATCTCGGTTCCCGGCACCTCCGTTTCCCGTGTGCCGAGATGCTTCCTGCGTCAGCATGACACGGTCCAGGGCGCGGCTCATTCAGCCGATCAAAGCGGCCCGCACGCCGCCGCGATCGACTCGATCAGATAGCGGGGCGTGCGCAGCTCCGCCGGCTCGACCCGCCGCGAAATCGCCGCCACCACGACGAGGTCGAGCGCGGGCACGACGAAGATATGCTGCCCGCCATAGCCGAGCGCGAAGTAGGCCGGGTAGCCCGCGTTCGTCGCGGTCACCCACCACTGGTAGCCGTAGGCCGCCCAGCCCCCCGTCGCGTCGCCGGCGCTCTGCCAGGTCGTCGCCGCCTCGGCGTAGGCCGGCATGATGATCGTCGCCCCCTCCCACTCGCCGCCGTGCAGGTAGAGGAACCCGAGCTTGAGCATGTCGCGCGGAGTCATCTCCAGCCCCGAACCCGCGCTCACCTCGCCCTGCGGCGAGCGCATCCAGTCGCCCGGTGTGATCCCCAATGGGCGGAAGAGCTTCGCCTCAGCGTACGTCTCCAGCGGCACACCTGCCGCCTTCGCCACCATCACGCCGAGCACGTGCGAGCCGCCCGTGTTGTAGACGAACGTTTCGCCGGGGATCCCGACAACCGGCAGCCCGAGCGTCAGCGCCACCCAATCGGGCGCCGCCGTCAGCCGCTGCCAGTCGGTCGCGGCATCCCACTGCAGCCCGCTCGTCATCGTCAGCCACTGCCAGAGGGTGACGGCGGCCACCCGCGGGTCGGCGCCGGCCGGAATCCGCTCCGGGATGATCTCGCCGACCGTCTGGTCGAGCCCCGTCAGCAGCCCCTCGCGCCGCGCAATCCCGGCCAGCGTGCCGGTCACGCTTTTGGTCACGGAGCGGACATTGATCGGCGTCTTCCCGTTGTAGCCGTTGTAGAAGCGCTCGAAGACGAGGTAGCCGCCGCGCACGGCCAGCAGCGCCGACAGCGCGGGCACCTCGGCCACGGCGCGGGCATCGACATCGGCGAGCGCCGCCGGATCGACCGCGAGATCGGCAGGATCGGCCTCGCGCCAGCCGCCTGTCGGCCAGTACGCCGGCCCCTGCGCCTGCGCGAGCGACGGCAGGCGAGACGACGATGCCAGCGCCAGCCCCGCCACCCCGCCGATCAGCGCCCGTCGCGTCCATCGCATGCGTTGCTTCCCCTGCCTTACCGAACGAGGAACCCGCCCGCGGTCGGGTCCTCCGGATCGACCAC
Organism: Thermomicrobiales bacterium; assembly: GCA_020853615.1. Taxonomy (GTDB): domain Bacteria; phylum Chloroflexota; class Chloroflexia; order Thermomicrobiales; family UBA6265; genus JACCXM01. Next base: position 4,482 of record JADYYO010000003.1, read on the forward strand.
GAACTGATGGAACCCGGTCAGGAAGCCGCGGCCGCGAATCTCCGTCTCCACGGCGTTGCAGTCGCCAACCATCGTCTCCCCGAGCACGCGCCCGGTGAAGGTCGTGTCGATCACGCTCTCGTGGACATACGGCTCGTTCGCGCCGATGCGTCCCGCCGCGAAGAGATTGGCCAGTTTGGCCGAGGTGCCGGTGCCACACGGCGAGCGGTCGACCGCCCCGTCGGCATAGATCGTGATGTTCCGCCCGTCCCCTGCCGGGGTCCGCGGCGGCGCCGAGATGATCGTGCCGTAGATCCCGCGCAACTCCGGCTCCTCCGGATGCACGACCTCGAGCGCCCGCTCCACGGCCCGCTTCACCTCCATGCCGAGCCGCGTCAGGCGCGCCACCGCCTCCGGAACGACCTCCACTCCGAGATCGCGGGCATCGACGAGCGCGTAGAACGCCCCGCCGAAGGCGACATCGGCAAAAACCCTCCCCGCCGCCGTCTCGACCTCGACGCCAGTGGCATACCGGAACGCAGGGACGTTCTGGAAGGCGACCGACGTCACGCGGTCCCCCTCGAGCGACGCGGCCGCGCGGATCAGCCCGGCCGGAGCATCGAATGTCACCTCGGTGACCGGCTCCCGGCGCGGCAGCATGCCGGTCTCGAGGAGCGCGGTGGTGAGCGCGATGACGCCGTGCCCGCACATCGTCGAGTAGCCCTCGTTGGTCAGGAAGATCACGCCGAAATCGGCCTCGGGCGTCACTGGCGGCGTCAGGACCGCGCCGTACATGTCGGCGTGGCCGCGCGGCTCGAAGAGGAGGAGGCGCCGGATCGCGTCGTACGCCTCGGCCATGCAGCGCCGCCTCGCCAGGATCGTCTCTCCCGGCAGTGGCGGCAGCCCGGCCGTGATGATCCGCAGCGGCTCGCCGGCCGCGTGCGCGTCGATCGTCGAGATCACCCGGCTGAAATGCATCGCGCGCTCCCTCTCGCGTCCAATCGGGTCGTGATAGCGCCTATACTAGTCGCTGCCCGATCGCCCTTCTTCTCTTGCGGAGCAGGTCATTGCCAACCACAACCGACCGCATCCCGGCGCCCGCAACGACCGCGCCGGCGGCGACGCCTACGCCAGACGCATCGCTCGCCGATGTCCCGATCCTGCCCGCGAAGCTCCAGCTTCGCTATGTCGCGTGGTTGCGCGTCAGCGGCGACCACGACCAGGCGGCGGCCATCCTCGAGGGGCTGGAACGGGAATCGGGCATGAAAGCCGATCTCCTCGATGAATGGGCCGCGCTCGCCCTGGCTCGCCGCGACATCGGCGAGATCCGCGCCGCCTGGAACCGGCGTCTCGACAACTTCCCAGCCCCGACCGCGCGCGCCCGGTTCGCCCAGGCGCTGCTGGAGATGGGCGCGATCGGCGACGCTCTCGAACTTGCTGAGGAGCTCCAGGCCGAGCATGGCGAGCTGAAGACGGTCCAGGCGCTGGTCGCCGAGGTGGCGCTGCAAACAGGGGACCTGGCGACGGCGCACGACTTCTGGTCGGCGCTCCTTGCCGCGGATTCCGCCAACATCGCCGCGACCCTGGCCATCGCCCGCATCGCCCTCCTCGGTGGTGACGGCGACGAGGCGCGCGCGGCGCTCGACCGCGCGCTAGCGCACCCGGAGGCGCTCACCCCGGCGCAGATCACCACGGCCGCGGGCCTCGCCGATCTGCTCGGCCAACCCGCGCGAAGCCAAGCGCTCCGACTTCGCGCCGGGCGCGAGGAAGCGGCGCGCGCGGCGGCGCTGGCGGCGGAGATCGACGCCGCCCTCGGCCGAGAGCCGGGAGACACGGTGCCAATCGAGACCATCGAAACGGATCGACCAGCAGTCGCTCCGGAATCTCCCGCGGCAAACGGCGCGGAGGCGCCCCCGACCAATCTGGCGGAATTCACCGACGCAACGGCGATCGACCTTGAGGAGACTCCGGCGGATCCGCGCATCCTGCCGGCGCTGCGCGAGGTCTTCGGGCACGAGGCGCTGCTGCCGGGGCAGGCGGCGGTGATCAACCGCGCGCTGGCGGGGCAGGACACCCTGGCCATCCTGCCGACCGGGGCCGGGAAGTCGCTCACCTTCCAGCTCCCCGCCCTCCTCCTGCCCGGCGTCACCCTCGTCATCTCGCCGCTGATCGCGCTGATGAAAGACCAGTACGA
>JADYYO010000004.1 GCA_020853615.1 Thermomicrobiales bacterium
GCAGTCGCAGGTCCCTTCGAGGTTCTCGTCCCGCGGTAGAGTGAGCGTGCGCCGGGCGCCGGTAGTCGCGCAGATGAGGTCGGTCCGTGCGAGGGAGGCGCAGGGGCAGCCGTTGTCAGTGCGGCGGACGATCAGCCGCAGGCCGGCGCCGACAGGCGCCTGGAAGCTCAGAGCGGTCCCGCTGTCGGTGAGGCCCTCGGGATCCCCGCCGTCATAGATCGGGACGCCGTCGACCTCGACGCGGAGGAAGCCGTAGAAGACGACGGGGTGGTAGGCGCCGAAGTCGACGGCGCCATCGGCGAGCACCCACGATTGATACGGCGCGCCCGACCCGCCGTGCTTCCTCTTCTTTTTCCTGTGCTTTTTCTTCGCCTCCGCCGTCAGCCCCCACGGGGCGAGCGGGCCGCCGAGGAGTGACCCGACCAGCAGCCCCAGCAGGCCGCGCCTGGGCAGGGACGCTGCATTCATTGCTCGGGTTCGATTGTCGAAGCAGAGGCCGTTCATGACGCCACCCTCCATCCTGGCATGACGAGCGGTTCGCGCTCCGCGCTGGCCGCCATGGGTTGCGTGGTCAGCAGCTTTCGCAGCCGGTCCCGTCCTTCTTGCAGCAGGTGCCTTTCTTGCAGCCGCAGATGAGGTCCGGCATGCAGCAGCAGTCGCCGCTGTCGCAACTGTCGTCGGGGCATCGCACGTAGTTCGGCGGGCAGCTCGTGCAGCGGCCGTTCTCGCAGTAGTGCATGTACCAGGGGCAGTTGCGCTCGCATATCCACGTCCTGGCAACTGGATCGCAGAATGCTTCCTCACAGGCGTTCTTGTTGCACAGGGGCGCAAGGTCGACGCAGTGGTTGTCGACGCACGTCTGGCAGCCGGGGCAGCCGGCCTTCGGGCAGCCGGCCGAATGCTTGTGCTTCCTGTGCTTCCTGCGCTTGCGCGCCGCCGCCTCGCCGATCCCGAGATGTGATCCCAGGAATGCCAGGGTGCCCGTGCCGATCGTCTCCGCGATCGCGCGACGGGACGCCGCGCGGCCGAGCGATCGCGCGATCGCGTCGAAACGGCTGTCGTCCATCTGCTCGCTCCCTCGCGTCGTGGTGAGAGCGGCGATGGCGCCGCCGGCCACGTCAGGGATTCAGCGTAGGGGCGGCAAGGCGATCCAGGTATCGGGAGTCTTCCGGGGCGCGCGGCGTCGACGTTGCCGGAATCTTCCGGGGGTGCCCGGCTGGAGGGCGTTCTGGGAGCGTCAGGCGAGACCGCGGCGAACGGCGAGAACGGCGGCCGCCGTGCGCGATGCGACGCCAAGCTTGCCGAGGATGCGGCCAACGTGCTCTCCGGCCGTCTTCGGGCGGATCGCGAGGGCTGCCGCGATCTCCTTGTCGGTGAGGCCGTCGACAAGCAGGCGCAGCACCTCCCGCTCGCGCGTCGTCAAGCCGGGCTCGGGGTCGGATGCTCGCGATGCCGAGGGGGAGGGGCAAACGAGCGCCTCGGCGACGACTTCCGTTACCAAGAGCGCGTGGCCCGCATCCCAAGCCGCCGCAAAACCAGATTCGCCAAGATCGGCCTGGGCGGCCGCGACGGCAGCCTCGTGGGAATTTTCGAAGCGGGGGGGCAGTCGGCTGCCGAGGGACTCGCGCAGCTTAGCCGCTCCTCCGAGCAGCCGTGCGGCCCGCGACGCGTTTCCCATCATCGCCGTTGTCGTTGCCAGGCGCGAGAGGGCCCACTCCGCCGACCAGAGATCTCCCTCATCCCAGAGCGTAGCCAGGGCGCAGCGGTACCACTCGGCCGCGGCGTCATGATCGCCGCGAAGTGCATCGATTTCGCCCCGGTACGCGGCGGCCGCTCCCTCCCCGATCCGGCTGCCGCAGGCCTGCTGCCGGGCCAGCCCCTCCTCGGCCAGTCCCACACCTGTGGCCAGGTCGCCGCGGCTGGCAATGGCGACCCCGAGCTGGCTGTGGGCTAGCGCGGTCCAGGGCTCGTCGGCCGGCGTAGCGTAACCAACTATTGCCGACCGCAGCAGTCCCTCGGCCCGCACGTCGTCCCCCTGCTGCAGGGCGGTGACGCCGAGCATATGCAGGGAGCGCGCTTCCTCACGCCGGTTGCCGACCGTTCGCCAAGCGGACGCCGCGGCCCTGAGCAGCGGCTCGGCCACGCCGAAATCTGCCTGGGTCGATGCCGCCATGCCTGCCGCACGGAGGGCGAGCGCCCTTGCCGGCGAGAGCGCCTGGATATCGGCGGCGAGGATCCGGTCGAGCCAGTCCCGTCCCTCGCCGGCATGGCCGCGCATGGACCAGAAGAGCCACGGCGTGCCGACAAGGTGGTAGGCCGTCGCGGCATCGCCCTGCTCGACCGCCCAGGCAAGGGCGGCGCGGATGTTGTGCAATTCCGCATCCAACCGTGCCAGCCACAGGCCGTGGCGCGGACCGGTCAGCTCAGGGGCCGCTCGCTCGACCAGGGCGAGCATGTAGGCGGCGTGGCGGCGTCGCGCCTCGCCGGCATCGCCAGCCGCCGTCAGCCGCTCCAGCCCATATTCCCGGATCGCCTCCAGCATCGCGAAGCGCGGCTCACCGTCCGGTCCCTCCTCCCGCTGCAGCAAGCTTTGCTCGACCAATGACGCCGCGAGGTTGAGGGTGGAGGATAGTGATGGGTGATGGGGAGGCGGCTCGTTGTCTTGCCGGCTTACGGCTTCCGCTGCCTCGAGAGTGAAGCCGCCGGCGAAGACTGACAGGCGGTGAAAGAGGGCCTGCTCGTCGGGGGAGAGCAGATCGTAGCTCCAGGCGATGGCGTCGCGCATGGTCCGCTGCCGGCTCGGCAGATCGCGCGGGCCGCCGTCGAGCCAGCGCAGGCGTTCTGCCAGCCGGTCGGCCAGGGCGCCCGGCGAGAGGACGCCGAGCCGCGCCGCCGCCAGCTCGATCGCCAGCGGTAACCCGTCGAGGCGGCGGCAAATGGCGGCAACGGCCGCGGCGTTGGCATCTGTTACCGTGAACCCCGGGCGGGCGGCCTGAACGCGCTCGACGAAGAGGCGGACGGCATCCGCCTCCGCGACATCCGCGCCCGAAGCGCCGTCGGCGGGCAGTGCCAGGGGTGGCACCGGCAGGACACGTTCGCCTGTAACCCGCAGGGGAGCGCGTCCCGTGGCCAGCATCGAAACCCCAGGGCAGGCCGCCAGCAACTCGGCCAGGGCCGGGGCCGCGGGCAGGACGTGCTCGACGTTGTCGAGCACGATGAGCATGCGCGTGGACCGCAAGGCGGCCCGCAGCCGCTCCTCCGGCGACTCGCTGGCCGCCCCGCGCAATCCCAGGGCACGGGCAATCGCCGGGAGGACCAGGGCGGGGTCGCGCAGAGGGGAGAGGGGGACGAAGGCGGCGCCTCCGGCGAACGCTGGCGCGATGGCACAGGCTACCTCGATGGCGAGACGCGTCTTGCCGACGCCGCCCGGTCCCGTCAGCGACAGGAGGCGACACCCGCGATGCTGCAGCAGATCACGCGCCGCGCCCAACTCGCGTTGGCGTCCGACGAGCCCGGCGAGGGGAGCCGGAAGGGGAAGGATGGGGAGATCGTCGGAGGCGAATGCAGGCATGGACACATTCCGACATCGTTGTTGCCTCGCTTAGCAGACGTTCTCATATCGTTCATCTCCCGTCAAGTCTGGAGTGTGGATAGGGTGCCCAGTCGGTGCCGCGAGTGGAAGACCCGGCGTTGTCGCGGGGCACTGTTTTGCCCGGCGTCTCGGTTATGCTGACGCGATGACGGCAGAATGGCTCCTGGCGCAGTCCGCGGAAGCGCGTCGCGTGACCCTCGGCCTGTTGCGAAGCCTTCGGAAGCGACTAGCGGCAGAGGAGCAGCGATGACCGAAGATCAACTCGCCGACGATGCGACCCCCCTGTCCCCCGATCCCCCTGCCCCCCTCGTCATCGTCGACGCCGACGTGCACGTCAACGACACGCCCGGCGCGCTGGCGCCCTACTGCGAGCAGCCGTGGCGGATGTCGCTGCAGGAGCTCGACGGGGCGTCGTATCCGTATCTGCAGGTGCCGGGTTTCGCGCCGAACATGCGGCTCGACCCGCCGATCCCCGGGCAGCACCCGAACCGCTCGGTCGGCAATGCCGCCGAGATGCGCGCCGAGCTGAGCGAGCTGGGGATCGATATCGGCATCCTCTTCCCCGATCACATGCTCCTCTTCGCCGCCATCCCGAACATCGAGTACGCCACCTTCCTGGCGCGCGCCTACAACCGCTGGCTGCTGGAGGAGTGGCTGCGCGCGGAGCCGGGGCTCTACGGCGTCCTCCTCGCCGCGCCGCAGGAGCCGGAGGCAGCAGCCGCCGAGATCCGGCGCTACGCGACGGAGGAGCGCATCGTCGGCGTCTACCTGCCGACCGCCGGTGTCAATCCTCTCTGAGGGCACCGCAAGTACGACCCGATCTTCGCCGCCGCGCAGGAGGTGCATCTCCCGGTCTGCCTGCACAGCGTCACCATCGTCTCGCCCGCCTTCCCCTGCCAGCTCGACCAGTTCGAGAACCACTTCGCGCGGCAGGTCCTCTCCCACTCCTTCGCCATGATGGCCAACCTGACCAGCATCATCCACTCCGGCGTGCCGGCCCGCTTCCCGGAGTTGCGCGTCGTCTTCACCGAGGCGGGCATCGCCTGGGTGCCCTACATGATGTGGCGGATGGACAAGTATTTCCACGAGTATCGGCGTATGGTCCCCTTCCTCGAACAGCGACCGAGCGACTACATCAGGGAGCGGATGTGGTTTGCCACGCAGCCGATCGAGGAGCCGGACGAACCGAAGGATCTGGTGGCGACGATCGACCTCATCGGCGGGCCAGAGCGGATCCTCTTCGCTTCCGACTGGCCGCACCACGACTTCGACAACCCGCGCGCCATCATGAAGCTGCCGATGCCGCGCGAGGCGAAGCGCAAGATCATGGGCGAGAACGCCCTGCGCCTCTTCGGCATCCCCGCTCCTGCCGAGAAGATCGCGGTCGGGGCGTAGCAGCGTGCCATGCTGAGCGAGCGGTGTCATCCTGAGCTTGCGAAGGATCTCGGCTCCCGACAACCCCGTTTCCCCTGTGCCGAGATGCTTCGTTCCTCAGCATGACACGTTTGCTGTGTCGCAGCACGCGGAATGACACCGTTGGGGTGGAACGAGATCCGCTCTATCACGACGTAGAGATCCAGGAGCGAAGGTGGCAGAGCACATCGTCGGGCCGGTCGCCGACTTCCCGCCGGGCACGCACCGCGTCGTCCAGGTCGGGCGCATCGAGATCGGTATTTTCAATGTCGACGGCGCGTTTCACGCCCTGCCGAACATCTGCCCGCACCAGTTCGGCCCCCTCTGCGAGGGGACGGTCAACGGCACCACCGCCTGCTCGGCGGTGACCGGCTGGCAGTTCGCCTGGGTGCGGCAGGGGGAGGTCGTCACCTGCCCTTGGCACGGCATCGAGTTCGACATCGCAACCGGCCAGGCCCTCGCCTCCCCCCGGTTGAAGGTGCGCAAGTACACGGTGGCGGTGGAGGAAGGGTATGTCAAGGTGAGCGTGGGGTGATGGGTGTTGGGGTTGGGGGTTGGGTGATAGGGTCATAGGGCGATAAGGTGATAGGAAGCACGGCGGGTGCGCTCGTCATTCCTGACATCGGCTATCCGGCATCCGCCATCGATCCCCCATCACCCGTCACCCGCCCCCCCGTTCACCGGTACACCGACACCGCCACCCGCTTGTCGTCCGGCAGCTCGGCCGGGCGTGCCTGGAGGCCGGCGATCAGCGTCTGGTCGAAGTGGCGGCCGAGCACGGCGTTGACGATCGCCCCGACCACCACGATCTGACTGAGCATGAAGAGGGTCCAGAGGAGGATCAGCACGCTGCCGACCGCGCCGTAGGCCGCGCCGGGGTTCGAGTAGGTGAGGATCAGGTCGAGCAGCGTCACCAGCACGACCATCGCCGCCGTTGCCAGCGCCGCCCCCGGCAGCAGCCAGCGGAACGACTTCGGCGTGTCGAGCGCGAACCAGTAGAGGAGCAGCAGCGAGCAGAAGATCAGGACGAGGGCGAGGAATGGCCCGGAGAAGAGGATCCCTTCCAGCAGCCCGCCGGCGGCCTCGAGCCCCGGCAGATGGCCGAGCAGTAGGCGGCTGAACGCCAGCAGCAGGAACGCCGCCACCACCATGATCCCGCCGAGGACCATCAACCCCACTCGCGTCACCGCGCTCCTGATGAAGGAGCGGCGGTCGCGGATGTCGTAGACATCGTTGACCGCGTAGATCAGCGCCCCGACGCCGCCAGCGGCGCTCCAGATGGCGATCGCCAGCGAGACGACTGCCGCGATGATCGCCGTGTTCTCGCTCGTCTCGACCAGCGCATACTGCACGAGCGAGGCGAGGAGCGGCTGCAGATTCGTTGGCGCTTGCTCCGCGATGAAGCCCTGCAGCGCATCGGAGATGCCGAAGCCGGTGTTCTTGTCGATGATCGCCGCCAGCGAGATGAGCACGATCAGGATCGAGGGGATGGCATAAAGGAGCGAGTAGGCGGTCTGCTTGGCGAGCATCGACGGCTGCTGCTTCTGGAACTGCCGGACGAACTCGACGAGCAGCGCGTACCAGCCGTGGCTGGCGATCAACGAGGCGTGGAAGCGCCGCAGGCCCGCCAGCGGCCCGCCGCCCTTGCCCGCCTCGTCGCGCCGGTCGTCCGCCTCCGCGCGACTCCCTCGCATCTCAGCCGTTGACGACGTCATCATCGGATCTCATCCACCCCCATTCACGCGATGCCATCAGCCCTTCCCGCTTCATAGTGCAGGATCAAGGCCAGGACGAGACGGCAAGACGGCGAGTCGGCGAGCCGGCAAGAGACGAGTCGAGGAGTCGAGCAGTCGAGGAGTCGAGAAGCAGTCGGACGTCGGACGTCGGAAGTTGTGAGCCAATAGCCAAGAGCCAGCAGCCCATCACCCTATCACCCATCACCC
>JADYYO010000005.1 GCA_020853615.1 Thermomicrobiales bacterium
GATGAGCACGTTGATCGGTGAACCCACGCGACCTCCTCGATCTCCATCTCGCATACGCGACGACTGGCCTGATCCGGAGTCTGAACCCTCAGGTAACCGGAGAGTCAATGGGCGTGGGCTATTGGCTCTTGGCTGTTGGCTGGTCGTTGCTGGCGAATGCCTTCCGACTTCCGACTTCCGACTCACGACTTACCGCACGGGCCAGATGACTTCGGTCTCGTAGCTGTTTGGGTCGGCGACGTCAGTGGGGCCGACGAGGAAGATCTCGCGCGGAGGGCCGCTCATCTCGTGGCCGTGCTGCTGCATCCAGCGCGCGAGTTGCTCGTAGGAGCGGTCGAGCAACGCGTAGGGGCCGAGGTGCGTGATCGTAGCGGCCATGCCGCCCTCGATTCGGCCGCTGACAACCCGCCCTTCGGCCAGGATGGAAGACTCCAGTGGGATAAAGACCGTCATGTGGACGGCATCGTCGTTGTGGACGAGATCGGGGAAGATCGCCCCGACCGGGCCGCTGGCGGTCTCCTGTCGCCGGGTGAGGCAGGTGCGCAGTTCCGCCGCGAGGGAGCGCCAGGTTCCGGAAACCTCCTGCTCTGGCACGCAGGTGTGGATGCAGAGGATCTCCTGAGGCTCGAAGTGACGGGCGCGTACGGGGAGCGGCACGGGGTACTCATCGTCCCCCTGAAGTCTGCGGAGATAGGAGAGGATACGCTGACCCTCTTCGACCCGCTCTTCCATCCGGCGCTGGTGCCGGTTGAGGAGATCGCGCGCGGCCGGCTGGTCGCGCTCGTCGAGGTAGTGCCGCACCTCGTCGAGTGGCATGTCCAGCGCCCGCAGCAACCGGATGGTCTCGGCGACGCGAACCTGAGAGAGGCGGTAGTAGCGATACGACGAATCGGGATCGACCAGGGCCGGCCGGAGCAGGCCGAGCTCGTCGTAGTAGCGGAGGGACGAGACGGAGAGCCGGCAGATCTTCGAGAAGCGGCCGATAGGGACGAGGTTTTCCATGAGGTGTCGGTAGGAGAGATCACCTGATCGCAGGCGCGGTGTTCCAGGGTGAGATCTGACTGGGGGCCTTCTCGGCCCCCAGTCACGGCAAGGGAAACCTCTATTCGAGAATCCACTCGTTCCAGCGCTCGACAACCGCGTCGCGGTTCTCGACCCACCAGTCGATGTTGCGGATGAACTGGATCTTGAGGAAGTCCGGGGAGGTCGGCAGGTGCTCGAGCTGCTCCGGCGTCATCAGCGCCGCCGAGGCCTTGTTGACCGACCCGTAGGGGATCAGATAGCTGAGCCGCGCCTGCGAGACCGGAAGGGTGATGAAGGCGGCGAACTTCTGGGCGTTCTCGGCGTTCGCCGCGCCCTTCGGGATCCCCCAGACGTCGGTGGCGAGCTCCGCCTCGTTCCACTGGACCTTGACCGGCGCCCCCTGCGACTGCACGTCGTGCATGCGGCCGTTCCAGGAGTGGACCATGACCGCTTCCTTGTCGGTCAGCATCTGCGCTGGCTGGGCGCCCGCCTCCCAGAATTTCGCAACGTACGGCTTGATCTGCGAGAAGTATTCGTACCCCTTGTCGATGTCCATCGGGTAGATCTGGTCCATCGACGTGCCGTTGGCGAGGAACCCGAACTCGAGGTACGGCGTGATGCCGCCGCTGCCGCCGGCGGTGGAGCGGGGGCCGGGGAAGGTCTCCTGGTTCCAGAAGTCGGCTTGGCCCTTCGGCTCTTCCTCGAAGACATCGGTCCGCCAGCCGATGACCGTGGAGTACGGCAGCATGTCGACCGAGTACTTGTAGCGGTGGATCTCGTCGATGTTCGCGGTATCGAAGAGCGAGTAGTCGATCGGCTCCCAGTAGTCGCCCTGCTTCTCCAGCAGGATGATCTCGGCGCGGTCCATCTGGACGATGTCCTGCTCGACATTGCCGGTGTCGACCATCGCCTTGACCTTCGAGGGGTCAGGTCCTTCCGATTCGATGACCTTGATGCCGGAGAGCTCCTCGAACGGCTTGAAGTAGGCCTCGCGCTGGGCATCCTGGAAAGCGCCGCCCCACGACTGGACGCGCACTTCACCGCTCCCCTTGAGGTTCTCCGGAATGCTGTCGTATTGCGGCAGCTCGGCCTGGGTCGGCGTGCTTATCTGGGCGCTGGCATGGAGGGGGATGCCGGCCTTGAAGAGGATGCTCGCGGCCGAGGCGCCGGCGACGAGCTTCCCGCCGTGGCGCAGCAGTTGGCGCCGGCTCATCATCTCGAGATCGCGCTGCATGGTGCGTTTCAGCGCGCGGTTTGCCGCCTGCATCTCGGCGACGGGGTCCCAGGGTTTCCGCATGGCAGTCTCCGAACCGTCGTGCGCCCGCGTGTCGGGCATCGCCTGGCGGGGCAACCGGCCCCCGCCACCTTCCCGCGTCTTGGCGATGGCTGGCGAGGGAGTGGCGCCGATGCCGGTCGTCTCCGCGCCGCCTGCAGCATCGATTGGGAATCGCTCGCAGTGTAGATGCGCCGGGGCACGCTGTCGATATACCGAAGAAGGTCAGGACATAAGGAAGTGCGGACTTACTGAAGGAGACATGCAATCCCGCAATGTCGTGAGCCAGCCAATATCGAATCTTGCACTGCCGACGCGGTGAAAAGGCACGATGTTCTGCACGCCGCAGACGGTCTGTCTAGCCCTTGGGAGTACCTTCGACGGGCACCTCTGTAACGCCTTCCGATGGAGATTCGGAGACGAACTGAACGATAAGAAGAATTAGCGGATCGCTGCTCGCATTGCGGGTTGGACCCAATTCACCGGTCTCGGCATAGACAGATCCGCCGCTGCCGACTTCGGCCTTTCCGCCGACAGGAGCGGCTTCCCCGACTTGACGCTTCGCGATTCGCCCCCTCTCTTGCTGCCCATCAATGATGTCCGCAGGGTACAGGATAGAAACACGACTGCCAATTCTCTCTAGACTCAACGTGCCGGACTCTACATATGCAAGGACCGGCCCAGTATATGGGACTTCGAGTTGCGCACCAGGCGCATAGGTGTAGCGCATCAAGAAAGCGCTCGTCTCACTGGGACGAAATGGTAAGTCCGGGGCAGCGGCAAGCGCCTCGATCTGGATGCCTTCGGGAAGGTCTGTTATGGATTGCCTGTTGGGCCGCGCCGCGGCATCGGGCAACATGGCAGCAGCCATAACGGCGGTTGCCAGGAGACCAACAACCGCTGACCTCCGTGAAACACAACCGGCTGAACGGATATCCGGAGTCACTGCGGCACCACCTCCCGCTCTCCGATGGCTCGAAATCTCGGCGTTTCCAGCCTTAGTAGTTCTTATAGCCTGTTGATCTCACTCGGAACGTTTGGAATCCAGCCGGCACGACCTCACCTGAGAATTTGTCTGTTGCTCGACAATTTCCGGTCCGGCTGACTTAAACCACCATTTGGTGCTTATGCGGCCATCGATCGTCCTTATCGAAGCTAAACTCCCCCCATCCCTCGAGGGACTGTCGACGCCACGTTCCGTCGTTGCCCTTTACTTTCTTGCCCCACGTTGCGCCGTAGTCATCCTCATGCCAATCGCCGAAGGCCGGCACCGAGTTTCGGGTGGTGCGGGTCCACCACCCAAGCTGTCCCTTCACGTTTCTGATTTCGTCCCGATCGTACGTATAGTCAACCCGAGTGGAGAACCAGGTCAATTTGAGTGCAATGACATCGTATGTGGTAGAGCGAGCTATGCACCCTTTGCGTGACGGACGTGTCGAAGCCGGTTGGACATCGGAGGCCAGTTTGCGAGTAGGCGCTCCTGGCACTTCCACCTCTACCGCACCCTCGGAAGGCTCGTTCAAGTCTTCCCCGGGCAGAGCCTGTTCGGCTTCATAATAGACTTCGATCGTGCCGTCGCTCTTGCATTCGATGACTCCCTGCCACCCATCCTCTACCACGATTTCGATCGGATCATCGGCAGGTTAGGCATCCATCCGAAGTGTCTCGATCGTGATAGTGTCCCACAACAGGAAGTGGTAGCAGTGACATCGCGCCGAACATCACGGCGAATTTGTGCATTCCTGATCTGCCCATACCGCACCCCGCTCTGCACCATCGCAGTCGTTCGAGTCACCGTGCCGGTAGACGCATAAGCAACGATGATCTTGATATCATATGGAAGTGCTGGATTTGTAAACACGTCATCTTGGGCAAGTTCAACTATGGCGCATGCGCGTAGTGGCACGCATGATCTGCTTCACGCCACCTTCTGCTTGGCTGCTTGGCAATGTGCTGCCCATCTTCTCTGCGCCTCCGGTAGAATCAGCAGCGCGATTGTCCGGAACCAGAGTGAGGAGCGAGATGTCGAGCCTGTACGAGGCGAAGAAGTTCGCGCATGACTGGGTCGAGCAGAACGCGCAACGGATGTCCGATTTCGACATGGAGATCTGGCGCTACGCCGAGCCGGCCTGGCGCGAGTACCGGTCGGCAAAAGCCTACGTCGACCTCCTGCGCGAGGAGGGGTTCGACGTCGAGGAGGGGAGCGGCGGGATGCCGACCGCCTTCGCGGCCACCTGGGGCACGAAGGGGCCGGTCATCGGCAGCTATGCCGAGTACGACGCGGTTCCCGGCAACTCGCAGCAGGCGGTGCCGTACCAGGCGCCGCGCGAGGGGCTGCACCCCTATGCCGCCGGCCACACCGATCCCCACTCGATGCTCGGGGTCGGGGCGCTGGCCGGCTTCCTCGCCACGAAGGCGGCGATGGAGCGCTTCGGCATCGAGGGCCAGTTGAAATTCTTCGGCGAGCCAGCGGAGAAGGTCTGCGGCTCGAAGCCGGTCCACGCCGCCAAGGGCTATTTCGACAACGCCGACGCCTTCATCTCCTACCACCCCCTGAGCGCGAACACCACCGTCTGGGAGACGCACTGCGGTTCCTACTGGAGCGCGGTCTTCACCTTCGAGTGCGCCGAGCCGGAGGCGTGGGCGGTCAAAGGCCAGGCACCCAAGGCGCACGACGACAGCGCGGCGAACCCGCACAGCGCCGCGCGCACGCCGGGAGCCATCGACGCCCTCTGCCTGATGTACACGCTGACCAAGTACACCAAGGAGGCGATGTTCCCGCACACGGGGACGTGGACGCTCAACGAGTTCATCCTCGCCGCCGGCGACGCCACCTCCGACAACCTGCCGCCCCGCTGGAGCCAGATCCAGTATTCGTGGCGGGCGCCAACCCTGGAGATCCAGGAGCAGATCTACCGCGTGCTCGAGAACAACGCGAAGCAGGCGGCCGGCGCGTCGGGCTGCCGCGCGCATGTGCAGTGGGTGACGAAGACGCGGCCGGGGCTGGCGAACAACGCCATGGCCGACCTGACCTACCGCAACATGGAGCTGGTCGGGGCGCCGACCTATTCCGAGGAGGCGAAGGAGTTCGCCCGGGAGATTCAGCGCAACCTCGGCCTGGAGCCGATGACGGATCCTTTCCCCGAGGCGTTCGAGTCGCTGACGTCGCCACAGGAGTACGAGGCGGCCACGCGCACGCTGCTGCCGGCGTGGCAGAAGAACTTCACCTCGGACGACTACACCGACTACACGTGGCACGCGCCGACGGTGCGGGTCTACACCGGGCGGCCCGTCCTGCGCACCCCGCACGCGGGCTACGAATACCCCGCCTGGGCCTACAACGCGATGAGCGGGGTGCCGGCGATCATCGACCCGGGCATGTTCCTGGGCGCGAAGACGATCGCCGGCACGGCGCTCGACCTCCTGACGATGCCGGAGGAGCTGGAGCGGGCGAAGGCCGAGTTCAACGAGCGGACCGGCGGCGGCGTCGGCGGCAGCACGTGGATGGCGCCGCTCCTGCCGCGCGACTTCACGCCGCCGATCGACCTGCGCTGGCCCGAGTACATCACCACCGAGCGGGGCGAGGAGTGGTGGATCCCTACCCCGACCCCCGGACTCTCGGTGCGGATCGCCTGATTCGTCTCGCACCAGACTCCTGACCTCCCGTGCCGCTGGCACGGGGGCCGTATTGCGAAGCGCCTGCCCATCGGGCAGGCGCTTCGCGCGTCTCCGCGCGTGTCGCCTCGCGCCCTCCTGTCCCGGCCGCTGCTCTGCCATCGCCGGGATGCCCCCGCTCATCCGCTGTTCACAGCGCACCACACTCAGCTTCACCCCTTGCCGCCGTGATTGCCCGGCTGCACAAAGCGGCCGCGCTCTAGCGAACGCGGTTATCGCTTCCCACTCCGTCTGATCATGAATGCATCGTACATTTATCCTATTCCATTGAATATTATCCAATAGTATATGCATTAATACCTGAAATAACGATACAGTAATGCAATGAGACAGTCGTATGTAGTTACTATGTATGGTATGGTTCATGCAGTTCGTGGCATGCGCCTGATGTTCGGGCGGTTCCAGGGTGGAGAGAGCGCCAGAGGGAGGACGTGCGTATGGGTGGAGCCATGCGGATGAGCGATCTCGTGGAAATACGCGACGTGGTGAGGACGGCGTTGTCCTCGTTTCGACGCTGTACGCCAACATGTGCCATTACCGGTGAGGGGTAAGGACGCGATGGATGAGAAGCGGTTCGATGATTTGAGCAAGCGCCTCGGCGCCGCGCGGCTGACTCGGGCGGACGCGCTGCGCGCGCTGGTGGGCGGCGTCACCGCGCTGGCGGGCGCCGGGCTCGCCGCCTCCAGCGGCGAGGCGAAGGGGAAGAAGAACAAGGCCAGGGCGAAGGCCAGCGGCAAGGGCGGTTCTCAGGGCGGCGGATGCCGGTCAGCAGGCCACCCCTGCGAGGGGAGCCAGAGCTGCTGCGACGGTCTGGAGTGCAAGGTCACCGGCCCGGGCAACGCCAGGCGCTGCGTGAGCGCGCCGCCGTCCTGCGGAGGCTCCGGCGAGAAGTGCTGCTCTGACAACCCGAAGTGCCAGAGTGGCCTGCAGTGCAAGAGTGGCACCTGCAAGCCGAAGAACCCCGATTGTGGCGGCCAGGGGCAGGCATGCTGCTCGGGCGACACCTGTCAGGGAGATCTCGTCTGCGACGGCGGCACCTGCAAGGTCGCCTGCGGCGGCGCCGGCGAAATCTGCTGCTCGGGCAACACCTGCGACACCGGCCTGCGGTGCCAGCAAGTCGGCAATACCGGCTACTGTATCGAAGAGTGTGGCGACCAGGGCCAGACCTGCTGCGCCAGCGGTGCGTGCACGGGCGGACTGGCCTGCAATGCGTCCAATGTCTGCACCGTGTGCGGCCACGAGGACGAGGTCTGCTGCGCGAACGACACGTGCGCGAACGGCCTGACCTGCGACGATGCCACCACCTGCCAGAAGTGCGGCGCCGAGGGCGAGCTCTGCTGCGGCGGCGCCTCCTGCAACAGCGGCTTCACGTGCATCGGTACGATCTGCCAGGCGTCTGCCCCGGCGGGGTGCACGAGTGACGAGGAGTGCCCCGAGGGGAGCCAGTGCATCGACAACCGGTGCGTGGCGTTCGGCCTGAAGTGCCGCACCGGCGAGTCGGCCCAGCACTGCTGCAACCGCTCGGTGAAGAAGGGGTGCAAGCGCAAGCAGCAGTCGGCCCACGCCAGGAAGAACTGCCTGCGCAAGGGGAAGCAGCGCTGCAAGAGACTGCTTGCCGCATAGCAGGATCACGACACCGCGGAAACCCGCATCGGCCCCGGGGCGCTGGCCAGCGCCCCGGGGCCGATCGCATTGGCGGCCAGCACCGGGATTTGCGACGGAGAAGGGCGCCGCGCGGTGTTACCATCACGCCACGATTCGGAACATGGAGCAGTGAGGCGCGGCGACAGTCATGCAATCGCACCCGGTTGACTACGCGAGCTATTCCTACTGGCTGGAGACGAGCGGCGACGACCTGACCCCGCGGCCGCGGCTCGAGGGGTCGACAACAGTCGATGTCGCGATCATGGGCGCCGGCTTTACCGGCCTCTGGACCGCCTACTACCTTCTGCGGCGCGACCCCTCGCTGCGGGTGGCGATCCTGGAGCGGGAGATCGCGGGGTTCGGGGCGTCCGGCCGGAATGGCGGCTGGTGCTACCCCGGCTTTCCCGTCTCCCCGGAGGTGCTGCGCGAGCGCTATGGCGCCGAGACGGCGCGCGCCATCTCGCGGGCGATGATCGAGACGTTTCGGGAGATCGAGCGGGCCATCGGTGAGGAGGGGATCGACGCGCAGTGGGCGCAGGGGGGCACGCTGCGACTAGCGCGTGGCGAGCACGAGCGCGGCAGCGTCGAAGGCGCCTATCGCACGCTCGAGGCGCTCGGCCTTGGCGATCACTACCAATTCCTCGACGCGGCGCAGGTTGCCGACCGGATCCGGGTGACGAAGGCCGTCGCCGGGATCTACAACCCCCTCGGTGCCAGCATTCATCCCGGTCGTCTGGTGCGCGGTCTGGCTCGCGCCGTCGAGCGGCGCGGGGCGACGATCTACGAGCAGACGCCCGTGCTCGACTATGAAACCGGCCCTGCCCCCCGCTTCCTGACGCCCTATGGCTATGTGCGGGCGAAGACCCTCGTCCTCGCGGGCGAGGCGTACGCGCAGGAGCTGCCGAAGCTGGCGCGGACGCTGGTGCCGATGTACTCGCTGATCGTTCTGACCGAGCCACTGGCGGAGAGCGACTGGGATCAGATCGGCTGGCGCCAGCGCGAGCTCGTCTCGTCGTCGCGCTTCTCGGTCGACTACCTGAACCGGACGGCGGACGGGCGCATCCTCTTCGGTGGCCGCGGCGCGCCCTACCGCATGCACTCCGTCATCACGGAGGAGCTCGACCGCCACGTGCCGACGCACGCCATGCTGCGCCGGATGGCGGTCGAGTGGTTCCCGATGCTGGCGGATGTCCGCTTCACCCACGCCTGGGGCGGGCCGCTCGGGATGCCGCGCGACTGGATGCCGACGACCTCGTTCGACGCGGCGACCGGCGTGGCCCGCGCCGGGGCCTACACGGGGCAGGGGGTGGCGACAACGAATCTCTTCGGTCGCATCCTCACCGACCTGATTACCGGCGAGGTGACGCCGCTGACCCAATTGCCGACGGTCAATCACCAGTCGCCCCGCTGGGAGCCGGAGCCGCTGCGCTGGCTCGGCATCCGCTACGCGCAGGAGGGGATGGCGCGCCTCGACCGGCGAGGGGAGCGGACCGGGAAAGGGCCGACGGGGCGCACGTTCGTGGAACGGCTCGGCCGGCATTAAGGGCGGCAGGAGAAGATGCGCGGCCCCATGCGAACCCGGCAGGCGGCGTATCTCATCGCACTCGCGCTGGGCGTCGCCCTGCTCGTCACGACCGTCCGGCTCGGCCTCCGCTATACCGCGACACACAGCGGCTGGGATTTCGGCGAGGGTAGCGATGACCTGATGACGATCATGCTGCTGGGGCTCGGCAGCATCCTCGCCTTCACCGTTGCGCTCTTTCGCCCCGGGCCGGGAAACCCCGACGGCACGCGCCGCATGTCGATCGCGTGGACGCTCGCGATCCTCATCGCGCTCGTCCTGACCTGGCGGACGATCATCCTCGCCACCCGCTGGGGCGCGACCGTCGGCGCGACGATCGATTCGCCGGCCGCACTCGACGCGTTCATTGCCGATCACCCCGCGTCGTTCGCGCCCTACACCTACCGGGTTCCCACCGGCGTCTATCTGCAGTCGTTCGAATTCCTCAGCGCGAACAACATCGAGATGTCGGGCTTCGTCTGGCAGAAGTACGGGCCGGAGATCCCCGCCAGCGTGCAGCGCGGCATCGTCCTGCCGGAGCAACTGGCCGATGCCTACACCCCCGTCAAGGCCTGGGATATCGAACAGAACGGCGTCGAGGAGATCGGCTGGTACTTCAGCGGCACGTTCCGGCAGCCCTTCGACTACCGCCGCTTCCCCTTCGATCAGCAGAGCGTCTGGGTGCGGCTCTGGCACCCCGAACCGGTCGCGGGCGTCCTGCTCGTGCCCGACTTTGCCGCCTACGGCAACCTCGCGCCGGCGGCGCTGCCCGGGGTGGACACGAAGTTCGTCTATGGCGGCTGGGACCCGATCAGCGCCCACTTCAGCTACGATCTCGTCCCGTACAACGTCGATTTCGGGCTCGACTACGGGGTCTCGGGCGTCCCCGATCCGGAGCTCTTTTTCAGCCTCGATGTCGAGCGCGACTTTCTCAGCCCGATGCTCGAGCATCTGGTGCTGGAGGCGGTGATCGCCGTCCTCCTCTTCCTGCTCCTCATCTTGATCGTCGATGAATCGCGGCTGCGCGAGCGGGTGGGGCTGCGCGTCTTCGATCTGATCGTCGCCGCCGGCGGGCTCCTCTTCGCCGTCATCCTCGACCACAACGCGATCCGCAATGCCGTGCAGTCGCAGGAGCTGACCTACCTGGAGTGGTTCCCGCTCACGCTCGAGGCCTTCATTATGTTGGTTGTGCTGAGCGCCGTGCTGAGGGCGCGGCACTGGCGGGCGCCGCTGGTCGGCTACACTGGCGACCTGGTGCCGGTGCTGGCCTACTGGCCCGCGCTGCTCGGCACGCTGTTCCTGCTGACGGTGCGAACCTTTTTCTATTCGTAGCCGATGGACGCGCCGGTTTCCATCCACCGCGCTTGTCGGGGCGAAGCTTGCACCGTCCGGGCCGATCCACCCCGAACGAAACCGGATTGGAACGGCGTTACCAACCGCTGATTGGTATGTGGCCTCGCCAGAGAAGCGAACACGACGAATGGTGCAAGCGATGACCGAGCCGATCTCCTATCTCGTCCTGGCGACGCCCCGCTCCGGCAGCACCCTGCTCGGGCAGGGCTTGCAGGCGACCGGGCTGGCTGGCGACCCGAAGGAGTTCTTCGGGCACAAGATGGCGTTCTGGATGGAGCGCTGGGACACGCCGGCGCTGCCCGCCTACGTCGACCGCTTGCTCGAGGAGCGCTCGACGCCGAACGGGGTCTTCGGGGCCAAGCTCCTCTACGGCCAGCTTCTGCACCTGGAGCGGGTGGCGCGGCAGGAGCCGGGCCTGGCCGAATTGCCGCTGGCCGGGATCCTGACGAGCCTCTTCCCGCATCTGCACCTCATCTGGGCGACCCGCGACGACAAGGTGCGGCAGGCGATCTCCTGGTTCAAGGCGCGGCAGAGCGGAATCTGGGGGCAGGGCCGCGAGCAGGCGGCGCCGAAGCTGGGGCGCGCCTGGCGGCTGGGCGACGAGCCGCTGCAGCCGGGCGAGCTGGCGTTCGACTACGACGGGATCGCCGCGCTCGTGCGGCAGGCGGAGGCGGAAGACGCCGCCATCGCCGCCCTCTGCGCCCAGGCCGGCATCACCCCGTTCCGCGTCGTCTACGAGGAGTTCAGCCCGCGCTACGAGGAGACGATCGTCGCCCTCCTCGACTGGATGGGGATCGCGCGCCCGGCCGAGATGCGACTGCCGAGGCCGCGCACCGTTCGCCTGGCCGATGACCGCACCGACGAGTGGGTCGCGCGGTTCCGCGAGTTGCAGGCCAGCGCAGGCGCGGAGGTGAGGGCGAGCGGCGTGGGATCGGCGGAATAGGCCCACGAGCCGCACAAATCGTGTCATGCTGAGGAACGAAGCATCTCGGCGCAAGGGAAACGGGATTGCCGGGAGCCGAGATCCTTCGCTTCGCTCAGGATGACACCCTGCTAGCGAATTGCTGCGGCGAATTCATGGTGATTGACCAGTAGACGCGGGAGGTCGCGGTGCTCGTCGGCATCATCTCGGACATTCACGACCAGATCGGCCGATTGCGCGTGGCGCTCGACCGGCTGCAGGCGGCGGGCGCGGAGGCGCTGATCTGCTGCGGCGACCTCTGCTCCCCCTTCATCGTTGCCGAGTTGGCGCGAGGCTTTCCGGAAGGATCGATGGCGATCGTCTTCGGCAACAACGACGGCGACCGCTTCCGGATCATGACCGTCGCCCGGCAGATGACGAGCGAGGCAGATGTTCCCCGGATCGAGATCGCCGGCGAGTCGGCGACGCTCGAGTTCGGCGGAAAGCGGATCTTCGTTCACCACTTCAACGACGTCGGCGCGCTCGTCGCCGCCACCGGCCAGTTCGATCTCGTCTGCTACGGCCACAACCACGAGTGGCTGGCCCGCCGCCACCCCGGCGGCACGCTCGAGGTCAACCCGGGCGCCGTCATGGGCTGGCATCCTCGGCGCGGCGATATCCCCTCGACCTACGCCCTCTACGACACCGAGGCCCATGAAGCGCGCATCTCCGATGCAGAGACCGGAGAGATCGTCGCGTCGACCGCCAGCGCGTGATCATGCGTTCGTCCAAGAGGCGATCACGACGCGCTGAACGACCCTCATCCCCGGCGCCACCCAAGGGGTACCCGGCCCTGTGCGCAGGGAGAAGGGAGCGTCCCGCGAGGCGTCGCACCAGCAAGGTGCCGAGCGTCCAGCGGGGGCAGGCGAGGTTCAACGCATGACCGACTTTTGGACGTATCCGTGCCTGCCGCCGTGTTTGACAGGCAATGGAGTAGAACATATGATCTAATCCGGCCCGGAGCGCACGAGCGCCGCTGCAAGGGCCCACGGTCGCCGGGCCTGACGCCGGCGCGTGGAGGAGCTACCCGCCGTGTCCACGTCGTTTCCCGCCTACCCGCCCTTCTCTCTGCCCGACGCCGAGCAGGCCATCGCCCTGCAGATGGCGAGCGACTACCTGACCCGCGTCGGCACGCAGGCGGCCACCTTCCTCCTCGGCTGCCCGAAGATCGACGGCGACACCGCGCTGATCGCCGAGTTCAGCAACACCCTCCTCAACAGCGCCGCCCTCTGCGCCGGCCTCGTCGAGATTGCGGACGAGCAGGACCGTCGCTCGAATGCAAGTGACGCGGAATATTCCGAGACGCGCGACGCGAAGGCCGCCTGAACGCCTTATTACTGGTCGGAATGCAATGGGCCTGTTGGGAACGCCTGCGGGTAACGTTCCCCGATTGACCGAAAGAGATCCTTACTCTTCGATCGAGATGGTCGCGGACCTCGGCCGCTGCATCACCGTCTCATCCCCCGGCTTGAACCCGAGTTGGCTATACAACCCGTGCGCGTCGTGGGTGTGGAGGACCCAGCGGACGCGGGGCAGCTCGGGGTGAGCCAGCATCGTCTCCACCAGCCAGCGGCCAAGGCCCTGGCCGCGATAGGCGGGCTCGACGAAGACGTCGGAGAGGTAGGCGATGCGGGTGAAGTCGGTGACGGCGCGGCAGCAGCCGATCATCGTTCCGCCATCGTAGAGGCCGAGGACGACGCCGGCGGCGTCCCACGAGCGGCGGATGGCCGGCTCCGGCTGCGTGC
>JADYYO010000006.1 GCA_020853615.1 Thermomicrobiales bacterium
AGCGCCAGCAGCGCGATGAGGGTCAGCAGCACGAGGCCGCTCAGTACCCACATGTGGGGGACGAGCGCCGCCCCGGCGACCAGAATCAGCGTCAGCAGCACGAAGAGAATGAAGAGGAAGAGGTAGCCGCACTCGTCGCCGTCGCAGTCGGGAACCTCGATATCGGGCACCGGTCCGGTATTGAGGTACTGGCGGGTCACGTACCAGGCGCGCGAGCCGACGTAGCCGTAGTCGACGTTCGCCCCCGTGCCCCGCACCGCCGGGTCGTCGGGCGGCGCCACCACCTGCTCGGTCATGACGATGCCGAGGAGGAGCGCGGCGGCGAAGCCGGCGAAGGCGATGAGGATCACCCGGGTCGGCGTGCGGAAGAAGCGATTGGTGTACCAGGGCGTGCGGCGGACGATCGCGACAAGGAGGAGGGCGAGGACGATCGCCGCTGCGCCGACGGGGAGCCAGCCAAACCAGATGGCGTTGGTCAGCTTTCCGTAATAGAGGATCGCCCAGAGATAGGCGAGGGCCGCGATTGCCCCGCTCATCAGGAGGATGTGCGGGCGGGCGATGCGGCGCTGCTGCAGATCGCGCCACTCGTCCTCGAGATCGTCGGCCAGGAACTCCGGGTGCGGGCTCTGCAAATTCGGGATGAGGACGCGCGGGGTGAGGATGGTGCTGGTGATGGTGAGCACCACCAGCGCCAGGATGAAGACGATCCGCCACGTCTCCCGCGAGAAGTGGCCCCCCATGAAGAGGGCGGTCGCCCCGAACCCGATCAGGAGGGCGGCGACAAAGAGGACGAGCGCGGCTTTCCGGAAGAGGTTCCAGGGCATCTGCACGCCTCGGTTCCTACGGTTCGGATCCACCCGTTGCGTGCCGTCCCGCCGGAACGGCGTGCGTATTCTCCTACGACTTCGTTCGCCGTGTCCGCCCGGTCATCAGCGCATGTGAGCGGCACGCCCACGTCGTGTCATGCTGAGGAACGAAGCATCTCGGTTCCGGGGAGACGTGATTCCGGGGGGCCGAGATCCTTCGCAGGCGCAGGATGACACGACGCGAGCGTCGCTAGAGCCGGATCACCGAGCGGAGCGTTTCGCCCCGCTCCATGGCGTGGAACCCCTCCTCGGCCTCCTCGAGCGAGATGATCCGCGTCACGACACGGTCGAGATCGAGCCGCCCCTGCCGGTACCAGTCGGCCAGGAGGGGGAAATCGCGCGTCGGCAGGCAGTCGCCGTACCAGGAGACGCGCAAACTCCCGCCGAGGTCGAAGAACTTGCCGAGCGGCAGCTCCTCCAGCGTCGCTTGCGGCCCTGCTACCCCGATCATGACGCAGGTGCCGGCGAGGTCGCGGCTGAGGATCGCCTGCAGCGTCGTGTCCGCGCGTCCGACCGCTTCGAAGGCGTAGTTGACGCCGTGGCCGCCGGTGATCGCCTTGATCGCCTCGACCGGATCGCCGTCCTGGGGATTGACCGTGTGCGTCGCGCCGAACTCGCGCGCCCACTCCAGCTTGCGCGGGTCGATGTCGACGCCGATGATCGTCGTCGCGCCGGCCAGCCGGCAGCCCATGATGACCGAGTTGCCGACGCCGCCGCAGCCGAAAACGGCGACCGAGGTTCCGGGCCGCACGCCGGCGGTATAGAGGGCCGCGCCGACGCCGGTCATCACCCCGCAGCCGATCAGGCTCATCTGCTCCGGCGGCAGCGCTGGGTCGTAGGGGATGCACTGTTTGCTGTGCACCAGCGTGTGCGTGCAGAAGGTGCCGATGCCGAGGACCGGCGTCAACGTCTCCCCGTCCATCGTCCGCATCCGCTTCTCGGCGTTGAGGCTGGCGGCGCAGAGATGCGGCTGTCCGGCGAGGCAGAAGCGGCACGCGCCGCAGGGGGCGCGCCAGGCGAGGATGACGTGGTCGCCTGGGGCGACGTTCGTCACCCCCTCGCCGACCTGCTCCACCACCCCGGCTCCCTCGTGTCCGAGGAGGAAGGGGAAGCCTTCGGTGCCGAAGACGCCGTTCTTCGCCGAGAGATCGGTGTGGCAGACGCCGCTCGCCAGGATGCGCACCAGCGCCTCGCCCGGCCCCGGCGGGTCGATGACGAACTCCTCGATCGTCGCCGGCTGGCCCGGCTCGCGGGCGATCGCCCCCCGGGCGACGATGGCCCCGTTGCCGTTGGTGGTCTCTGGCGATTCCGCCATGTCGGTGCTCCCTGTCCTTTCTCGCATCATCCGCGCATCACAACGATGCGGCCGATCGGCCGGGCCGCGCTCTGCCTCAGCGTGAGGCGGTCGCGGTATCGTGGCGCTCAGTGCCGTCACACGGTGAAGGTGTCATCCTGAGCGAAGCAAAGGATCTCGGCTCCCGCGAACACCGTCTCCCTTGAGCCGAGATGCTTCCTGCGTCAGCATGACACGATCCGGGTGTCGCGGCGCTTGGGTTGACATCATCGGCCGGCAGCGTGCCGGGCGTCAACGTCGCGCGCCGCGCTATCCCTTTCCGCGCCGCGTCCGCTTGGACGGCTTGGCGGGGAGCTTGGTCGGCGGCTTCTTCTCCCTGAAGTCGGCCGGGAAGGTTGGAAAGAAGGGGTCCTCCAACTCCGCGTCGAGGAGGTCGTCGTCGAGGTCGTCATCGGCCAGAGGGAAGAGGCCCGGGCCGCCGAAGAGGAGGTCGCCGAGCATCCCCATCTCGTCCATCGCCCCGAGGCCGTCCAGGCTCGGCGGGACCGGCGCGGTCAACCGGAAGAGGTCGGGGCGGCTGTAGTGGCCGACGACGTCGAAGTCGAACCGCGCCTCGATGATGGCGCCGGGGTCGATCGTGGCGTAGAGGATGCCCGCCTCGCCCCAGAGCGGGCCGGCCAGGTAGTCGCCGAGCGGCCCGATGATGGCGCTGCCGCCCCGGCTGAGGGGGTCGGACAATTCCGCGATCTCCCGCATCGATTCCTTGCCGAGATCGTCGGGATAGTCAGCCTTGGTGACGAACTGGTTGCAGGAGAGGACGAAGCAGCGTCCCTCGAGCGCGATGTGGCGGATGGTCGCCTGCCAGCTCTCGCGGCCGTCGGCGGTCGGGGCCAGGTAGAGGTCGAGCCCCTGCTCGTAGAGCGCGGTGCGCGCCAAGGGCATGTAGTTCTCCCAGCAGATCAGCCCGCCCACATTGCCGAGGGGGGTCGGGGCCACAAACATCCCGTTGCCATCGCCCTCGGCCCAGATGATGCGCTCGCTGGCGGTCGGCTTCAGCTTGCGATGCAGGCTTTGCAGGATGCCGTCCGGTCCCCAGAGCGCGAGGCTGCAGTAGAGGGTCCCCGCGCTGACCGGGTCGCGCTCCACGACGCCCACGGCGAGGTGGATGCCGAGATCCCGCGCGGCCGCGCCCAACCGGGCGCCATCGGGGCCGGCCAGCGCGATGGCGCTCTCTGCGTAGCAGCGGAAGAGCTTGCGCCCCTCGGCGCTGCGGCTGCCGACGACCGCGCCGAAGCTGAGCCCGCGTGGGTAGCCGGCGATGAACGCCTCCGGAAAGAGGACGAGCTTCGCCCCTTTGCCCGCCGCCTCCCGCGCCAGCGCGATCGTCTTCTCGATCGAGGCCTCCCGGTCGAGAAAGACGGAGGCATCCTGCACGACGGCGACGTCGAACGGCCCGGTGGTGGACATGGCGCTGCTCCCTGTTGATGAGCGGCCTGCACGCTATTGCTCCCTGGGTACAGCGTACACCGTCGCCGGTGCTGCCCGCGCGGGCGCGATGATCCCTCGTGGGACGACAGCGAGCGACGCCCATCGACCCGGCCCATTGCGAAGCAGCGGGGTTTGGATCTGCCCGGCGACGGCCGGGAATGCGTAATCTTACGGATGTCTCCTCAGGAGTGTGCTCATAGGATTGGGGCTGATCGGCGATATCGCCGATGCGCGGGGCGCACATATGGAGGAGAGCATGGACGAGAAGCGCTTCGATCGACTGACCCGCCAATGGGCGGTGACCCTTCGCTCTCGGCGCACGCTGATGCGCCTGGTGGCAGGCAGTGGGCTGGCCACCATCCTGGGAGCCATCGTGCCCGATGACCGCGCGGATGCCGTGGGTGACCGGCGGCCCAGGCGGCGAGCGCGCAACCCTGCCGGCGCGGACGAACCGCGGGTCATCGGACTGCCTTGCAGCCAGGCCGTCGACAAGCACGTGGGACCCCCGTACGGGGGCAAGTGCGGGAAACGGTTGCCCGTGGCCAGGCACCATCCTCCGCACGGCTGCTGCCCAGGATCGAGCTGCCTGACGCACAAGGGTTCGAACTTCCGACCAGTCAAGGGGAGTCAAAAGGGCCGCTGCTACTGCGATGACGGCTACGAGCCGGATGAGACGACCGATGGCTTCTGCCGGCCGATCCCGCCGCCCCCACCGCCCTGTGTGGAGCTCAACGCCGTCTGCCGGGAGGGAGATCACTGTTGCGACCCTGAAAGCGCGTCGGGTGTTGCGTCCAGCAGGGGCATAGGGCCTGGCATCGTGACCTGTTACGTCGTCCCCCCGGAGAAAGGGACGACCGTCTGCCCCTCCGGCGACCGCTCGGTGCCGCAGTGCTGCCTGGGCGAGGGGCGCAATTGCACCAACGACTGCCAGTGTTGTGGCACGCAGTTGTGTGTGAACGGCATCTGCGACCCGAGGATTCCGGTCTGTCATCAGGTGGGAGAACGCTGCGACGATGGCGAGCCTTGCTGTCCGCAGTCTGGCTCTTGCGAGACTGGGCGCTGCTGTCTGCCCGATGGCGCCAGTTGTCCCGTTCTCTGTGCGGCCGAGAAGAACTGCGGCGCGTGCTGCTCCGGCTTCTGCGGCAGCGACGGGAACTGTGGCTCCCCGCACGGCTGCCTCGAGTACGGCGGATTCTGCAGTAGCAGTGACGAGTGTTGTAATGACGTGCCCTGTACCGCCGGCCGCTGCCGCTTGCCCTAGCAACGGCGCGATCGAGGCAGGGGGCATCGGGGGCGGGCGAGAATAAGCTCGCCCCCGTCGGCACTGCCCCGCTCGTCATCCCGCGGCGAGGGAGTCGCGGGATGACACGGGGCCGGCGCGGCGCGTTCGCCGTCGCGAATTACAGAAATGCGCGCAACGCATTCGTCTGATATGGTGGCAGGCTGTTGCTTCGTAGGGGAAGCGTACGCGCCCCGCGTTTCCACGGCCCGCGTTGTCGCGGTTCGTGTACCCGATCGGATGGCGGCGTCGAGTTGCGGGAGGATTGAGGAATGGCGACTGAACACGCGCTCCCGATCGCCGGCTATCGGGGCGCACCGGTGCCGAACCGGATGCAGCGCCCGCGCGGGGCGATCGACCACCTCGCGGTGTTGCTGCCGGGGTTTGGCTACACCCTCGACATGCCCCTCTTCTACTACGCCGAGAACCTGCTGCTTGAGCGCGGCTGGGACGTGCTCCGCGTCGAGTACGCGTACAACCGCCATCCCGAGTTTCGAACGCTCTCCGAGGCCGAGCAGGGCCGGTGGCTGCGCGAAGACACTATTGCCGCCTATCGGGCCGGGGCAGCCCAGCGCGCGTACGACGGAATCGCGCTGATCGGCAAGTCACTGGGAACCGCGGCGATGGGCCACCTCTTGACGATGGACGATCAACCCGCTGCCCTGCGGCGAGCTGTCTGGCTCACGCCGCTCCTCGGGAACGACCGTCTCCGCGAACAGATCGGAGTATTCGACGGCCCGTCCCTGTTCGTGATCGGCACCGCCGATCCGCACTACGATCGCGGCTGGTTGCAGGCAGTCCAGGAGGCGACCGGCGGCGAATCGGTCGTGATCGAGGATGCCGACCACGGCATGGACATTCCGGGCGATCCCGTCGCCTCGGTCCGCGCGCTCGAGCAGATCGTCTCGGCGTTCGAGCGCTTCCTCTGAGAGGCGCTGCAGTTCTGAGGCGGCGCTCCCTATGCCGTATCATGCTGACGCAGGAGCATCTCGGCTCAGGGGCAACGAGATCCTGGGGAGCCGAGAGCGTTCGCTCCTTTGGATGGCTCTGCGGCGCGACGCGGAATGACTCGCGCCCTACAGCAATTCGCGCAGTTCGTTCGTCATCTGCTCGACCAGCTCCGGGCGGCCGTGGAACTGCGCCGGGGTGTTCTGGAAGAGCGCGATGTGCCATTGCCCATCGCGCTCGACGGCGACCAGCGTCTGCAGCGCGTTGGCGGCCGGATTGAGATCCTTCTGCCCCGGCGGGATCATGCCGACGATCGCGCGCAGGACGGCGACGCCCGGCGCGAGGAAGCGCACCTCCTCGATCTTCGCCACGTATGGGGCGGTGACGTGGTCGGCGAAGATCGCCCGCAACTGGGCGGCGATCTCCGCGCGCCCCTCCATCTGGCTGCCGTCAAAGCCGACGACGGAGCCGTCGTCGAGAAAGCGCGCGGCGTAGTCGTCGGGGTTGCGCTGGTTCCAGGCGGCGATCAGCCCGCGATGCAGCGCGCGGATCGCCTCGTCGTCCCGGTCGATCGAGGGCGTGCTGGCCACGTCGTCTCCTGTAGGGCGGAAGTCGTGAGTCGGAAGGCGAACGCTGGCTGGGCGATGGTCATTGGCTCAGCGCCTGGAGATCCAGAACTCCGCGTTCCACTCTATCACCCGGCATCCGACATCCGACATCCGGCATCTCAGGCGCTGGTCCTCCCCGAGCAGGCAACGAGCTCGCTCAGGGCAACGGTCAGGTCGGAAAGGTCCGGGCGACGTTCGGGATCAGGCGCCAGACAGGCGGCGATGGCAGCCGTCACCCGCGATGGCAATGCGGCGTGGATCGTCGCGAGCGCCGCTGCGCCGTCGTCCTCCCTTGCCTGGCCGTCGGCCGCAAACACGAGTACGGCCCCGAGGCCATACACATCGGTCGCGGGACCCAGCATCCCGCCCGAGACGAGTTCGGGCGCGCGATAGCCGGGCGTTCCCAGATCTCGCCGGCCCTGACCCGGCCGCCGCGCCAGGCTGAGATCGATGATTTTCGCCATCCCCTGGCTGGCGACGACGTTGGCCGGCGTCAGGTCGAGGTGCAGCAGCCCGTACCGGTGCAGGTACGTGAGCGCCGAGGCCAATTGCAGCCCGAGGTAGCCGAGGGACACGTCGTCCAGCGGGCCGGCTCGCTCGACCAACCGCTCCAGCGTCTCCCCGGGCAGCGTCTCCAGAACCAGGATTGGAAGCGGCTCCAGGATCGTCGCGTAGGCGCGGACGATATGCGGGTGCGTCAGCCGCCGGAGCCGGCGTCCCTCACGCAGCAGGTGGCGGCGCGCCTGCGTGTCGTGCCGCGCCTCCGGCCGGAGGACCTTGGCGGCGCAGCGGCAGTCGCGCTCCTCGCTCCAGAGATCGTAGACGTCGAGCAACTCGCCCCGGTGGAGGTGGCCGAGCAGGACATAGCCGGGAGCCAGGCGATCGCCTGGCTCCCGTGGCGGCGACGCAGATTCGTGAAGGATGGATGTCATTACACCCATCCTGGCTCCAGCGGACGTCGCTATCGGTGCCTTCGCCCGTGATGCGTGCGATGATGTCGCCGGTGATGGGTGTGGCGGCCATGATGCGAGTGTCCATGCCGCTCTGTCCCGACCGCCGGCTTCAGCTCGGCGAAGGCCGCATCTGGCGCGGCGAGCAGGCCGAACGATCCCAGGGCCAATGCCCCGAGCCCGGCCACGACCTGCCGGCGAGAAGGCTGAGAGATCCGGGCGACGGCTTTCGGCTCGTGATTCGTATCCATGTCGAACTCCTTCCTCGCGTTCGTCGTTGGTCTGCGCGCTCCCGCCGCGTCGTCTTCTGCGAGTCTGCGCCGCCGGGCTGCGAGCGGCGAGTGACTTCGGTCGAATTCCGCGATCTGCATTTCGCCCTAGCTCACCATGGGACTTTGGTCGCACGCGTTCCGTCGATCGCCCCAGCGCTCCCGACATCGTGGGCCAAACGCCAGGAGCCAACAGCCAAAGGCCAATGGCCGATAGCTGATGGCCGATAGCCGATAGCCCTATCATCCCCCCATGAACCGAATCGACCAGTGAAGACGAGGGTGAGCGTGACGCTTGGGAATGGAAGGGCGTTGCCGCGGGCGGCGGGGACGGTAGTGGTCGGCGCGGGGCCGGCGGGCGCGGTGGTGGCCGCGCGGCTCGTCGAAGCGGGCGAGGAGGTCCTCCTCCTCGAGGCGGGGCCGGATTTTGGGTCATTCATCGGCGGCGGGTGGCCATCGGAGCTCCTCGACCCGACGCTGATGCCGGTCGCGGACTTCTCCTGGAACTACCTCTCCGCCTGCCAGCATGGCGTGCCCGACATGGCGCTGCAGCGGGCGCGGGTGATGGGCGGTTGCTCCTCCCACAATGGGGCCGCCGCCGTCTGGGGCCACCGTGCCGACTACGACGCCTGGGCCGTGGAGAACCCCGGCTGGAGCGCCGCCGACCTGGAGCCGCTCTTCCACGAGGTGAGCGCGCGGCTGCGCGTCCACGTCGCGCCGGAGGCGTGGCTGACCCCCTTCCACCGGGCGGTACTGGCGGCGGCGGCCGAGGCGGGCTACCCGATCATCCCCGACCTCTCCAGCCTCGATCCTGAGTTCGGCTTCGCCATCGGGCCGGTCAATATCGACCCGATGACCGGAGCGCGCTGGAATGCCGCCTTCGCCTACCTCGACCCGATCCGCGACTCGCCGCGGCTGCGCATCGCCGCCGACACTCTGGTCGATCGGCTGACCCTCGATGGCGCGCGCGTCACCGGGCTGGAGGTCGTCGGGCCGGATGGCCCCGTGCGAATCGCGGCCGAGCGTGTCATTCTCGCCGGCGGCGCCTACGGCACGCCGCTCATCCTCCTCCGCTCGGGCATCGGCCCGGCCGATGAGGTGCGCGCCGCCGGCATCGCGCCGGTCCACGATCTGCCGGGCGTCGGGCGCAACCTGCAGGATCACCCCGCCCTCGGGATTCCCTACCGGCCCTGCCCGGAGGCCGTGGCGATGATGGACGCCTTCGTCGCCGCGGGCGGGCTGCCGCGCGAGGAGGGGACCATCGGCCTGGCGCGCTCCAGCCGCTGCGCGGGGCCGTACGATCTCCACCTCTACCCGGTCGCCTCCCGGCCGGTCGCCGGCCAGGGCTGGCGCTTCACGATCGCCGCCGCGGTGATGGCGCCCCGCTCGCGCGGCACGATCCGCCTCAACCCGGCCTCACCGCGCGACCCCGAGGCCGCCCCGGTGATCGACACCAACTACCTCTCTGATCCCGAGGGGTACGACCTCGACGCGCTGACCGACGCCTTCCTGCTGGCCCGGGAGCTCAGCGCGCAGCCGACGATGCAGGCCATGCTGCAGGAGGAGCTGGCGCCTGGGCCCGCCGTCTCCACCTGCGAGGAGATCCGCGCCTGGCTGCTGCACAACGCCGTGCACGACTACCACCCGGCCGGGACCTGCCGCATGGGACCGGCGAGCGGCCGGGAGAATGTCGTCGATGCCTCCGGCCGCGTGCACGGCCTGGATGGGGTGATCGTCGCCGACGCCTCGATCATGCCCTTCGTCACCCTGGCCAACACGAACATCCCGACCTTCGTCGGGGCGGAGAAGATCGCGCGGGATCTCGTGGGGCAGGTGGCTACCGGCTGACGACTCGGTGATGCGCCTCGCCGGGTTGCCCGCTCGCCGTCGCATCGTTCGTGCCGGGATCCCTGGTCGCGAGATCGACGAGCCAGCCGGATGCCGGCTTCCTGCTCTGGGGAGATGCCGGCCGTGAGCCGCGGCTCGATCGGTTGAACGCGCTCCCGGCAGCGGCCGAGAAGCTCCCTCCCCTCCTCCGTCAACTCCATGCGCTGGACGCGGCCGTGGGTGGGGCTCACCGACCGCGTGATCCGGCCGGCACGCTCGAGATTGGCCACGATCAGGCTGATCGTCTGCGGCGTCAGCATCGGCAGGCGCGCCACGTCAGCGGATGACACCCCGGGATAGGCGTTGATCATCGTCATGACCAGGAAGTGTGGCCGCGTGACCTGAAGATCCTCCAGGGCGCGTTCGATCGTGAGGCGGACCGCCGCGTGCGCCTGGCGCAGCAGGTAGGCCAAATGGTCCTCCGGGCGTCGTCAGGCTACCCAGGCCGCGGTGGAGCGGGCCAGTGCACATAGCCCCGCTCGCCGTCTCCGGCCGAGCGGTATTGGCGTCGTTAGCAGAAGACCTCCAGCGTGACCTTTCTCATCCCCATCTCCGGCATGCTCTGGAGTGCGCTCATTCTGGGTGAATCTGCCCCGCCCGGTGCCCTGCTCGAACTGGGCATGATTCTCGGTGGCGTTGGCATCGTCTCCAGGGCGGATAGCAAATTCCGGCTTGTCCGCTTTCTGCCGGCACGCAACCAGATCGGCATCGACTAGCGCGAGACCGTCACCGGCGGCGCGCCGTGCCTTCGCTGTCTGGCCACGCTCAGTGGGCGGGAATGGGGTCGTCAGTCGGCCTCGTTCGTGATGCCGACGTAGGCGTCGAGGTCGATCTCGACCAGGGAATTGGGGTTGATGAGCCCCTTGACCTCGACCAGCGTCGCCGCCGGTCGCGCCGGCCCGAACGCCCGGGTCATCTCCTCCAGCACGGCCGGCCAGTCGCCGATGTCGGTCAGGTAGACGCGGTAGCGCACGACATCGTCCGCCGTCGCTCCCGCCTCCGTCAGCGCCGCGAGCATGATGCCGATGATGTGCCGCGTCTGGCCACCCGCGTCGCCGATGTAAACGGGTTCCCCATCCTGCATCGCGGTCGTGCCGGCGACGAAGACCAGATTGCCGGCCCGCACCGCCCGCGAATAGCCGACCTTCTCCTCGAACGGGTTGCCCGAGCCGACCCGGGTTCGCGTTGTCATCTGTCGTTCTCCTCGTCATCCTGTGGGCATTCAACCGCGGGCGACTCGCTCCGCCATCGTGTCATGCTGAGGCACGAAGCATCTCGGCTCAAGGGACACACGGTTCTGGGGAGCCGAGATCCTTCGCTCCGCTCAGGATGACATGGGGCCGTAGGCGGCCTAATCCGCCGCCTGCGGCGTCGCCTCCGCCTCCTGCGCCGCCCGGATCGCCCGCCAGACCTTCTCCGGGGTGAATGGGATATCGAGGTGCGTGATGCCGAAGGCGGAGAGGGCGTCGATCACGGCGTTCGCGGCCGTCGGCGTCGAGCCGATCGTCGCCGCCTCGCCGATCCCCTTCGCCCCGAGCGGGTTGATCGGCGTGGGCGTTGTCGTGTGGTGCGTCTCGAAGTTCGGGAAACCGTCCGCCTTCGGCAGCGCGTAGTCGTTGAGCGTGCCGGTCAACAGTTCGCCATTCTCGTCGTAGAGGAGCTCTTCCCAGAGGACGAGCCCGATCCCCTGCGCCAGCCCGCCGTGCACCTGCCCCGTCACGAGGACCGGGCTGATGATGTTTCCGCAATCGTCGACCGAGAGGTAGCGCAGGAGCTTCACCTCGCCCGTCTCCGGGAGGACCTCGACCACCGCGACGTGGGTGCCGAAGGGGAAGGTCTCGTCCGCCGGCTTGAAGAAGTCGGTCGACTCCAGCCCGGCGTCGATCTCGGCGGGCAGGCTACTGCCGTAGGCGACCGCCGCAATCTCGGCCAGCGTCGCGCCGCCGGACGGCACCCCCTTGACCCGGTAGCGGCCATCGACCAGCTCGATATCCTCCGGCGCGGCCTCCAGCATGTGCGCCGCGATCTGGCGCGCCTTCTCCCGCACCTTCTCCAGCGAGAGGACGAGCGCCGCGCCGCCGACCGCCAGCCCGCGGCTGCCGCCGGTGCCATTGCCATGCGCGGTATTGCCGGTATCACCGTGGTGGACGATCACCCGGTCGAAATCGGCCCCGATGTACGCGGCGGCGAGCTGGGCGAAGGTCGTCTCCTGCCCCTGGCCGTGGGGCGAGATGCCGGTGAAGATCGTCACCTCCCCGCCCGGCTCGACGCGGACGGTTGCGCTCTCCCACGGCCCGAAACCGCAGATCTCGACGTAGGAGGCAAGGCCGATGCCGAGGTAGCGCCCCTGCTGCCGCAGCTCCTCCTGCTCCTGCCGCAGGCCCTGGTAGTCGACCAGCTCCAGCGCGCGGTCGAGCGGCTTCTCGTATTCGCCGGTGTCGTACCGCTCGCCGGTGAGGGTGTTGTAGGGGAAGCGGTCGGGGGCAATGAAGTTGACCCGGCGCACCTCGGCCGGGTCGAGCCCGCCCTCGTCGGCGAGGATATCCATCAGCCGCTCGAGGTAGAAGGTCGCCTCGGGCCGGCCTGCGCCACGGTAGGCGCCGTTCGCGCCCGTGTTGGTGTAGACCCCCTCAACGACATAATCGAGGTTCGGCACTTCGTAGGGACCGGTCGACATCACCCACGTGCACCAGGCGAGGGAGAGATCCTTCGGATAGGCGCCCGAATCGAGGAGCACCCGGCCGCGCAGTGCCTGGATCCGCCCATCGCTGTCGGCGCCGACCTCGAACTCGCCCCACTGATTGCGGCCGTGGTTGGTGGCGACGAAGTGCTCGCTGCGCGTCTCGATCCATTTCACCGGTCGCTGCAGCGTGAGCGCGAGCGCGGCGGCGATGAAGTCCTCGTGGTAAGCGCCGAACTTGCAGCCGAAGCCGCCGCCGACCTCCGGGGCGATGGCGCGCACCTGGTTCTGGCCGAGGCCGAAGGCGGCCGCGATCTCGTTGCGGAAGCCGTGCGGCGCCTGCGTCGAGGTCCAGACTGTCAGCCCGCGCGTGATCGGATCGGGTGCGGCCACGGTCCCGCGCGTCTCCATCGGCATCGGGTGGCAACGCGGCGCGCGGATCCTGGCCGTGAACCGGATGGCCGCGTTGGCCAGCGCGCCGTCGACGTCGCCGTGCACCGTCTCTTCACGGACGCTGATGTTGTTCGGCACGTTCGCATAGAGCTGCGGCGCGCCTGGCTGCCGCGCCTCGTAGGGGTCGATGACGGCGGGCAGCAGCTCGTAGTCGACTTGCACCGCCGCTGCCGCGTCCTGCGCCTGCGCCTTCGACTCGGCCACCACCGCCACCACCGGCTCGCCGGCGAAGCGGACCCTGCGGCGCGCCAGCGGCGCGACCGGCGGCACCGGAATGCCCGACGGGGTGTCGTCGGCCTGCTCCTCGGGCCGCTCGCCCGGCCCGTCGTGGATCTCGACCGGGTACTTGCTCGCCAGCATCGGCTCCAGGTCGCCTGCCGTGATCACGGCGACGACGCCCGGCATGGCGCGCGCCTCAGCGGTCTCGATGCCCGTGATCGTCGCGTGGGCGTAGGGGCTGCGCACGAGGGCGACGTGCACCATCCCCGGCAGCGCGAGATCGTCGACGTAGATCGACGACCCCGTGATCAGCCGCGGGTCTTCCTTCCGCTTGATGGGCGCCCCGATGAAGCTCCTCAGTACCACAGCGCTCTCCTTGCTCCCGGCCTCGTGGCAGTGCTGCTCGTCCGGAACGGCTCTCCGCGTCTGGCGCGCCAGTATCCACGCTTTGCCACGCGGCCGCTATCGCCTCTCGCGGCCCCTCCCGTTCCTGGCCAAGGCGCGGACGAGACGCCGAGCTGCCTGCTCGCCGGTGAACGATCGCCACGGGGCCATGCCCAAATGGCCTGATGAGGGAACCACGTGCCGAACATCTTACCGGAGGCGATCCGCTTCGTGAACGCATCCTGTTGACATGGCAACGGAGCTCGCATAGGATCACCCCCTGCCTCGCACCGCCCAGCTCGCCGGTTGAGTCCGGGCGGGAGGCGACGCTCGCAACAGGAGGCATCCATGTCAGGCCGCTCTGCCAGGTTCAGGCTTCCGTTCCTCGTCGCCCTCGTCGCGCTCTTCCTCCCGATGCTCGTTGCCCTCGGCTCGGGAGGGGCCGCCGCGCAGGACGCCACGCCGTCTGCCAGCGCCTACGACCCCGCCTCGGTCCAGGCGTGGCTTGCCGAGGTCAAGGCGAAGCACGAGGGCGAGACGATCGTCATGTCGGTCTCGGCGCACCCCTCGACCACCGCCTTCCAGGAGACGATCAAGCCCTTCGAGGAGGCAACCGGCGTCAAGGTCGAGTTCGACGTGATGGAAGAGGGGGCGATGCTCGAGAAGCAGCTGCTGGAGTGCGGCAGCGCGAGCAACACCTACGACATCTATCAGGTCGCGGTCGAGGCGGTCACCCAGATGGGAGAGACCGGCTGCATCGTGCCACTCGATGACCGCGTCGCCCAGGCGCCGGCCTTCTACGACTTCGAAGACCTGATGCCTGCCTATCGTGACATCTTTACCGTCAACGACCAGACGTTCGGGATCCCCACCGCCGGTGAGAGCGTCTTCCTGATCTACCGTAAGGACTTGTTCGACGCCGCCGGGATCGAGGCGCCGAAAACCTGGGAGGAGCTGGAGCAGATCGCCAAGCAGTTCCACGACGGCGGCGAGGTGGAAGGGGTCGCCTTCCGCGCCCAGAAGGGGTGGCAGTTCACCTACACCTACTCGATCTTCCTCTTCCCCTTCGGCGGGATGATGCTCGACCCGGAGACGGGCGACGTGGCAATCGACTCGCCGGAGAGCGCGGCCGCGCTCGACTTCATGAAGGCGCTGAAGGCCTCCGCTCCGGTTGGGATCGAGTCGTTCTCCTTTCCCGAGTCATTCGCCGCGATGCAGAACGGCAAGGTGGCGATGCTGATCGAGGCGACCGCCGCCGGACCGGAGATGGAAGACCCGTCGAAGTCGACCGTCGCCGGGAAGCTCGGCTACGCGCCGCTGCCGGCCGGTCCTGCTGGCGCCTACACCGGCGTCTGGGGCTGGGCCTACGGCATCAATGCCTCCTCGGAGAAGCAGGATCTGGCGTGGGATGTCATCACCTGGCTGACCAGCCGCTATACCAGCCAGGACTACATCAACGCCGGCGGCATCGTCTCCCGCTCCTCCGCATTCAATGACCCTGCCAACCGCCAGAAGTACCCCTACTTCGAGGCAACCGGCGAGGCGTTGGTGCAGGCGGGTGATCTCTCCGCCAAGGGGCTGAGCGTCGTGCCAAAGACGCCGCTCTGGACGCAGATGTCCGACATCATCGGTAACTACGGCTCTGAGGCGTTCGTCGGCCAGATGACCTCCGCCGAGGCGGTCGCCAAGATGCAGGAGGACATCGACGCGCTCTTCGCGGAGGAGGGGAGCTAGCGGGGCGGTGCAGGGCTGATGGGGAGGGCAGAGGATGCGATGGTGTCTGCTTTGACGCCGGGGTGGGAGCGGGCACGCCGCTCCCACCAGATCACGCCCTTCCTCTTCATCGGCCCCGCGCTGCTGGTCACCGCCATCCTGGCCATCGCGCCGACGATCCAGCTCGTGCGCGCCAGCACGCGCGCCTGGAAGCTCGGCCAGCCGCTAGCGCAGGCGAAGGATGTCGGCCTACTCAACTTCGAGCGGCTGCTGACGGGGTCGGTCCCGCTCGGGCATTCACTCAAGCTGACCCTCATCTACGCCGGCGTCGCCCTGGTGGCCGAGCTGCTCCTCGGCCTCGGCATCGCGCTCCTCATCGACCGCGCGCTGGCGGGACGCTCGCTGGTAGTGACGATCCTTCTGGTCCCGATGATCCTGATGCCGGCCATGGTCGGCATGATCTGGAAGCTCTACTTCAGCCAGGAGGGGCTGGTGAACTGGGCGCTGAGCCTCTTTCACCTCCCCCAGCCGAACTGGTATTCGACCGACTTCGCCCTCTCGGCGGTGATCCTCGTCGACATCTGGCAGTGGACCCCCTTCTTCATCCTCATCCTCCTCGCCGGGCTGCAGGCGCTGCCGCGCGAGCCGGTCGAGGCGGCCGAGGTCGACGGCGCGAGCCGCTGGCAGGTGCTGCACTCGATCAAGCTCCCCTTGTTGCTGCCGCTGATCCTGATCACCGCCACGCTGCGGGTGATGGATCTCTTCCGCAGCTTCGACGTCGTCTTCGTCATGTTCGCCGGGGGCCCTGGGAACGCGACCGAGACCCTCCCTATCGCTGTCTACCGCACGACCATCGAGCAGCAGCGGCCGGGGGTCGGAGCGGCCTACAGCATCATCCTGATCGGGATGATGCTCCTCATCGCCTGGCTCTTCATCACGCTTCTGCAGCGCTACCGGACCGAGGCATGAGCGGGATGGCGCGAGCATGCTCATCGGAAGAAGGGAAGCGGCGATGAGCCTCGCCCAGCCAATCACCGGCACACCTGCGACGATCGAGCGGCGCGGCGGGATCGCACGCCTTGGCAGGGCGCGCCGCGATGGCTCGCTGCTGGCGACGATCCTCGCCTTCGCCATCGCTGCCGCCTTCGCGCTGCCGTACCTCTACATGCTCCTCTCCTCGTTCAAGACCCCGGTCGACAACATCGCGTTGCCGCCGAAGCTCGTCTTCACCCCGACACTCGACAACTATCGGGCGATTACCGAGAATGACGCCCTCTTCCGCTTCCTGCGCAACACGATCGTCGTCGCGGTCGGCAGCACCGCCCTGGCGATGCTCTTCGCCGTCCCCGCCGCCTATGGCCTGGTCCGCTTTCGCCTCCGCTGGCGGGAGGGGATCGCCTACCTCTTCCTGGTGATGCAGCTCATCCCGGCCATCGCCGTCGTCTTCCCCTACTTCGACCTCGCGCGCCGCCTCCATCTGTTCGACACCGTCTGGGTCCTGATCGTCACCTACACCCTCTGGAACATCCCCTGGGGAATCTGGCTGGTGCGCGGGTTCATCCAGGACGTGCCGCGCGAGCTGGAGGAGTCGTCGATGGTCGATGGCACCAGCCGGCTCGGGGCGATGCTGCGGGTGACGCTGCCGTTGGCTGCACCAGGACTGACCGCCGCCGCCATCCTCCTCTTCATCGGCGCCTGGAACGAGTTCACCCTCGCCTTCTTCCTGACGACGCGGGAGGCGCGGACCTATCCGACCTCGATCGGCTTCTTCCTCACCCACTCCGGCATCCTCTGGGGCGAGATGTTTGCCACCGCCCTCATCGGCACCCTGCCGGTGGTCATCTTCGCCATCCTCGTCCGCAAGACCTTCGTCAGCTCGCTCAGCTTCGGCGCGGTCAAGGGATAACAGGACGGCAAGTCGGCGAGCCGGCAAGAAATGACTCGGAAGTCGGACGTCGTGAGCCCAGAGCCAGCAGCCAACAGTCAGAAGCCGATACCTGATAGCCCGAGGAAGGACGGCACATGAGGAACGATCTGGTACCGATGCTGCTCGCGGCGGCAGAGGCGAATCGCGACCGCCTGGTGGAGGTGGTTGCGGAGGCGGTGCGCATCCCGAGCGTGATGGGCGAGGAGGGTCCGCTCGCCGAGTGGTTCGAGCGGCAGGTCAGGCGCCTTGACGTCGAGGTCGATGCTTGGGCGCCGGACGAGGATACCCTACGCACTCATCCTGCTTACGTGCCGGTCGCCTACGGGTACGCCGATCGCTGCAACGTCGTCGCCACACGCAAGGGGACGGGCGGCGGTCGATCGCTCATCCTCTACGGCCACATCGACACGGTGCCGGTTGACCCGAATACGCGCTGGACGTACGGGCCGCACAGCGGAGAGGTCGCGGAGGGGCGCATCTATGGCCGGGGCGCGGCCGACATGAAGGGCGGGTGCGGCGTCGCGTTGGTGGCGCTGGAGCTCCTCGACGAGATGGGGATCCGCTTCGCGGGAGATGTCGCGGCCCATTTCCTTCTCGACGAGGAAGCGGGGGGTAACGGTACCCTCGCCGCGATCCTGCGCGGGCACTACGGCCCCGACGCCGGCTGCATCATGCTCGAGCCGACCAGCCCGGATGTGATGCTGATCTCCGGGCGGGGCGCGCAGTTCTTCCGCATCACCGTCGCCGGCGAGGAGGGAGGGACCGAGTATCACCGCGATCTTGTTTCCGCCATCGACGCCGCCTACGTCATCTACGACGCGGTCAAGCACTACGCTCGCATGCGCGAATCGGTCGTCTCCGATCCGCTCTACGAGGGGCGGGAGCGAACGAAAGTGCCGACGGCGATCTGCACCATCCAGGCGGGGGCCTGGCCATCGACCGTGCCGGGCGAGGCGGTGATGGAGGGGACGATCGAGTGCCTCCCCAGCGAGGATATTCACCGGGTTGTCGATGACTTCGAACGCTATCTGCGTGAGATTGCTGCCGACGATCCCTGGCTGCGGGAGCACCCCTTCACGTTCGAGCGCTTCGGGCTTTGGTTCGAGGCCGCGGGCATCCAGCCAGATGATCCCTTCGTCCGCGCTCTGCAACGCGCTTCACGGATCGCCCTCGGGGAGATGCCTCGGGTGGTGGGCGGCGGTGGCAGCGACCTCCGCCTCCCGATCCTGCACGCCGGCTGCCCGACCGTCCTCTGGGGCCCGGGCGGTGGCCCGATCCACTCGGTTGACGAGTGGGTCTCGATCGATCAACTCGTCGCGATGCTCAAAGCGACGCTCGTCGCCGCCGTCGAGTGGTGCGGCGCGCCGGACGCCTGAGGCCGTCACACGGCGTGGCCGATAAGGGGCGCGGCGCTATCCGCGAAAGGGAGAGGAGCTCGTCGTTGTCAGGTCTGCCGAGCGCTATCCGCGCCGTCACGCTGGAGTTGACGCAGGCGCGGCTCGATCGCTTCGATCCCCACGCCACGGTCGACTTTCTGGCCGACCGGGGCGTCAACACGATCGTCTGCTTCGCCATTGGCTACGGGGGTGGTGAGGCATATTACCCGAGCTCGCTGGCGCCGGAGCACCCAGCGCTGCAAAGCCGGGATCTCTTCGGCGAGGTCTGTGCCCGGGCTGCGGGGCGCGGATTGGCCCTGATCGCCTACGTCAATGCCCTCTTTGCTGGGCCGGAGTTCTACGAGCCGCACCCCGACTGGGTGCAGCGGTGGGCGGATGGGCGGGAATCGACGCAGACCGGGGCGAAGATGCTCTGCCCGAACTCGCCATATGGCGAGCACATCGTTGCCGTGTCGGCGGAGATCGCGGAGCGCTACCCGATCGCCGGCTTCTACCTCGACGAGCCGAGCCTCCAGAGTTGGTGCGCCTGCGCCTGGTGCCAGGCGCGCTACGCCCGCGACACGGGAAGCGATCTTCCGCTGGCCATCGAGCGGGGAACGCCCGAATTCGCTCGCTTCCTCTCGTGGCGCGAGGGCGTCGTCTCCGGGTTTGTCGACGCCGTGGCCAGCGCGGTGCGCGCGGCCAGGCCCGGGGTCGCCTTTTTTGCTCAGCACGCCTTCCCCATGGCCTCGACGGCGCAGCCGCATCTTCGGCATCTCTATTGGGGGCAGACCGCGGGGCGCACTCCGCCGCAGTGGGAAGGCTGGTACCGCCCAGCATTCTACGGTCAGGACATCGCGCGCATCGCGGGGTCGCTCGATCTGGTCGGCATCGAGCCGTGGCGTCGCTTCGTCGCGCAGCCCCCCTGGTGGCCGGGAGCATGCGTCTCCTATGCCCGAGCGGCGGGGCAGGGGAAGCCTGTTCTGCCGTTGATGGAGTACCCCCACTTCCCGTGGGGCCTGGCGCGGCTCTCCAACTCCGAGCTTGCGGTCAACTGCGCGGATGTCATCGCCAATGGCGGCGACCTCTGGTTCCCGATGTACGCGCCCGATGCCGCCGACCGCGAAGGATGGGATGCCCTACGCACGATCTTCGCCGACCTGGACGGGGTTCGTCCCGCTGGGGCTCAGCAGATCGCCCCGGTCGGGATTCTCTTCTCGCGCCAGAGTGCCGAGCGATACGGCGCGAACGATGTCGAGGAGCGCTATCTCGACGACGTCATCGGCACGATCCAGGTGACGCGTGAACTCGGCTTCCCCTATTGTGTTCTCTCGGAAGATGCCCTTACCGACGCCGACTTTGACGCAATGTCCGTGCTGCTTGCGCCGAGTGCCGCGGCGATGCGCCCCGAAACCGCCGCGCGCATCGAGCAATGGGTGACCGCTGGCGGGGTCCTCATCGCCGGCGGCTGGGTCGGCACCCACGACGAGACCGGGGCGCCACGCGCCGAATCGCTGCTCGAAAACCTGCTGGGCGTCCGGCTGGGGCCGGAGGTTCTCCATACCGGGCTCGGCTACCTCATTCCCCGCGAGGTGGCCGGCCTCCCGGTGGGAACGCGCATCCCCGTTCGCGACGAGCAGCCGGTTGTCGCGCCCACGACCGCCGAGCCGGTCTTCGACGTGATGCCCTCATGGGAGCTGTTCGCCCCGCCGGCCGATGCGGCGGCGAACCCCTCGATCACGCGGAACCGCGTTGGCGCGGGGATGGCGGTCTACTGCGGCATCCAGCTTGGCCGCCTGCGACGGCGCTTCGAGTTGTTCGAGGCGCGCCGGATCATGCGCCACCTCCTCGCGGCGGGAGGGGTGGGCGATCTGCCCATTGCCGGGCACGAATTGGCGCCGGAGGTCGGCCTCCATGTCTGGCGGGTCGATGGCGCCCTCCACATTATGCTGGTCAATTTCTCCTCGCTCGAGATGACCGGTCAGGCGGCAGCCGTTGGCCCGCAGTCGGTCCGTCTCGACCGCGCGCTCCTGCCAAAGGGGGCCGCTATCGCGTCGCGCCGGGGCCGCAGGATTCGGAGCGATCCGCGGGACGATGCGCTCATCGTGACCGTGGAGGAGCTCGACGAGTGGGATTGTCTGATCGTCTTCGGGCAGACACGCCAGGCACACGACGCGGGGCAGGGATGATGACCGAACCGAATGGCCTCCCCCGCCGGGTCTGGCCGCTGCCGCGTATCGAGGTCGTTTCGCTGGCCGACGCGCGCGAGACTCGTGCCGTCGCTCTCTATACCAGTGGCCCCGCCTGGGAGGCGATTGGCGGCGTGCTCGCGCTCCCGGTTGTCTGGCGGGCGGAGCCGACCGACGCCGCGGAAGAGCGTTTCGTCGCGCTCGCCGATGCCATGCCCGACGAGGCGGAGGTGATCTATGCCGTCGGCGGAGGGTTGCCGGTTGACGCGGCGAAGATCGCCATGGCGCGGCGCGGCCTCCCGCTTGTCGCGGTGCCCACCGCCCTCTCCGTCGACGCGCACCTCACCCCGGCTAGCGGCATCCGGCGCGACGGCTGCGTCTTCTACCAGGAAACGGGCGCTCCCGAGCGGCTTTTGATCGACTGGGAGGTGATCGCCGCGGCGCCATCATGGGTGCGTGCCGCCGGGTTGGGCGATGTCCTGTCGATTGCCACGGGTATCTGGGACTGGAGATTTGCCGAGCAGCAGGGTAGGAACCCGCCCGGGGAGCGCTGGATCGCGTATGTCGCCGACATGGCGCGCATCCTTCTCGCCGAGGCGATCCGCGTTGCGGAGAGCGCCGGCGCGGGTGACCAGGCCGGGCTGGCGCGGCTGCTGCAATTGCTCGCCCTGGAAGTGCAGCTCTGCAGCCTCATCGGCCACTCGCGCCCGGAAGAGGGGAGCGAGCATGCCTTCGCGTACAGCGTCGAGAATTTGGTCGGCCTCGGCCTGCCGCATGGGGATCTGGTCGGCCCCGGCATTGTCGCCATGGCCGCCGCGCAGGGACAGGAGACGGCTCCGCTGCGCGCGGCGCTCGAGGCCTCCGGCGCCCGTCTCGACCGCATCCCCGCCCACGCGGCACGGGCGACGCTGAGTGGGCTGCCCGCCTACGCCGAGCGGCACCGCCTCCCCTTCAGCATCGCGCACACTCTCGACGATCGCCAGCGCGAGGCCGCGCTCCGAAGCCTCTGGTAATCGGCGCTATTCTTCCCCTGACATGACCCGATCGCGGGCGTCGCGCCCGTCGCAGTTCGGGAGGCGCCTGTGTCGGACCTGCTCGCCGCCCGCGTCCAGATGGGCACGTCCCTCGCCTTTCACATCGTCTTCGCCGTCATCGGCATGGCGCTGCCTGTCCTCCTCCTCGTCACCGAGGGGCTCTGGCTGAAGACCGGCATCCCGGTCTACCGCACCCTCGCCCGGCGTTGGGCGAAGGGGCTCGCCATCATCTTCGCGGTCGGCGCCGTCTCCGGCACCATCCTCTCCTTCGAGCTGGGGCTCCTCTGGCCCCGCTTCATGTTCTACGCCGGCGGCATCATCGGCCTCCCCTTCTCCGCCGAGGGGTTCGCCTTCTTCATCGAGGCGATCTTCATCGGCCTCTACCTCTACGGCTGGGATCGCCTCTCGCCCCGCGCCCACTGGCTGACCTCGATCCCGATCGCCATCAGCGGCACCCTCTCGGCGATTTTCGTCATCTCCGCCAACGCCTGGATGAACAGCCCCGCCGGCTTCCGCCTCGCCGCCGGCGAGGTGCATGACGTCGACCCGATCGCCGCCATGTTCAATAGCGCCTGGCCCCAGCAGTCGTTGCACATGGTGCAGGCCGCCTTCATCGCCACCGGCCTCGGCGTCGCCGGCATCGCCGCCTTCGGCATGCTGCGCGGCCGCCGCGACGCCTACCACCGGGCCGGACTGACGATCGCCGTCGCGCTCGCTTCGATCTTCGCGCCGCTGCAGCTAATCAGCGGCGATATCAGTGCCCGCTGGGTGGCGCACAATCAGCCGCCCAAGCTGGCGGCGCTGGAGGGGCTCTTCCGGACCGAGGCGGGCGCCCCATTGAGCATCGGCGGC
The DNA here is from genome assembly GCA_020853615.1 of Thermomicrobiales bacterium. Classification (GTDB taxonomy): domain Bacteria; phylum Chloroflexota; class Chloroflexia; order Thermomicrobiales; family UBA6265; genus JACCXM01. The sequence goes on from JADYYO010000006.1 coordinate 22,417, forward strand.
TGGCCCGATGTCGAAACGCGGCGGCTTCGCTACGCGCTGGACATCCCGCATGGGCTCAGCCTTCTCGCCTTCCACGACCCGAACGCCGTCGTGCAGGGGCTCGACGAGTGGCCGCGCGAAGATCAGCCCGACCCGCGCATCGTCCACCCCGCCTTTCAGGTGATGGTCGGCATCGGCTTCGCCGTCATCGGCCTCGCGGCCTGGTACTGGATCGCCGCCTGGCGGCATCGGCGGCGCGGCGGGGGAGGAAGCTTCCCCGGGCCGTGGCTGCTGCGCGCCCTGGTCGTCGCCTCGCCGCTCGGCTTCCTCGCCATCGAGGCGGGGTGGACGGTGACGGAGGTCGGCCGCCAACCCTGGATCATCTACCGCGTGATGCGCACCAGCGAGGGGGTGACGCCGGTGCCGAACCAGTTCTTCGCCCTCGGCGGCTTCACCATCGTCTACGTCATCCTCGCCGTGACCTGCGCCATCCTCCTCGTCATCCTCGGCCGCACCCCGCTCCCGGAGTATCCGCCGCCGCCGGGGCCGCCGCTCCCCGCGCCATTCCCAGAGGAGGGGCACCATGCCGTGGCCTGACCCGAGGGCGGAGCTGGAGTTCGCCAACGGGGTGATCCTCCTCCTCGGCGTCATCCTCTACGCGGTCCTCGGCGGCGCCGACTTCGGCGGCGGCATCTGGGATCTGCTGGCGCGCGGTCCGCGCGCCGAGGAGCAGCGCGAGGTGATCGCCCACGCCATCGGCCCCATCTGGGAGGCGAATCACGTCTGGCTGATCTTCGTCATCGTCCTCGTCTTCACCATCTTTCCGCCCGTCTTCGCCGCGCTTAGCATCGCCCTCTACATCCCCTTCTCGCTGGCGCTGCTGGGGATCGTCTTTCGCGGGGCGGCCTTCATCTTCCGCGCTCCAGCGCGCAACGTGGCGATCGGCGGCCGGGTCTGGGATCGCGTCTTCGCCATCGCCAGCACCGTCACCCCCGTCTTCTTCGGCATGGCCGCCGGCGCGGTCGCCTCGGGCAACATTCGCGTCTCCGAGCGCGGCGAGGTGACGGCTGACCTCTGGCGCACCTGGCTGGCCCCCTTCCCGCTGGCGATCGGCCTCCTGGCGCTGACCACCTGCGCCTTCCTCGCCGCCGTCTACCTGACCGTCGAGACGACCGGCGAGCTGCAGGAGGATTTTCGCGAGCGCGCCCTGCACGCCGGGGCGGTCTTCGCCCTCCTCGCCGCCATCGCCCTGCCGCTGGCGCGCGGCGGCGCCCCGAAGATCTGGAACGACCTGACGACGGGGCCGGCCGTCCTCGTCGTGCCGATCGGCGCCGGCCTGGCGGTCCTTTGCGGCTGGGCCGTCTACCGTCGACAGTTTCTTCTGGCGCGGGCGGCCGCCGTCGGCGAGGTCGCCGTGCTCCTGATCGGCTGGGCGCTCGCGCAGTTCCCCTATCTCGTCGTGCCCGACCTCACCTACCAGAACGCGGCGGCATCGCCGGCGATGATGCGTGCGGCGCTCCTCGTCTTCGGCATCGGCGCCCTCTTCCTCCTCCCCTCGCTCCGCTACCTCTTCACCGTCTTCAAGGGCGATCTGCCCGGCGCGGTGGATGTCACGTCCGAAGGCCGATGATGGCGACGGCGACGGCGGCGCGAATGCACGCTGCTCCGAGTGATTCGTCTTGTCCAAGCGATGCACGAGGCTATGGCTGAGGTAGAATCAGCAGATGGAGGCGGCCTATGGCGCTGGCGATTCGACAACCAACTGACCGGGTGCCATCGGTGCTGCCGCGCGATGAGGCGCGAGCCCTCTTCGAGCGAGAGGCACGACGGCTCGCCGGAGTCTCCGGGGACGATTTTCTTGCCCGATGGGACGCTGGGGAGTACCGCGACCTCGGCGACACGCCGGAGGGACGCAAGATCGCTTATCTGGCACTCCTGATCCCCTTTGGCCGGCGCGACTCCTGAAGCAACCGTCGATGTCTTTGTGGAGCGGATCCGGGCGACCCTCGCCTGCTTTCTAACGGGCACGGTGTTCGGGAGTGGCAACGCGCCGGGCGTCGAGCACAGCCTCACCCTCTATACGACTGGGCAGACGCAGCCAAGCGTCGCCCGTCTCTTGACGCACGGCGGCAACGGCGAGTTGCTCTTCCGGTTCGCCCATCTCTACACGGTCGTGCGTTTGCCCCAGGACCCGGGATGCAGCCCATACCGGGTGAGCACCTCGTTTTACCAGTACCAGGTTCTCGATATTCACGAGCGCGAGCTCGTCATCTACGATTGGGCGCCGCGAGGTCGCAGTCCGGTTCACGCCCCGCACATGCATATCCCGGCGGCAGGATCGGTCATCCTGCCGCAGCGGCCGGGATCTCCATTGGCGACACAAAAGACCTACCTCGATGATCTGCACTTTCCCACCGGGCATATCTTCCTCG
>JADYYO010000007.1 GCA_020853615.1 Thermomicrobiales bacterium
GAACGGTGCGGGATCCCGATCCCGAACTCGGCGCCGCGAGCGCAGGTGGGCAACGATGCAGCAGATGAGCGTGGGGGTTGATCAGACTGTCGAGTTGCAACACGGCTTCTCTCCCCTCCTCATGCAGGCCAATCACATCCTCAGTCTCTCCCAAGCCGATCTGGAGATGGCAGTAAGCGAAGCGATCGAAGAGAATCCGGCGCTCGAGCTCGAAGATTGCGTCGTTTGCCCGGTCTGCGGCCGCCGCACCAGCGGCGAGCCGTGCGCCACGTGCCGTATCGCCTCCCCTGAACCGACGGTCGCCGCCCGCGCCGACGAATCGCTGCCCCGTTTCGACCAGGAGTACCGCTCGTCCGGCGGGGCCGATCCCGACTTCGATCCCATGAGCTTCATCGCCAGCGCGACCGACATCCGCGACCAGATCCTCGAGTCGGCGATGGCGAGCCTCGATGACGGAGAAGAGCAGGTGATCGCCCTCGTTCTGGTCGATGCCATCGACGATCGCGGCTTCCTGACGCTCGATCTGGAGGAGATCGCGGCGCAAACCGGCGCCAGTGAAGAGACGATCGAACGGGTGCTGGCGACGATCCAGGAGATCGCCCCGCCGGGTGTGGGCGCCCGCTCGTTGCGCGAGTGCCTCCTGCTGCAGGTCGATTATCTGCGCGCCGAGGGGACCGATATCCCCCCAGCGGTGCAGGCGGTAATCGAGGATCACCTGGAGGAGTTGGGTGGCAAGCGCATCGGGCGCATCGCCAAGGCGCTCGGCGTCGATCCCGTCGAGGTCGAGGCCGCGCAGGCGTTCATCCGCGATCAGCTCACGCCGCATCCCCTGCAATCACAGCAGGCGGCGACCTGGACCGCCCCGTCAAGCGGCGGCCACGTCGTCCCGGACGTCGTCGTGACGCTGGAGGGGGAGAAGCTCTGGATCGAGGTGCCGAACGCGATTTACGACCGGCTGCACACCGACGCATTCTACCGGGCGATCGCCAAGCCAGAGCAGAATCCGGCGCCAGAGGCCGCCGCGGCCGCCACGGACCAGGAGACCGTCTCCCACGCCAAGGCGCAGGTGGCCCGCGCCCAGCAGTTCATCTGGGCGGTCCGGCAGCGTCGGCAAACGCTGCTCCGGGTAGCGGAATATGTCTGCGCGTATCAGGAGGCGTACGTGCGCGGGAACGCGCGCGGGCTCCGCCCGCTCACCCGCAGCGAGGTCGCCAATGCCCTCGGTGTTCACGAGTCGACCTGCAGCCGCGCCGTCGCCGGCAAGTTCATCATGCTCCCGTCGCGGAAGGTAATCCCGATGAGCGACCTCTTCGCCGCCTCGCTCAGTGTGAAGCACGTCATCCAGCAGATCATCGACGAAGAGGCGGCGAACGGCGGCGCCTTGAGCGATGCCCAGATCAGCGAGCGGCTCCTCGACCATGGAATCCGCATCGCGCGGCGCACCGTCGCCAAGTACCGCAGCCAGATGCACATTCTTCCCTCGACCGTCCGCTAGCGGCCGGGGCGCGCCACCCTGGTTCGCTCGCCGCGCGGAGGAGGAGACACCGTGACCAAGCCCCAGGATCTGTCGCACGAAGACCTCTCTCACGCCAATCTGTCGAGCACCGACCTGACTGATGCTCGCTTGCGCGAGGCGAAGCTCCGGCACGCGACGCTGAAGGAGACGAACCTGAGCGGCGCCGATCTGCGCGACGCTGATCTGACCGAGGCGGACCTCGGCGGGGCTTCGCTGCGCGACGCGACCGCCAGGGGGGCGAACTTCGAGGGTGCCGACCTGCGCGATGCCGACATCACCGGCGCGGACCTCGAGGCGGCGCGTCTCTCCGGGGCGCGACTGCGCGATTCGACGCGCGAGGACGCCCAGCGGGCCGGCGCGCGTCTCGAACCGGAGCGCCCGGATGCCGATGTGCACCGGCCGCGGCCGGCTCCGCCCCCTCCGCGCGACGTTGACGCTGGCGCCGCGTCAGGCTGACTTCGCCGGGCTCAGGCTGGTGCGAATGAGGAGATAGGTCGGCGCGGCCGTGATGACGATCATCGTGATCGCGTAGGGCGCAGCGGCCGTGAAATCGAGCACTTCGCCGTTTGTCGTGCTCCAGAGTTTCGTTGCCAGGGTGTGGATGGCCGTCGGCCGCAGGAGGAGCGTCATCGTCAACTCCTTCGCCACGTTGAGCCCGACCAGCATGATGCCGGCGACGATCCCCGGCAGCGCGAGGGGCAACGTCACCGACAGGAAGGTCGCGACCGGGCTGCGGCCGAGCGTGCGCGCGATCTGGTCGAAGTTCACCGACGCCTGCTCGATGCCAACGCGCTGCGCGCCGACCGCGATCGGCAGATAGAGCATCGCATACCCGATGATGAGCAGCGCGCTGGTCTGATAGAGCGGGTGCAGCCAGCGCACGGCGAAAAAGACCAGCCCGAGCGAGACCACGACGCCGGGCAGGGAGTGGGCCACCCACGCCGCACGCTCGATGGCCACGACGCCCCGGCTCGGGTAGCGGACCATGAGCAGGCTGATCGGCAGCGCCGCGAGCGTTACCAGGAGCGCGGCGGCGACCGCGTACTCGATGGTCGTCGCCGTCGCCGCGACGAGCGCGCCGCCGTCGATCACGGACTTTCCCGAGGCGATGACGACGATGCCGCGGATCATCCCGTAGAGGGGAACGCCGAGCGCCACGCCGACAATGGCCGCTCCCAGCGCGAGAAAGAGCGGCGCCGAGGGGCCAAGCCGCCACGGCGTCCGAATCTGCCCGACGCCACCGCCGACGCGCACCGGCGCCGCCGCGTTGCGAAAGAGGAGCAGATCGCCGGCCAGCAACAGCAGCGCGGCGAACGTCAGCACGATCGAGAGCGCCCGCGCCGATTCGAGCGAGCCCAGCACGGTGGCCCGCTGCACGATGGCGGTCGTCAAGGTCCGATACCGCAGCAGCTCCAATGCGCCATACTCGGCCAGCATATGCAACGCGACGATCAGCGCCCCGCCCGAGATCGCCCGCCGCAATTGCGGCAGGGTGACCTCGAAGAAGGTGCGCGCCGGGCCACGACCGAGGGCGCGGGCCACCCCCTCCTGCGTCGCGTCGAGGCCCCGCAGCGCGGCAACGACCGGGAGGTAGACGTACGGGTAGAGCGACAGGGTCAGCACCAGCACCGCGCCGCGTAGCCCATAGAGGAACGTCGAATTGGGCGCCCATTCGTAGCTGGCGGCGACCCAGGTGTAGGTGGCGACGAAGGCGGGGACGCCGAGCGGGAGGGTAAAGAGCACCATCCAGACGCGGCGCGCCGGGAAATCGGTGCAGGTGACGAGCACGGCCAGCGCCACGCCGACAACGACGCAGGCGAGCGTCACGAAGAGGGCCAGCAGCGCGGTATTCCGCACCAGCTCGCCCGTCGTCGGGGTGGAGAGGAGCGCCTGCAGGCGCTGCAGGTCCATCCCCTCCCGGATGAGGAGATAGGCGACCGGCAGGAGCGAGACGGCGGCGACCGCGACGGCGAGGAGGGTCAACAACGCCGGCGGTCTTCGAAAAGACCGCCGGCGGCGCGGGGAGATGGCCGCCCGCGCGGACGTGCCCGATGCGGCGTGGCGCACTGCCGCGATCAGATGATGCCCGCTTCCAGAATCAGGGCGATGGCCTGGTCAGCATCCTTCAGGCTTCCCTGATCGAAGAGCGGCGGGTCGAGCTCGCTCAACGGCGGCAGCCCAAAGCGGCTCTCGACGCCCGGGGCCAGCGGAAACTGCGGTGACTCTGCCGCAATGATCGCCTGGCCGCCGGCGGGATCGGCCAGCCAACTGACAAACTGCTGGGCGAGATCCTGGTTCCGGGAGGCCGCCGGGATCGCCGCGGCCGACGCCAGGACGAGCCCGCCGGGATCCTGCCCCTTCATGTAGTGGACGCGAGATGTGAGATGCTCCGGCCCCCCCATTTCGTTGGCAAGGATGTACCAGTAATAGTGATTGCTTAGCCCGAACGGGATCTGTCCCGCCTCAACGGCATCCCGGACCGCGCCGTTCTTGAGCAGGTTTTCGCCGTTTTTCGCGATCCCCTGCAGCCACGCCAGCGTCTCGTCCGCGCCGATCGTGTTGATGAGGTAGGCGACGGTGCTCGTGAACGCGCCCGTCGGCGCGTAGGCGAATTTCCCCTGCCACTCGTCGTTGCCGAGATCGAGAAGGCTCCCCGGCAGGTCGCTCTCCGCGATCAACTCGGGGTTGTAGAAGATGGCGCGCGAGCGAGCGGCATACCCGAGCCAGTGCCCGTTCTCCGGGTTGAAGCGCTTGTCGGTCTTCGCCAGCGACGCCGCATCGATCGGCGCGAGAAGGCCCTGCGCGTCGAGGGTCGCGGCGGGACCGGGCTCCTCGGTGAGGAAGATATCGGCGTTGGTCTTGTCCCCCTCTTCGATGATCTGGTTCGCCAGATCAGAGTCGCTCCCCGCGCGCACGCTCACCGTGGCGCCGGAAGCCGCCTCGAATGCCCTCGCCAGCGTGTTCGCCAGCGCCTCATGCTGCCCGGAGTAGATCGTCAGGGTCCCGGCCGAGCCCGCTGGCGTCGCGGCGGGCGTCCCCTGCCCGCGCGCCACGAGGGGCGACACGGCGAGGCCAGCGGCCGCCACGCCAAGCCGCAGAACTGCACGACGATTCTCGCGTCGCTGGAACACGCGCACCTCCTCTACCGTGAATTTCGGTTATCGGCGGCCGGATCGCTGCCTCATGGGAGAACCTCGGCCCCTTGGCCGGGCGTCGTGGAGAATGGCAGCGGGACGCCCGCATCGGCGCCTCGTGCGGAGTCGGCGTAGGCGATAGCGTCGCCCACGACCCGGACGCGCACGTGGTCGCCGATCTTCGGCGCCACACCCTTCGGGACACGGGCCGAGACTCTCGCGCCCGCGCCGTCTTCGCCCATTCCAATCGTGAGCATGGTGTCGTGACCGTAGAAGGTGAACCCCAGAATGCGGGCCGGCAGCCCTTCGGTATCGAGGATCACCTGCTCTGGCCGCACCATCAACGTGCACGGCCCGCCGCCAATCTTGCGGCAGGAGGCGCAGACCGCTACGCAGCCGAGCTCGCAGACCGCGACGCCGTCCTGACCGCCATCGAACACCGCCGGCAGCAACACGGCATCGCCGACGAAGCTCGCCACCGTGGGATCGGCCGGCCGGGTGTAGATCTCGTGGGGCGATCCCGATTGCACAACCAGGCCGTCGCGCATGATCGCCACGTGATCGGCCAGGGAGAGCGCCTCTTCCTGATCGTGCGTCACCAGGATCGCGGTCGTGGTGGTCCGGCGCAGCAGGTCGCGCACCTCCAGCCGCAGCTCCGCGCGCAGCCCCGCGTCGAGCGCGGAGAAGGGCTCGTCCAGGAGGATGGCCTTCGGCGACGGCGCCAGGGCGCGGGCGAGGGCGACGCGCTGCTGCTGCCCCCCCGAGAGCTCATCTGGCCGCCGCCTGCCGTACCCCGTCAGGCCGACCAGCGCGAGCAACTCGTCGATGCGCTCGACCCGTTCTCGTCGTGCCCGGAGCGAGATCGGATTGCCGCGCCACGAGCGGAGGCCAAACCCGATGTTGTCCGCAACGCTGAGGTGCGGAAAGAGGGCGCCTTCCTGCGGCACGATCCCGATATCACGCCGCTCGGGCGGGAGATGCACCGCATCGCCAGAGATCAGCCGGCCAGCGAGCACGACCTCGCCCCGATCCTGGCGCTCGATCCCGGCGATGATCTTGAGCAGCGTCGATTTGCCGCACCCGGACGACCCGAGGATCGCCGTCAGGGTTCCCTCTGGAACCGTCAGATCAACCCCGCGCAAGGCGTGGACCGGCACCGGCCGCGCGTCGTAGCTCTTCTCCACGCCGCGCACCGTCAGCCAGTCTCGCTCGCTGGCGGCGATAGGTAGTTCGCTCGAAGAGACCGCGGTCATCATCCTCGATCCTGGGCAGCGGTATTCCGTCGCGGGCAGCCCCGCCCCTGCATGGCGAAATCATACTGGTATGGTCGGATTTCGTAAAGGGCGTCTGCGCGCCGTGGACAACGCCCGGACAATAGTCTTCCTTGGCCACTCGGGAAGGTAATACCGCACGATTTCCCCTGTCGGAGATCAGGTATGCCAGTCACGGGACGACCATGCGCGCCCGGATTGCTCACAGGCTGAAAAACGCGTGAGCCGGCCGCGTGTGCAGCCGGCTCATCTTTCCGCACCATCATGCGGCTTTCTGGGAGCGGGGGACGGGACTCGAACCCGCGACAGCCTGCTTGGGAAGC
>JADYYO010000008.1 GCA_020853615.1 Thermomicrobiales bacterium
CCCGCGCCGTCGATGAAGGCCTGGTTGAAGAGGCCGTCCGGGCCCATCAGGATGACCTGGTCGACCGGCATCAGCGAGCGCATGTCGAGCGCGACCTTCGAGGGGTTGTTGTCGACCGTGGCGCCGATGTAGACCAGGTCCGGGCCGAGATCGGCGATCTTGGTCATCAGCGCCTGGTAGTCTGGCGCCTTCGGATCATACCCCTCGAAGCCGAGCACTTCCGCGCCGAGCTCCTTAAGCGTGTCGTTGAAGACCTGCGCGACGCCGTGGCCGTAGAGGCTCCGGTCGTCGAGGATGTAGGCCTTCTTGACCCCCTTGGTCTCAGTCGCCCACTTCGCCGAGGCGCTCCCCTGGATGTCATCGGAGGCGATGACGCGGCAGTAGTTCCGCTTGCCGGTCGGGTAGTACTGATCCGGCTCGCCCTGCTCGACGCCCGGCACGTTCTTCGTGAGACCCGGGTAGGTGTTGGCGAAGGAGATCATCCCCATGCCGCCCTGGTTCATGATCGGGATGGAGATCTTGGCGGCGCCGGAGTTGTAGGTCCCCATGTAGACCATGCAGTCGGCATCGGCGAGCGCCTGGTTGGCGTTCGCCGACTCGACGCCCGGGTCCCAGCCACCGTTGTTGGCGGCGATGCCGGAGTCGAGCGGGACGTACTCGAGCTTGAAGCCGCCCGCCGCGTTGCCGAAGTCGTTGAAGGCCATCTTCGCCGCTTCCATGGCGTCGACGCCGATCCCCTCCATCGAGCCGGTGCGCGGCCACGAGGAGTAGATCTTGATGGTCCCCTTATCGGTCGAGGTGTCGTGCTTGATGGACTGGTTGCCGATCGAGGCGGCGCTCTCGCCGGCGGCGGGGCTGGCATCCTGGGCGGCAACGCCGGCGGCGCGCAGGCCGGCGCCGATCGCGCTTGCCGAGACGCCGAGCGCGAACGCGCGCAGCATGAAGTTCCGGCGGTCGACCTTCCCCTTCTTGAGCTGATCGACCAGGTTCTCGAAGCGCTGATCCATGGAACGATCCTCCATGTTTCTTGCCGGCGACACTGCCGGCCATTGCGCATGCACCCACGCGGGCATGCGGCGCGTTGCCATGCATCTCGACAGTCGCGGGGCGGTGCGCGCGCTGTCAGGCCCCGACCTGGGACCCCATGGTTGGACGTTGGGGGAGAATATCTCAGCGATAACGGTGTGTCAATTTGCCGGGATGCGCGCCCGACCGGGGCCGGAACGGCTCAGTAGGCGGGGACGTATTCCGGGTCGGTGGGGCGGATGCCTCCCTCCGGCGCGGCGTAGCCCCGGCTGACCAGCTCGGCGACGACCGCTTCGATGACATCGTCCGGCGTGGAGGCGCCGGCCGTCACGCCGACGACGGCGGCATCCTGCAGCCAGGCGTCGTCGATCTCGTCCGGCCGCTCGATGTGGTGCGAATCGACGCCCAGCGACTGGCCGACCTCGGCCAATCGCGCCGTGTTCGAGCTCTTGCGGCCGCCGATGGCCAGAATCACGTCGACCCGATCCTGCTCCACGAGCCGGCGCAGCGCGTTCTGGCGCTCGGAGGTCGGCTCGCAGATCGTGTTGCAGAGGCGGAACTCGCCCCCCTCAGGCATCACCATCGCCTGCAGCTCTTGCGCGAACGCCATCAGCTCCTTCACGTTCTTGGTCGTCTGCGAGACGACCGCGACCTTGCGTGGCGGGGTGGAGATCCCTTCTCCAGACGTGCCGCGCGGCGCGTTCCAGGGAAGATCGGCGATCTTCTTCGCGGCGACGGCCTTCGAGGTGCCGGCCCAGCCGATAACGCCGCGGACCTCCGGGTGGTAGGCGTCGCCGTAGACGACCAGGAAATAGCCCTGGCGGACGAGCTTCTGCGCCAGGCGCTGCACCTTGGTTACGAGGGGGCACGTGGTGTCGATCAGCTCGAGGCCGGCGCTGGCAGCTTCGCCCGCCAGGTGCGGTCCCATGCCGTGGGCGGTGATGGCGACGCGGCGAAATCCCCGGCCGGCGGCCTGCTCGACCGAGGCCGCGCCCTGCACGCCGCGCTCCCGCAGCCGCTCGACCACCTGAGGATTGTGGATGACATCGCCGATCGGCGCGATCGGCGCCGCGGGCTCGGCGGCGGCCTCGATGATCTCGAGCGCGCGGCGGACGCCCCAGCAATAGCCGAGCTCCTGCGCGACGACGACCCGCTTCGCGGGCATCGCGGTCTCAATCTGCCGGCCGGCGTCGATGTTGGTTTCGCTGGTCACCCGTGCAATCCCTTACCTGGAGATCGGTTAGCGCGGTGCCAGGGCGGCAACGCACCGGAGCAAAGGAAAGTATAGTCTCCTGCACTGGCGCGAAACGGAGCGCGTACGGCCCGGCACTCCCGCAACGGGACGACGACGCCAGCCGTGGAAGATGACTAATTACAGGAGTCGAGGACGCCGATTTGTGCACCCGCGGCCGGATCTGGCGCCGGATGTCTTGAGGACACAGGAGCAGGGGAAGATGCGACGGGCAGGCGATGCGGGAAAACTGCCATTCGGGGTGATGCGCGGGTTCGCCGTGCTCTCGGGGATCGCGATGGTCGTGGCGATGCTGCCCGGCGCTGAGCGCGTCGCCGCGCAGGATCTCCCCACTCAGCCACCATCTCCCGCCGCCGTGGAGCAGACGCCCGCGGCGCAGCCGGCCGCGGCGCAACCCGCGGCGGCGGCCGATATCTCCGCCGCTGCGCCGCACGTCGACACGATCGCGCAGGGCCTGACCGGCATCGATGGCCCGGTCGTCTGGCGCGTGCGCGAGGTCGGCCTCAGCTCGACCAGTGCCCCGGAGACGGCCGCGACCTCGTTCGCCCTGCAGCGGACCGGGGCCTCGATCGTGCGCAACGAGATCACCAGCCGCCGCATCCGGCTCGAGCCGGGCGAGGGCGCCTTCATGGCCTCCGGCGATCCCTTCCTGCGCTACGCCGTCGGCTCCGACCCGAGCGTCGCCTGGATCATCGAGCTCCTCCCGCCAGATGCCGCGGCGCCGGGCGCCCCGGTGACCGGCACCGTCCTCTTTACCAGCGACGCCATCAACGACTATCCGAAGGGGACCTTCGATGTCGAGCTGCAGCGGGCGGTTCTCTTGTCGGGCGAGAGCTCGCAGTTGCCGCCGCACACGGGCCCGGCGCTGCTGATGGTGACCTCGGGCGCCGTGGAGGCCGCGACCGATGGCGGCCAGCCGGCCCCGATTGACGCTGGCAGCGGCCGGCTGGTGACGGGTGGGCTGACCCTGCGCAACGGCGACACGCAGCCGGCCGCGTTTGTCGTCGCCGCGCTCGGCGAGCCGGTCGACGGCGCCGAGCAGCCGGCCGCGCAGGCCGCCGCGCAGCCGACGGCCAACCCAGGCTCCGCGCAGCCGGTGCCAACCGTGCTCCTGCCGCCGGTCGACGCCGCGCCCACCCCCGCGCCAGCGCAACCGACGCCGGCGCCGGTCGTTGCCGAGCCGACCCCCGTGCCCCCCGCGCAGGCGGTGCCGACCGATGGCGACACCGATGGTGACGGCCTGAGCGATGTCGATGAGGCGGCCTACGGTACCGACCCGCTCAACCGCGACTACGACGCCGATGGCCTGCTCGACGGGGAGGAGGTCTATGTCTACGGCACCGACCCGCTCAACAACGACACCGACGGCGATGGCCTGCTCGACGGCGAGGAGGTCCACCAGTACGGCACCAGCCCCCTCTCGCCCGATACCGATGGGGATGGGATCAGCGATGCTGACGAGCTCTTCATCTATGGCACCAGCCCGACCCTCCCCGACACGGACGGAGACGGCATCTGGGACGGTGAGGAGGTCTTCGTTCATGGCACGGATCCGCTCGATCCGGCCAGCGGACCGTAATTCGCGGCGCTCCGCCGCTCGTCGATCGGGGGGGAGATGGCAGATCTGGTGCGCGTCGGGCTGATCGGGGCGGGGCGGATCGGGCAGCGGCA
>JADYYO010000009.1 GCA_020853615.1 Thermomicrobiales bacterium
CGGACGCGGGTGACCGAGGAGCTGGGCTTCGACGGCCTCTTCCTGGTCGACCATTTCTCCGGCCTCTTCGACATCATGGAGCCGACGCACGAGGCGTACACGATGCTCGCCGCGCTGGCCCCCTTCACCCAATCGCTGCGCCTCGGCGTCCTCGTCTGCGGCAACACCTACCGCAACCCCGCCTTCCTCCTGAAGCAGGCGGTGACGGTCGACCACATCTCCGGCGGGCGCGTCGATTTCGGCGTCGGCGCGGGGTGGACCGAGCGAGAGCACGAGGCCTACGGCTTCCCCTTCCCCTCTGCCAAAGAGCGGGTCGACTGCTTCGCTGAGGCGCTGGAGATCTGGGATCGCCTGCAGCGGGAGGAGCGGACGACGTTCGACGGGGCACACTACCAGCTCCTTGACGCGCCGTTCGAGCCGAAACCGCTGCAGCGGCCGCGCATGCCGCTGGTAATCGGCGGCTCCGGGCCGCGCATGCTGCGCCTCGCCGCGCGCTACGCCGACATCTGGAACGCGGTCGGCACGCCGGAGGAGGTCGCCCCGCTGAGCGAGCGGCTCGATGCCGCCTGCGTCGCCGAGGGGCGCGACCCCGCCACGCTGGTCCGTACCGTCAGCCCGCGCATCAATCTGCTGGCCTCGGCGGAGGCGTTCGCCGATGGCGTCGCCGCCTATCGCGCGGCCGGGATGCGCGATGTCTACCTGCCCTGGCCGCGCACCGAGCGCGAGGAGCCGGTGCTGCGCGAGGTGGCGCGGGAGGTCATCCCGGCCCTGCGCGGCGAGGCCGCGGCACGGAGCACCACCGGCGTGGAGGCACGCTCCCTCGGCCGCATGATGGACGGGGGCGAGGATGCGATCGCGCGGGCCTATGCCGCCACGGACGGGCTGCCGCGCCGGCTTCTCGATCACCTCATCGACCATCCGGACGAGCAGATCAATGGCGCGGCCCTGATGGAGCGCCTCGGGCTCGCGCGCCACGACGCGGTCGCGCGCGCCTTCGCCACCCTCGCCGCCACATTCGCGGAACGCGACTTCGCGCGCCCCTGGAGCGAAGGCCAGACCGGCTACCGCCTCCCGGCCGAGGCCGCACGCGCGCTTGCCCGAGGCAGGGAGCGGGTCCACGCCTGACGAGGATGCCGGATCAGTAACACCGCCTTGCCGAGATAGGCCCTCACCCCCAACCCCCTCTCTCACTGCGGTGAGAGAGGGGGAGTTTCGGCGAGACTGCGAGACAAAACCGACAGAAGATATTTCCGAGACTGTCGGTCATGACCGCAATCCCTATCCCGTGCCCCGGCCCCTCTCGCGACTTTCGACTTTCGACTCACCGCAACCACTGCAGCAGCAGCGACGCCAGCCAGAGGAAGACGGCGAAGCCGACGACATCCTGGAAGGCGGTCTCGAAGGGGCCGGCAGTGGTGGCGGGGTCGAAGCCGAGCCGCTTGGAGAGCATGGGGATGACGGTCCCCATGAAGCCGGCCGTCAGCATGGAGGCGGTGAGCGCCACGCCGATGACGATGCCGAAGGGGAGGTGCTGCGACCAGATGGCGCCGATCGTGCCCAGCACCAGCCCGCAGGTCAGCGCCATCAGCAGCGCCGTCTGCAGCTCCTTGCTCACCTGCTGGCCCCAGCGCTGCAGGCTGACGTGGCCGGTGTCGAGGCCGCGCACGACGATCGCGGCGGCCTGCAGGCCGACGTTGCCGGAGACGGCGGAGATGATCGGCATGAACGAGGCGAGCAGGATCACCTCCGTCAGGACGTGATCGAAGCGCGCGATAACCAGCCCCGCCCCCAGCTCGATCCCCATCGTCCCCAGCAGCCAGGGGAGCCGCAGCCGCGCGATCTGCGCCGGGGTGCGGCGATCCATCTCCTCGGCGTCGGTGCCAGCCAGTCGCAGATAGTCCTCGGTGAACTCCCCCTCGAAGACATCGATGGCGTCGTCGGCAGTGATGATCCCGAGCAAGCGGTTCTCCCGATCGACGACTGGCACCGCCAGCAGGTTGCGGTCGCGCAGCAGCCGCGCCGCGTCGATGCCCGGCTCGTCGGCGTAGACCTTGGCCACGTCCCGCACCATCAGCGCCGACACGGGCGCGTGCGGCGAGGCGAGGACCAGATTGCGCAGGGAGAGGACCCCGAGCAGGTGGTCCTCCGCGTCGATCACGTAGACGTAGTAGATCGTCTCCGCCTCCGCTGCCACCCGGCGCAGCGCGGCGATCGCCTGGTCAGCGCGCAGGTCAGGCGAGATGCCGACGAAGGCGGGGGTCATCACCCCGCCGGCGCTCTCCGGGGGATAGACGAGGAGGTCGCGGATCTCCGCCGCCTCGCCCGGCGCCATCGCCACCAGGATGTGCTCGGCGTCGACCTCCGGCAGCTCGTCGACCACATCGGCGGCGTCGTCCGGGGCCATCGCCTCCAGCACATCGGCCGCTTCGTGCCGACTCAGCGTGCGCAGGATCGTGGCGGCCTCGATCGGCGCGAGGTCAGCCAGAACGTCGGGCAGGACATCCTCCGGCATCCAGCGGATGAGGGTCGCGATCTCGTTCGGGCCAAAGGCGGGGATGATGTCGGCCCACGCCGAGGGATCGACGCGCTCGGCCAGCGCCGTAATGCCCTCCGGGTGGTGTGTATCGAGAAGATCGCGGACATCCGCGAAGAGGGTGTCTCGCTCCATGGTCGCTCCTCCTGTTGCGTGACAGGCTGCCGCAAGGATGGAGGACGGAGGAGACAAGAATGCCTCGCTCGGTGGCGAGGCGTACCGAGCAACCCACGAAGGGGCGGTTACCCGAGGTCGATCACCCTACGCCACCCTTGCGGCGCCGGTAGGTTTGTCGCCGGTACTCACAAGGACGGCTCCTGCGAATCGACTGCCGCCGCGGCATGCGGCGCGCCACGCCTCCCCGGCGCGGCGGGGGCACTCTAGTTGGGCAATTGGGCAATTGTCAAACGGCGCCATACAGGGTTGATGGGACACGGAAAAGGGCGCGGCATGCCGTGCCCCTTTCGCATCCACGCCGGTTGTGGGGACACGGCATGCCGTGTCCCCAATTGCCGGCGGGATCAGCCGAGGGCGTCGATCTCCCCCTGGTAGCGCTGCAAGGTCGATGCGACGTCCTGACCGTTGGTGACGATGTCGTTGAAGGCGTTGCTCAGAATCTGCTCGACCTGCAGCCAGGTCGTGATGTTCGGCCGCGCCTTCGTGTGCTGCAGCGCCTTCAGCACCGACTCGAAGTAGGGCTGCTGCCACTCCTGCACCGTGCCGAACGCATCGGTCCGCATCGCTGGCCAGCCGAGGCGGGAGGTCAGCGTCTCCTGGACGTCGCGCGACGTGAAGAAGCGGACGAAATCGAGCGCCATGTCGCGGTTCGGCGTTCCCTTGACGATGCCGAAGACATCGCCGCCGAGGACGAGGAAGTTGCCCGCCGGCCCGCTCCAGCCGTCGTAGGTCAGAATCTCCTTCTTGCCCCCCTGGTCGACGATGACGTTGATGCCGAAGGGCCAGTTCTGGGCGAGGATCACGCTCTCGTTGAGGAGGTAGGTGTTGGTGGTGTCGAAGGTCGCTGTCGGGTACTGCGGCGTCAGGTAGGGCTTCAGGTTCTGCATGAAGGTGAACGCCTGCACGCCCTCGTTCGAATCGATCTTGAGCGGGTCGCCGCCCGCCTGCCAGAGGAACTGGGTCACGGTCACGCCAACCGGCCCGCCGGGAACGCCCTGGATGGAGACGAGGCCGATGCCCGCCTGCTCCTGGATCGCCTTCGCCGTCGCCATCAGCTCGTCCCAGGTCGTCGGCGGCTGCAGGCCGTACTGCTGGAAGCGGGCCGAGTTGTAGTAGGTGATCTGTACATTCGGCCGCGCCGGCAGGAAGTAGTACTTGCCGTCGAACTGGAGCACCGGCAGCAGCGCCTCGATCGTCTCCGGCGGCAGCACCTCCTTCGCCTCAGGGATCTCCTCGACCAGGTTATCGGCGACGAGCGGGGCGAGGGAGTTGTTGTCCTGCGCGAGGAGGTCGATCTGGACGTTATTGGAGCCGACCTGCGCCTGCAGGGTGCGGATGACGTCGGCCGCCTCGATCTTGATCAGCTCGATCGTGCCGCCGGTCGCCTGCTTGAAGCCGTTGACGATGACGTCCTCGAAGACGCGCGCCTCGTCCTCGGCGAGGGCGACCGACATGCGCAGCGTCTTCCCGTCGTAGTTGCCGAGCTGGACGGGGGTCGCCTCGCTCGCGGCGGGGGATGCCTCCTGCGCGGCAGCCGGCTGCCGCGCCCAGAACGCGGTAGAGAGGGCGGGCATCGAGATGCCGAGCACCGCCGCCCGGACGAGCAGGCCGCGGCGGTCGAGCCGCCCGGTCAGGTACGCGTCCATCAGGTCGCTGGCGGTATCCCGTTTCGTATGGTGTCGGTCGGTCATGTGCACTCCTTTCGTGCGAATCATCTCTGTGCCCGATCTCGCCGGGCGCGAGGCGGGCGCGCCGTCAACCCTTGACGGCGCCAGCCAGGTAGCCGCTACGAATCCAGCGCTGCAGGAAGAGGGTCAGCAGGAGAACGGGGATCGTCAGGATGATCGAGAAGGTCGCCACGTCGGTGACCGTGCCACGGTTGGCGTAGTAGTAGGTGATCAGCGGCAGCGTCCGCTCGGTCAGGAAGAGGTAGATCGCGTAGAGGAGGTCGTTCCAGGAGTCGAGCCAGGCGAAGATGGCGGCGACGGCGATGCCGGGCGCGGCGAGAGGGAGGACGACGCGCACGAGGGTGCCGATGCGGCCGCTGCCATCGACCGCGCTCGCCTCCTCCAGCTCGCGCGGGATCACTTCGAAGGTGCCGACCAGAATCCAGGAGGCGAGCGGCAGGGTGCGGATCAGGTGAGCCATCGTCAGGCCGAGGTTGGTGTCGTTGAGGCCCCAGGCGAAGAAGTTGGCGGCGATCGGGGTGGCGATGATCACCTCGGGGAACATGCGGGTCAGCAGCAGGCCGAGCACGACGAAGTAGCGCGGCCCGCGCGGCAGGCGGGAGATGACGTAGGCGGCGGGGGCGGCGATGAGCACGGCGGCGATGGCGGTGCTGAAGGCGACGATCAGGCTGTGCTGCAGGGGCGAGCCGATGATGTCCCAACTGAGGAGGCGCTGCCAGTTCGCCCAGGTGATCTCACGCGGGATGAAGGAGGGGCGGGGAGCGGTCGCCTCGGCGAGGGTGCTGACGGAGACCTTGAAGAGGACGTAGATCGGCAGCAGCAGGAGAACGCCGATGATGATGGCGAGGATCCAGAAGGCGATGTGCGACCAGTGAAACTGATGCTCGGGGTCGGCGGGGGGGATCGTCGGCTGCCGCTCCTCAGGCATCCTCGCGACCGTCGCGCTCATCGCACATCCTCCGTGCGCCGGGCCACCAACAGCAGATAGGCGACGACAAAGACCAGGATCATCAGCAGGAGGATCACGGCCGCCGCCGCCGCGGTGTTGAGCGAGCCCGACTGGTAGTCGAAGTAGACGAAGGAGCTCATCACCGGGATCGCCTGCCCGGCGAGGACCAGCGCGATGTCGAAGATGCGGAAGGCGTCGATGACGCGCAGGATCAGCGCCATCGTGATCGAGGGCATCAGCAACGGGATGGTGATGTCCCAGAAGCGACGCCAGCCATCGGCGCCGTCAACATCCGCCGCCTCGTAGACATCGCCCGGGATCCCCTCGAGCCCGGCGAGGAGGATGAGGACGACCAGCGGCGTCGTCTTCCAAAGATCGGCGATGGCGATCGAGAACATGCCGCGCGGGCCGCTCTGCTGCCAGTAGATCGGCACGTCGATGATGCCGAGGTTGAGCAGGAACGAATTCAGGTAGCCGTTGAAGCCGACGAAGTAGAGCATGGCGGCGCCGGCGACGAGGGTCGGCACGCCGAGGGGGACGAGGACGATCGAGCGGAAGAGCCCCCGGCCGCGGAAGGCGCGGGAGAGCATCAGGGCGATGACGATGCCGGCCACCATCTCCATCGCCACCCCCATGATGGTGATGCCGATGGTGTTGACGAAGGCTGAGCGGAACTGGCTGCGGGCGACAATGTTCTGATAGTTCGCCATCGTCAACTCCCCGGTGCGGGGCGCGACGAAGCTGAGGTAGATCGACTGCGCGACGGGGATGAACATGAAGACGAGGATGTAGATGACGAGGGGGGCCACCATCAGGACGTCGAGCCAGTGGCGGCTGATCCAGCGCGAGAAGCCCGAGCGCTGCTGGTAGACCGGCGTCGTGGGCACGGTGGCATGCCCGGGCGCGACCAGCACCCCGGCCGCTCGATCCCGCGCCATTGCTCGCCTCCCTCGTCTGACAGCCAGTGTGACCAATTGGTGAAACCCGCCCCTCCCCTAGCAAGACGAGTGCCAGGACAATGAGCGCGAGAGACACGTACCCTGTGGCAGGGTACGAAATCGTGTCGTCCTGAGCGCCGCGACACGCAGATCGTGTCATACGGATCGTGTCATGCTGAGGAACGAAGCATGACACGGCTTCGGCGGCAAGCTTGCGAAGCATCCACGCTGATCGAGTCACACTTTGAGGATCGTGTGAACCGTGGTGCACCTGCAGAGGACGTTGCCATGAAGGTCATCTACGACCGCGAGACCGATTCGCTGGTCATCACCCTGCGAGATGCGCCAATCCAGGAGAGCGACGAGGTGCGTCCGGGCGTGATCGCCGACTTCGGGGAGGACGGGGGCGTGGTCCGGTTCGAGGCCTGCGCGCCTCGCGCGTCGTCGAGGATACGGAGCAGGTGCAGTTCACGACGACCGGCCGGGAACAGGGCTGGCCCAGGATCAATCCGTGCCTTCACGCCTCGTGACGCGAAGCCGCGAATCAGCGAGGTTGGTAGAGCTCGAGGTCGGGAATACGCTCGAAGTGGCGGACATTGAACGTCAACAACGTCAGGCCATGGCGGAGGGCGGTGGCGGCGATCAGGAGGTCAAAATCCGCCAGCCCCTCACCACGCCGGCGGAGGAGCGCCCGCGTCTCGGCAAAGCGTTCCATAGTCGGCTCGTCAAGGCCGAGCAGGCGGTAGACGCTGAGGAAGTATCGGAAGCCGACGAGATGGGCGTGGGGATTGGCCGAAGCGAAGGCGCGCTCGTAGATCTCACCGACCGTGACGTAGCTGACGTAGACGCGGCTGCGGGTCAGACGCTGCAGCGTCAGCGCTGCCGGCTCCCGACCGGCAAGCGCTTGAATGAGCCAGTCAGTGTCGAGGAGGTACATCAGGGCCGATCTAGCGGCCGTGTGCCTGCCTCGCGCGCCTCATAGATCTCGCGGATGATCCCATCGACGTCGAGATCGGCCCAACTGCCGAGCGTAGCCTCCAACGTGGCGCGCACGTACGCCGGGTCGGGCTCGTACGCGATATCTTCGTCCGGGCTGAGGCGGAAGCGCTCGCCGTTGCGCTCGAGAATGATCGGCGCCCTCGCCGCGTCATCGAGGAGCTCGAGCAGGTCGGTCTCGGCGGTGACACGAATCGTTTTGGGGACGGTGGCCATCGTTTCTACCCTTCGTTCCGGCATCGTATGAGAAAGTGTAGTGCAGGGTCTGCAGGAGACGGGGACACACAGCCACCATCCGAATGAGGAAGGCAAAGAGTGTGAGGGCGGCTTCTCGCCGCCCTCACGCACAACGTTCCGCTACTCATCGAATCTGCGCCCGCCGTTATACGCCGGACCTTACCCGCCGATCGCCTTGAGCGCCTCGATGACCGGCTGCGCCTCCTCGGTGAGGGTTCTGGCGACGTTGTCGAAGGCGGTCTGCGGGTCCTGGTTGTTGACGAGGATCTGCTCCAGCCCCTTGCCGATGATCTGGTCGCCGTTCGGGATCCAGACGCGGGCCGAATCCTGCTGGCGGGTCTTCGGCAACTGGTCGACGGCCGTCTTGTAGTTCGGGTTCTTGGCGAAGAAGTCCTGCATCTCCTTGCTGTCGATCGCCGACTTGCGCACCGGCATGTAGCCGGTGTTCTGCGACCAGAAGGTCGTGATCTCCGGCGAGGTGGCGAAGGCGATGTACTTGAAGGCCGCCTCCTGCTTCTCCTTCGGGCTCGTCGCCAGGACCGAGAGGCCCGCGCCGCCGGTGCAGCAGCCGAAGGTCTCCTCCTCAAGCAGGAAGTGCGTCCCGACGTCGAACTTGGCGTTGGCCAGGATGGTGACCAGCCCGCCCGTCGAGGCCATGGTCGAGGCGGTCAGCCCGTTGAAGAAGTCGCTGTCCGGCCCGTTGTCAGGGTCCTGGGTGATGTTGGCCCAGCCATCCTGCACCGACTTGCGGTAGAACTCGCCGGCGGCGACCGACTTTGGCTCGTTGATGAGGATCTTGAAGTCGGGGTCGGAGTAGGCGCCGCCGAAGGCCCAGTCGACGCCCTGGAAGAGCCACGCCACGTAGCCGGCGCCGGTGGCGTGGGTGAAGGCGGTGCGGGTGACCTTGTCCCCCTCCTTCTTCACCAGTTCCGGGGCGACCTTGGCGAACTCGGACCAGGTCTTCGGCGGTCCCTCCTCGAGGCCCGCCTCCCTGAAGGCGTCCTTGTTGTAGTAGAAGAGGGGCGTCGAGCGCGCGAAGGGGATCCAGTACTGGACGTCCTTGCGCACCCCCTCGTTCCAGAGGGAATCGACGTAGTCGCTGGTGTCGAGCTTGTCGGCGGCAATGAAGTCGTTCAGCGGCGCCAGAACCTGGTTCAGGTAGAACTTGAACCACCAGACGTCGGAGAGGGCCGAGACGTCCGGCGTCTGCCGGGCGGCGAGGGCGGCGGTCAGCTTCTGCGCCGTCTCCTCGTAGCTCCCCTGGTACTGGTAATCGACCTTGACGTCCTGCTGCGACTCGTTGAAGCGCTTGACGACCTCCTGCTCGGCCTTGCCGAGATCGCCCGCCCAGGACCCCCAGTAGGTGATCTCGACCGTCGACCCGGTCGATTGCACCACCGCCGGGGCGGCGAAGACCGGGCTTCGCTTGGTCAGGGCCACGGTGGCGGCCGCCGCCGCGCCTTTTAGCAATGTTCGCCGGTTCGTCTGCATACCCATCTCCTGCTCTCCTTCGAGCGGTACACGATCCGGATGCCGCGCCGGCACCGGTTGCCCACGCCCCGGGCGGAGCATCATGACCTCGGCCGGCTACCCCTTGGTGGCGCCGGCGGTGACGCCTTCGATGATCAGCCGCTGCGCGAAGGCGAAGACGACGAGCAGCGGCACGATGACGAAGACGGTGGCCGCCATCACCTGCCCCCACTGGGTGTTGCTCTCGCGGTTGACCAGATAGGTCAGCCCCACGGTGAGGGGGCGCATCTCCTCCGTCGTGGTGATGATCAGCGGCCAGAGATACTCGTTCCACTTGGCGACCGCGACCAGCAGCATGACGGTGATCACCGAGGAGCGGGCCATCGGGATGACCATGTCCCAGAGGAGGCGCAGGTGATTGCAGCCGTCGAGCCGGGCGGCCTCGATCACCTCGCGCGGCAGGCCGAGGAAGGTCTGCCGCAGGAGGAAGGTGCCGAAGGCGATGGCGGCGCCGGGGAGGATGATCCCCTGATAGGTGTTGATCCAGCTCTGCCCGAAGACGTCGGAGAGGGTGATGTAGTTGGGGAGAATGGTCACCTGCTCCGGCACCATCAACCCGGCAAGGATGATGATGAAGATGAGATTCTTGGCCGGGAAGCGGAGGAAGACGAGCGCGTAGGCGGTGCAGACGGCGTTGACCATCTTGATCGCGGTGCCGACGGTCATGATGATCAGGCTGTTGATGTAGAAGCGGCCGAAGGGCGCGGCGTGCCAGGCGTCGACGTAGTTCTCCCAGCGCGGATGAGAGGGGAACCAGGTCGGCGGGTAGGAGAAGACCTCCTGCGTCGTCTTCAGCGAGCCCGACAGCATCCAGAAGAGGGGCGTGCCGACGACGATGACTGCCAGCACCATCGCCGCGTAGCCGGCGATGCGCCCCCACGGGATGCCCCGGCCGCCCCCGGCCGGCCGCGCGGCGACGAGATCAGCCATAGTGGACCCTCCGTTCCGCGTAGCGGACCTGCAGCAGGGTGATGCCGAGCATGAGGACGAAGAGCGTCAGCGACGCCGCCGACGAGCGGCCGGCGTTGAAGGCGATGAACCCCTGCTGATAGACGTAGTAGATCAGCGTATTGGTGGCGTCGACCGGGCCGCCCTTGGTCATCACCTGGATGATGTCGAACGACTGGAAGGTGTTGAGGATGGTCGTCACCCCCAGGAAGAAGACGATCGGCGAGAGCATCGGCAGGGTGACGGAGCGGAAGCGCCAGAGGACCCCGGCGCCATCGACCTTCGCGGCCTCGTAGAGATCGCGCGGGATCGCCTGCAACCCGGCCAGGAAGATGACCGTGGCGAAGCCGAGATCCTTCCAGATGGAGACGATCAGCACGGCCGGCATCGCCCAGGCGGGGTCGGTCAGCCAGCTCGGCGACGAGAGATGCACCAGATCGAGCAGGCGGGCGATGATACCGAAGCGGGGATCGAACATGTAGATCCAGACGACGCTGATCGCCGCGCCGCTCAGGAGCGAGGGCGCGAAGATGACGGCCCGCGCGCCGTCGCGCCCGCGCAGCGGCTGGTTGAGGAGGAGCGCCACGAGGAGCCCGAGGATCAGCGTGCCGCCGACCGCGCCGACCGTGTAGACGGCGGTGTTGGCCAGCACCTTGTGGAAGACGTCGTCGTGCAGCAGGTAGCGGTACTGGTCGAGCCCGACATACTGCTTGATCGGGGCGATCATGTCCCACCGGTGAAAGCTGAGCCAGGCGCTGTAGATGATCGGCCAGAAGGAGAAGACGGCGAAGAAGAAGAGATTCGGCCCCACGAAGAGCAGGAAGAGGAGCGCCTCGCCGCTGGGACGCCATCGCCGCGCGGTCCGGGTCTGGGGCTTGTATGCAACCTGGGCGTGGTGCGCGACTGAGATGGCCATTCTCCTCATCGAGCGCCAGGAGGCGGCAGGCCGTTCACCGTGGGCCGGATCGTAGCGGAAGGGCCGCGCGCCGCGCAACCGACGCGACGAAGTGGCAACCGCCCTGGCTGCCGGCCATCATGATAGGCTGCCAGCGCGATGTCCGCGTATCCGGAGGAGGTTGCGGGATGACGCCATCACGCTCGCGACGGGCATTCCTGGCCGGGATGGCGAGGGGCGGCGCGGCTGTGGCCACGATCGCCGCCGCCTCGCGCGGCACGACGTTCGCGGCGCCGGCAGTGGTGCAGACCCTCGGCTCCCGGGTCAAGGTCACCTACTGGGGATCGTTCCGCGACGACCTGGGCGCGGCCGAGCAGGCGCTCGTCCGCATGTTCAACGAGTCGCAGCAGGACGTCGAGGTCGACTACCAGTACCAGGGGAGCTACGAGGAGACGGCGCGGAAGCTGGCCGCCGCCTTGAGCCGGCACGAAGCGCCGGAAGTCTGCCTGCTCGCCGATGTCTCGTGGTTTCCCTTCTCCCTCGACGGCGCCCTGGCCCCGCTCGACGGCTTCATGGCGGCACATAAGATCGACACCCTCGATTATGTCGATGTTCTCTATCAGGAAGGGGTCCGCAATGGCGCGAGCTACTGGCTCCCCTTCGCGCGCTCGACGCCCCTCTTCTATTACGACCGGGACGCCTTCGCTGAGGCCGGGCTGGAGGCCGCGCCGGAGAGCTGGGATCAGTTGGTCGCGATCGCGCCCGCGCTGGCGCGCAAGGGTGGCGACGCCCCTCCCCGCTCCGCCTTCGCGCATCCGCGCCGCGCCGCCGATCTCAGCTGGCTCTTCCAGGCGGTGATCTGGCAGTTCGGCGGCGCCTACTCCGACCCGGATTTCACCATCCGCATCAACGAGCCGAAGGGCGTGGCGGCAGGAGACTTCTCCCGCGCCTCGGTGGCCGATGGCTGGGCGACGACCACGGACGACCCGGAGGCCGATTTCGCGCATGGGCTGACCGCCTCGATCATGGCCTCGACCAGCAGCCTGCCCGGGTTGATCGCGCGCATCGGCGACCGCTTCCCGCTGGGAACGAGCTTCCTGCCGAAGAAGGCGAAGTTCGGCTGCTGCACCGGCGGCGCGGGGCTGTCGCTCCTCGCCAGCAGCCCGCCCGAGCGGCAGGAGGCAGGCTACCGCTTTATCGACTACGCGACATCGCCCGAGGGAACGGCCTTCTGGTCGCGGAACACCGGCTTCCTGCCGGTGCGCAAATCAGCGATCGGCAGCCCCGAGATGGAGGCGTTCTTCGCGGAGCACCCGCACTTTCGGACGGCGGTCGAGCAGTTGCCGCTCGCGCAGCGGCAGGACGTGGCGCGAGTCTTCATCCCGGGCGGCGCGCAGATCATCGGCGAGGGGTTGCAGCGGATCACCATCGACCAGGACGAGGTCCAGCCGGTCTTCGACGCTGTCGCCGCCGCCTTGGGCGGGTGATGAGTGTTGGGTGATGGATGGCAGATGCCGGATGTTAGATGTCGGACGATATCGCCCCGAAGCCGGCAACGATCCCGCTCGGACATCTAACATCTGACATCCGACATCGACCACCGATCACTCATCACCGAACACCCTTCACCTCCGATCCTTCCCGGTGACGGCGCGTGCCATGGCGCGGAATTTCGCGACCTGGCCGGCGGTGGTGATGATCGGCTTCACCGCCTCCTCGGTCATGAACTCGGTCGTGCCGCGCAGGCGGCGCACCGTCTCGGTCAGCTCGTGCAGGAGCGGGATGATCTGGTCCTTGAGGACGACGATCAGGTAGCCGAGGCCGGCGGCGATGCCGGCCAGGATGATGGTGACGAGAAGGAGCTGGAAGGCGAGGAAGATGATGACGATGTCGCGGATCCGCTCCAGCGGGGCCTGCTCGGCGCCGCCGAGCTGGTAGAGGCCGTAGAAGATGCCGACGACGATCAAGCCAATGATCAGGATGGCGAGCGCGGCCCACCACTTCCAGCGACTCGTATCCGCGCCGTTCTCTTCCATGCCGATGCCTATCCCCCGCGATCGACCGCGATCGTGCCTACCGTACGGCATCGTAGCACGAAGGTCGCGGGCTACTGGCTGTTGGCCATTGGCCCTTGCCTGGTGGTGTCTGCTCGGCACTTCCCCAGCGCGGCCGCCGCGTTGGCCCTGGCCTTCAGGCGCCCGAGGAAGATCAGAAGCCAACGGCCAATAGTCAGTAGCCAAAAGCTATCATGACTCTCGACCTCGCCGTTCATTCCCGCGGAGGCACTCAGCATGGCCGTCGTCAATCGCATCAGCGAGCAGGAGTACCGGGAGCTCGCGCTCTCGGAAGAAGGTCACCTCGTGGAGCTCTGGGATGGCGTGCCGCGGGAGAAGCCGTTGATGAGCATGAAACATGGCGATGCGGTGGCGCATCTCGGAATCGATCTCGCCAACCAACTCGACCGCCTTGAATTTCGTGTGAACTTCAACGAGGGACGCGCACGAATCTCGGAGCGCAACTACTTCATCCCGGATATCGCGGTGATTCCCGCGGCGTTCAAGGCGCCCTACGAGGACGATTCCCGGGCGCTTAACGCCTATGACCAACCGCTCCCGCTGGTCGTCGAGGTCTGGTCACGAACGACCGGGCACGACGATTTTGCCGTCAAGCTCCAGGCGTATCGCGAGCGGGGCGACACCGAGATCTGGTTCTTTCACCCGTACGAGCGAACGCTGATCGCGTGGCGACGCCAACCCGACGGCAGCTACGTCGAAACCCTCTACCGCGGCGGCATCGTCCCGGTCGCCTCTCTCCCCGGCGTCGTCATCGATCTCGATGCCCTCCTGACGGGCTAATGGCTGTTGGCCTTTGGCTATCGGCTATCAGCTATCAGCTTCTGGCTCTTGGCTGATAGCTGATAGCCGTTCGCTCACGACTTACGACTGCTTCTCGACTCCTCGACTCCTCGACTGCTCGACTTCAGCGATCGTGCCGCCGCCAAGGACCTCGTCGCCGCGATAGAGGACGAGCGCCTGACCGGGAGAGGCGATCGGCCCCTCGCCAGCGAAGACGACACGGACCGTGCCGCTGCCGGCGGGGCCCGGCTCGACCATGGCCGGGGCGAGGGCGCCGCGATAGCGGACCATCGCCTCCGCCGTCAGCGGCGCCGCCGGCCAGAGGCCGCTGACGAAGCTGACGCGGTCGGCGACCAACTCGCGGGCAGCCGCCTCGGCGCGCGAGCCGACGACGAGCCGGTTCTGCGCCGGCTCGAGGCGGATGACGTAGAGCGGCTTCGTGGCGGCGATGCCGAGCCCGCGCCGCTGCCCGACCGTGTGGTTGACCAGCCCCTGGTGCGCACCGATCGTCTGGCCAGCGGCATCCACGACCTCGCCGGGCCGCGTGACGTCGGGGCGGCGCGCGGCGACGAAGTCGGCGTAGGAGCGATTGCCGACGAAGCAGATCTCCTGGCTCTCCGCCTTCTCCGCCACGGGAAGATCGAAGGCGCGGGCCAGGGCGCGCGTCTCGCTCTTGTGCAGGCCACCGAGCGGGAAGTGGATGAAGCCGAGCTGCTCCTGCGTCAGGGTGTAGAGGACGTAGCTCTGGTCTTTGCGCGGGTCGACGGCGCGCAGCAGCCGGTGCGGCGTGCCGGTGGCGGGGTCGCCCCGCTCGACGCGGGCGTAGTGGCCGGTGGCCAGGCAGTCGGCGCCGATCATCTTCGCCCGCTCGACGAGGTGGAGGAACTTCACGTGCCGGTTGCACTCCAGGCAGGGGTTCGGCGTGCGCCCGGCGGCATACTCGTCGACGAAGCGCTGCACCACTGCCTCGCGAAACTCCCCCTCCATATTGATGGCGTAGAAGGGGACGCCGATGCGCGCGCAGGTCATGCGGGCGTCGTCCATGGCGGGGATGCCGCAGCAGGGGTTGGCGCGGTGGTCGGGGTCGTCCGGGGAGAAGAGACGCAAGTTGATGCCGATGACGCGGTAGCCGCGCTCGCGCATGACGAGGGCGGTCACGGCGCTGTCGACGCCGCCGCTCATGGCGACGACGCAGGTCTTCCCCGCGCCGTCGCGCGGGCCGATGCGCTCCGGCGCGAGGAGGGCGGCGATCTCCGGGTTGGTGGTTGTGGCGGGGGCGGGTGCGATCACGACGATGATGCTCCAGCGATTGCGGCATGCGAAAGGCGTATCGTGCTGAGGCACGAAGCATCTCGGCATAGGCGAAGCAGCGTTCCCGGGAGCCGAGATCCTTCACTCCGTTCAGGATGACACGGGCGCGGCAGATCGAAAAGGGTGCGAACAGCGAACCGGCAC
>JADYYO010000010.1 GCA_020853615.1 Thermomicrobiales bacterium
ATCTTCTGCCGCACGACGATGCCGAACGGCAGCAGGAACGACACCGGCTGCGCCAAGGGAACGCCCTGCTGCCCGACCTGCGCCGAGACGCGCCGCTGCGCCCGGGGCCAGCTCTGCTGCAACGGCAGCTGCCTCACCGGCGACTGCTGCGCTGATGGCGAGCGCCCCGACCCGGAGAAGCCGATCTGTCGCGGCAACATCTGCGCCGCGTGCCCCAGCGATGCCCGGTGCGGCAATGGCCAGCGCTGCGGCGGCCAGTGCAAGCGCGGCATCTGCTGCACGGACAAGGAGTGTGCCGACCGCCGCTGCCAGGCGAAGTCGTGCACGGACAACCAGTGCGTCTACCGCCCGGCTGCCGACGGCGAGGCGTGCAACGACAACGACCCCCGCACGGTCGGCGACGTCTGCCGCAACGGGGTCTGCGCCGGGACGCCGGGGGCAGAAGTGCTGCAATCTGCTAGGCGGCACGTGCACCGGCGCGGGCGATTGCTGCTCTGTCCCCGGCGCGCAGACCTGCACCAATGGGAAATGCTGCGTGCTGGACGGGTACGGCTGCGAAGGCGATAGCGACTGCCGCGCCGGGACCTGCGGCCCGGATGGCTACTGCCAGGGATGCCTCGGGCTACGGCAATCGTGCGATCCGGCCAACAACCAATGCTGCCAGAATGACGGCCAGGCGCTCTGCCGCACCTCGTTCGACTTCGACAGCACCAACTGCTGCCCCTCGGCCGGCGGGACGTGCAGCGGGAATCGGGACTGCTGCAACGGCAACGCCTGCATCAACGGCCGCTGCTGCCTCGCCTGCAGCGCCACGACGGAGTGCTGCCCCGGCTTCGAGTGCCGCAACGGTCGCTGCCGCACGAACATCTGCCGGGAGACGAGGGAGAAGTGCGACGCCAACGCTCCCTGCTGCCGGGATGGGTCGACGTCCTGCCAGGGCGGACGGTGCTGCACACCGCCGAAGGCCGTCTGTGAGGAGATCCCCCGCGCCGGCGATCCGTGCTGCGGAGCCAAAGGCCTGACGACGTGCGGGCCGAACAGCACCTGCTGCTACGAGGACAGCCTCTTCGATCGAGATTGCCAGTCGAACAACGAATGTTGCAGCGGCTACTGCCACAAGTCTGTCGGGAACTGCTGCCGCACGGAAGGCGCGGAGTGCAGCAAGATCGGCATCGGCGGCTTCGAGTGCTGCACCTACCTGGGCCTGACCTGCGGCGCCAACGGCTTCTGCTACCCCTGCCGCAAACTCGGGGAGGCCTGCGTGGACAGCGGGAGCGACAGCGACTGCTGCATGGGCAGCGGGTGTGAAAACGGCGTGTTGTGCACACGGTCCAGGTGTCTCGGCAACGGCGATCAGTTCTGCCAGGAAGACAGCGTCCGCTGCCCCGGACACTACTGCCACGCGGACAGTGGAATGTATGTCCAACTCTGCGAGGCCGAGGGAGAAAGGGGCTGCTTTCCCCCCGACAATGCGCGCTCTCTTGCTGCGCGGGCCTGACCTGCACTGGCCAATCAACAACACGCAATGCACGAAGCCGTGACACGGGGCGCCCCGGACTCGGACTCGCGGTCCGGGGCGCAGCCCATCCCTTCGATACGGTTCGGGCCGGGTCGGACGCGCATTCGCCGCCCGATGCTAGACTAGCCTGCACGTCAATGGAACTTCCCCGGACCCCGATCCAACGGTGGCCTGATGCCCGATCCCGGCTGGCTTCTTTCCCAGTTAGGCAATCTCCGGAATGTCTTCGACATCCTGGTGGTCGCGCTCATCATCTACTGGCTGCTCTGGGTCGCCCAGGGCACCCGGGCGACCCAGCTCATCCGCGGCATCGTCACCCTGATCGCGGTCGTCTTCATCGTCGCCACCACCTTCCAGTTGACCGCGCTGAACTGGCTGCTCGGACAGACCTGGCCGGTGCTCCTCTTTTCGCTGCCGGTCATCTTTCAGCCGGAGATCCGGCGCGCGCTGGAGCAGCTCGGCCAGACACGCTCCTGGCTCCCGCGGCTCCGCCCCCGCCCAGGCGACACGGTCGAGCGCACGATCGGCGAACTGGTGAAAGCCGCCGCACAACTCGCCCGGCACCGCTATGGCGCGCTCATCGTCCTCGAGCGCAACACGGGGTTGCAGAATTACGTCGAGCGCGGCGTGCCGATCGATGGCCTGCTCACGCGGCAGCTCCTGATCAACCTCTTCTATCCCAACTCGCCGCTCCATGACGGCGCGGCGGTGGTGCGCGACGGGCGGATCGTGGCAGCCAGCGTCGTTCTCCCCCTCTCTGACAACACCGCCGCCACCTCGCAGCTTGGCACACGCCACCGCGCCGCGCTCGGCATCACCGAGCAGTCGGACGCGATCGCCGTCGTCGTCTCCGAGGAGACGGGGCAGATCTCGATCGCGGTCGACGGCCGGCTCATTCGCAATCTCGACGCGGAGCGCCTGGAGGCGCAACTGCGCGAGCTGCTGCGGCTCGGTCTGCCGGAGCACGAGCAGGGCGGCATCCTGCACGAAATCGGCGAACTGCTGCACCTCGTGCCCAAGGGGACCGCATCAGCGAACGGATCCGCGAAGAGCTCCCACGGGGCAGACGCGGAACCTTCACGCACGACGTAGAGGCGCATGAGCAACTTCTCTCCATTTGGCCGGTTCACCGGACCACGTAGCGAAGTCGTGTTTCGGGCGGCGGCCTCGCTGGCACTGGCATTTCTGCTCTGGGCGTGGGTGACCACCAGGAGCGATCCGCCCGAAACCCGGGTCTACGCGGATCTCACTCTGCAGCAGCCGACGTTGCCCGAGCCGCTGCAGATCACCGGCGAACTGCCGACCGTGACCATCACGATCCTCGGTCCGCGCTCGGTGATGGACCGCATCTCCCGCGCGGGGCTCCGCCCGGCGCTCGACGTGAGCCAGGTGTCGGGGCCCGGCAACTACCAGACGCAGGTCGTCGTCGACCTGCCGGCGGCGGCGCGGGTCGTCTCGATCACGCCGCCGCGTGTCGCGCTCGTTGTCGACGAGACGGCGACGCGCACCATGCACCTCGATGTCCAACCGGGGCGGATCGACGACCCAACGCGGCGACTCGGCGAAGTCGTGCCGAATGTCTCCGAAGTGACGGTCAGCGGTCCGAAGCGCCTGGTCGACAACGTGGCGCGGGTGGTCCTGCCGATCGACATCGACGATCACGTCGACGATTTCACCGCCGACTTCGTCCCGGTGGCGCTCGACGGCGCCGGCCAGCCGATCCCGGAGGTGGCGATCCTCCCCTCGCGCGTCAGTACGGCAGTCGAGGTCGACCAGCGCGGCCGCTCGGTGCCTGTGCTGGTGCAGACGATAGGGAACCCGGCGCAGGGGTACGAAGTCGTGGGGAGCGTCGCCAACCCCTCGACCGTCGTGCTCGACGGGCCGGACAATGTGTTGAACGACATCCTCTCGGTCGTCACCGTACCGGTCGACATCGACGGCGCGTCGGACACGGTCAACGTGCGCACCACGCTGCAGGGGCTGCCGCCCGGCGTGCGCGTCGTCAACCCGATCGACGGGTCGGTCGTCGCGGTCGTTCAGATCCGCCAGCGCGGCGTCACGCAGTTGCTCAAGGATCTCCCGGTGACGGTCGTCAACGTCCCAAGCGGGTTCGTCGCGACGGTCGAGCCGGAGACGATCGGCGTCGTCGTCTTCGCCTCGGAAGATTCGATGGCGCAACTGAGCGGCGGCGACATCGCGGCGTCGGTCTCGGTGGCGGGGCTCGGCGCGGGGCGGCATCAGCTCCGGCCGAGCGTCACGGTGCCGCCAGAGGTGCAGTGGCTGCGGACCGAGCCGGAGCTGGTGGTGGTGAACCTGGAGCCGATCCGCGGCGCGACGCCCGAGGCGTCGCCGGTGCCGAAACCCGAACGGCGTTAGATACCATCGCTCCGGTGTTCCCGGGGCGATGGCGCGTGGGCGCAACCGCACCCGTGCTGACGATTACTTCCCCGCGCTGCCCGCTGCGCTCTGCTCCATCTCGTGTGCCAGGAGCACCGCCTCGGCCACCTCCCGCATCGACTTGCGGGTATCCATGCTCGTCTTGCGGATGCGATGGAAGGCATCCGCCTCGCGCAGGCCGAGCGTCTCCATCAGGATGCCCTTGGCGCGCTCGACGACCTTGCGCGTCTCCAGCGCCTCGCGCAGGTCGCCGACCTCCCGCTCAAGCGCCCGGAACTCGTCGAACCGGGCGACGGAGAGTTCGATGACCGGGAGGAGCTCCGCCGGACGGAACGGCTTGACGACGTAGCCGACGACCCCCGCCTCGCGCGCCCGCTCGACCAGCGGCTGGTCGGAATAGGCGGTGAGCAGGACGACCGGGGCGATCTTCTCGCGGGTCAGCTCTTCAGCGACACTGATGCCGTCCAACTCCGGCATCTTGATATCCATGATGACGATATCGGGCTGCAGCTTGCGCGAGAGCTCGAGCGCGGCGCGGCCGTCGCCGGCCTCGCCGATCACGTCGTAGCCCATTTCGCTCAGCATTTCACGCAGGTCGAGCCGGATCAGCGACTCGTCATCGGCAATCAGCACGCGCCATGCATGGGCAGCGCCAGGTGACACGCTCATTCTGGGATCCTCAAAATCAACGGCCGACGCGAGCTCCGCGTGGCCATCGCACAACGAACCGCGGCACACGGATGGGCCGCGGCAATACTCGACGCACAAGACACAACGGCCGCGGGTCTCCCGGGCCACCCGAGGGGAATTGGTCGGGGCGAGAGGATTCGAACCTCCGACCACCGGTACCCCATACCGGTGCGCTACCGGACTGCGCCACGCCCCGTCCGAATACGCATTCTAGCACGTCGGTGATGACGAGCAGGCAAGGCGGCGCGGCGCGCGAAGGACAATCAGCTAGACTGCCGGGAACGAGGGTGATGGGGGTTGGGGGATAGGTAATGGGGTTTGCACTGGGGCGTAGGGGCGGCGCCGGCGTCGCCCGGGCCGATCCACCACGAAGGTCCATGTCGGCAACGATGTTGCCAGGCATGACCCGCCCGGCCGGGGAGGCGGGCGACACAGGTGTCGCCCCTACGGCCCTATCACCCGATCACCAAACCCCCATCACCCCACGGAGGAGCCATGACTGAACCGATCGAGGCCGTTCTGCCGCCGGCGCCGGCGGGCACGCACCCGTGGGTCGCCGCGTGGCGCGACCGCGTCGGGTTCGGCGTCAGCATCTTTCCCCAGCCGCCCGACTGGCAGCGGTTCATCCATCTCGTGCAGCGGATGGAGGCGATGGGGGTCGACTCCTACTGGAGCTACGACCACCCGGCGGCCAACGCCGACTGCTGGACGGCGCTCTCCGCGCTGGCCGTGAGCACCGAGACGATCCGCCTCGGCACCATGGTCGACTGCATCTACTACCGCCCCGCCTACCTCCTGGCGCGGCAGGCCGCCGACGTCGACCGGGCCTCGAACGGGCGTCTCGTCCTCGGGCTGGGGATCGGCCGGCTGGAGGAGGAGTTCCGCGTGATGGGCATCCCCTTCCCGCCAACGCCCGTCCGCCAGCGGGGGCTGGAGGAGGTCTTCGCCATCCTGCGCGGGCTCTGGTCGGGCGAGCGCTTCGCCTACCAGGGCGAGAGCTTCGCCGGGGCGACGCCCGGCCCCTGGGGGCCCTTCCTGCCGCCGGTGCAGGAGCCGTATGTCCCCTTTCTCCTCGCCGGCGGCGGGGAGAAGACGACCCTGCGCCAGGTGGCGCGCTTCGCCGATGCGTCCAACATGGGCGCGCACCCGTCCATCGGCCAGGCGGTGACAACCCACGACATCACGCGCAAGTTCGATGTCCTGCGCGGCTGGTGCGAGACGTACGGCCGCCCCTACGACAGCGTCCTGCGCACCCACTTCACGATGCCACTCGTCCTGGCGCCGACGCGCGCGGCGCTCGAGGCGAAGCTGAAGACGATGCCGCGCGACACCCTCGTCTGGGCCGCTGACGCCCTCTTCGATGGCACGCCGGACGAGGCGATCGCCTATTACCGCGATCTGGCCGGCCTCGGCTTCCAGTACTTCGTCGTCAACATCCTGGAGGGGGACGAGGAGACGATCGAGCTGCTCGGGACGGGGGTCATCCCGGCGTTCGCCGGCGTGGCGGCCGTTTCCCAGCCATGATCGATTGAGCAAGAAGTCGCCCGTGGACCTGCCGCCGCCGTCCCGGCCCTTCGACATCGATGTCGCGATGGCGCGCGTGGCGGAGGCGGTGCGCCCCTATCCGAAGGCGGCGATGTTCGCGCTGGCCGATCGCGGCTACCGCTCGCCCTTTCAGCAACTCGTCGCCTGCATCATCTCGATCCGGACCCGCGACGAGGAGAGTCTGCCGCTTAGCGAGCGCCTCTTCGCCGCCGCGCCGGACGCGCGCGCCATCGCCACGCTCTCACCCGAGGAGATCGACGCGCTCATCACGCCCTCGACGTTTCACGAGCGCAAGGCGCACCAGATCCTGGCGATCGCGCGGCGCGCGGTGGACGCATTCGGCGGCGATCTCCCCTGCGACGACGCGGTGATGCGCTCGTTCGCCGGGGTCGGCCCGAAGTGCGCCAACCTCGCACTCGGGATCGCCTGCGGCCAGCCGCGCATCAGCGTCGACATCCACGTCCACCGTGTGACAAACCGCTGGGGCTACGTGCGAACGGCAACCCCGGAGCAGACGATGGCCGCCCTCGAGGCGAAGCTGCCAGAGCGCTATTGGGTCGCCATCAACGCGCTACTCGTGCCATTCGGCAAGCATATCTGCACCGGCACGGCGCCCCGCTGCTCGACCTGTCCGCTGCTCGACATGTGCCCGCGCATCGGCGTGACGAGCCACCGCTAACGCATTCGCTGGCGATGCGCGGCGAGATACCGTCGAAAGGGAGGTGAGAAGCGACGACGGCATGCATTGATCGCATGCCCCGAGAGCGGGGCCGTGCAAACGATCCGCAAGATTTGCGTAAACTTTGACGATGTGTAAACTCAAGAGTATAATTGACGGATGGGTCATCGGAGTCATTGAGAGCAAAGGAGTCTGGGTTGACCAAGAGCCAGGAGCTGGATGTCTATCCCTCCGACACTACTGCCGCCAGCGGGTCGCAATTTGGTCAGGATAATCATCGCGCGTTCATCGACGGCATCGAAATCTGCGCCGAGCGCTTCCCGGACAACGAGGAGCAGCGCGTCAACTGCTTCGCCGAGGTGGTGAGCACGACTATCGGCCGCCGCGCCTCGAAGCGCACCGGCACGGCGATTCCGGCCGACAGCGCCGAGAGCCGCCGCCGCGGCAGCGCCCACGCGCACGCCGCGCTGCGCGCCAAGCGCGCCGCGGCGAAGGCCGCGGCCGAGAAGGCCTCCTCGCAGTCGTAGTCGGGCATCGAACCGGCTCCGGAGCTTCTTGCTCCGGGGCCGGTTTTGTTTTTCTGCTCCGCGAAGAATCATGTGAATTCCGGATACTCACCACCACATTGCCACGGCCGGCCGTGGCAATGTGGTGGTGAGTATCCGAATGCCGAATGCGAATTACGTCTCCCTTGAGCCTGGATGCTTCCTTCGTCAGCATGACATGGCATGGCCAGGCCGCCCTACGCCACCAGACTTCGCCCCTCGGTGAGGCGCTGGTGCTCCCCGCGGTCGATGATCTCCCGCAACGCCCGCGCCGTCTGCCACAGTTCGTGGAAGGTGGTGTAGAGCGGGGCCGGGGCGAGGCGGATGACGTTCGGCGCGCGGAAGTCGGGGACGATGCCGCGCGCCTTGAGCGCCCGCGCGATGCGCGCGGCATCGTCGTGCTCGATCGCCAGGTGCCCGCCGCGGCGCTCCGGCGCACGGGGCGAGCCGATGGCGAAGTCGTAGGGCCGGTCGGTCAGCCCCTCGGTCTCGAGGAGGTTGGCCAGGTAGGCGGTCTGGGCCAGTGATTTGGCGCGCAGCGCCTCGATGCCGGCCTCGGCGAAGAGGCGGAGCGCGCCGCGCAGCGGCGCCGTGGCGAGGAGCGGCGGGGTCGAGATCTGCCACGCGCCGGCGCCCGGCGCGCCCTCCCAGGCGTGGACCATGTCGAACTGGCGCGACTTCTCGTAGCCCCACCAGCCGGTCAACCCCGGCGCCGTCCCCCAGTGCCGCCGGTTGACGTAGAGGCCGCCAGTAGCCCCCGGCCCAGCATTCAGGAACTTGTACGAGCACCAGTAGGCCCAATCGACGCCCCATTCGTCGAAGCGATGCGGCACCGCGCCGAGTGAGTGGGCGCAGTCGAGCCCGAGCGGGATGCCCCGCTCCCGCGCCGCGGAGGCGAGGCGGGGGATATCGAGGAGCTGCCCCGAGCGGTAGAGGACGGCCGGCAGGAGCGCCAGGGCGACGTCGTCGTCGAGTGCGGCGACAATGGCCTCCTCGTCGACCACGCGCCCGTCCGCCGAGGGGACGAGCCGCAGATCCCTCTCCGGGTCGCCGCCGTGGAGGCGAATGAGGCTCTGCAGGGCGTAGATGTCGGACGGGAAATCGAGCGCGGTGGCGACGATCGCGCGCCGCACGCCCTCGGGCTGGTAAAAGGTCGCCGTCAGCGCGTGCTGGTTGACCGTGGTCGTGCCAGTGACGACGACGGCCTCTGGTTCGGCGCCGACGAGCGGCGCCACGAGCGCCCCCAGCTCCTCGCCGAGCGTGAACCAGGGCGGGTCGGCGCTCAACCAGCCATCGATGGCGAGCGTCTTCCACTGCGCGAGCGCTGCCAGCGTTTCGGCCTCGGCGTCGCGCGAGAGGAGCCCCAGCGAATTGCCGTCGAGGTAGATCCGGCCCGGCAGGAGGTAGAACCGCTCGCGAAAACGCCCCAGCGGGTCGGCGGCGTCGCGCGCCAGCGCGTCCGCCTCGGTCATCTCGTCGTTCCCGCTGGCCCTGTAATCCACGCTCATCCCCTCGCTTCTCACGCCGCTCCAACGCGAGGATGATACCGGCCCCCGGGCGCCCGGTCAGCGCCGACGACGAGGGCGCGAGTGCCGGAATCCGCTCTGGCGATGAAAGTGGAGCGCGGCCCGCACGGCCAGGCCGAGGAGGAGGAGCAGGATCAGCCAGGAGAGGGCAAGGTCGATGGCGGTCACGGTCGAGACCGCCTGCGGCATGAGGACCGAGCGAACCCCCCAGACGCCGAGGATGATGCTGCCGAACCCGAGCGCCAGGTCGCTGATGTCGCGGGTGAGCAGGGCCAGGGCGGCCGAGATGGCGATGAGAATCACCAGAGCGACCGCGAGCACCTGCAGATAGACGGGACGCTGGAGGATGATCTCCTCGACGCTGACGAAGCCGAAGGGGTCGGTCGGGACATGAACCGAATTCGGGTCGATGGGGCTCGGGGGAGGCATCATCATGTCGGGGATGCGGTTCTGGAGCGTGACCACCGTCCGCTTGCCCAGCGTCTCCGGCCGAATTTCAGTGGTCGTGCCGTCGGCCCAAGTCACCGTGCCCGCCGTGCCGAGCCAGATTTCATACTTGTCGAAGGGATAGAGGCTGGGATGGCCCCGCACCGGGAGCGTCACCGCCTGGCTGAAGAGGCGATCGTCCGGCGAGAGCGTCAGCGTCGCCAGCGGGGGGAGGCCACGCCGCTGGTCGGCATCGTTGTCGAGCGCGATAAAGGTCAGCGCCAGCCTGGGGCACGCCTGGCTGCAGGTCCGGTTGCCGGAGATGGCGATCATCACCTGGCCGGCGCCGGCATCGAGCTCGACGAGGCCGAGATTGATGTAGGTTGCGTCCGTCTCGGCGGCTTGTGCCGCTGCGCGAGGGACAATCTCGCCGGTCGCCAGGTCGTAGAGCGGATCGGGCCCACGCCCCAACACCTCGCTCATGCTCTGCACGGCGAGCGGCAGGAGCACCAGCACCGCCAGGGTAAAGCCGACTGTGACGATCAGGGCCAGCCGATACCAGTGGCGCCGGGCCACGAAGAGATGGGCAGAACCTGAATCCCCCATCACATCACCTGTGTTTTGTCCGGGGCGCGTCACTGCAGATGGCGCGGCATGACGACAACAGCGCCTCCAACCAATGTGTCATGTTGACGAAGGAGCACCCCGGCGCAGGAGCAACGTCAGTCCCAGAGGCTGGCTCCTTCGCTCCGCTCAGCATGACACCACGTCTGCCCGCCAATGAAGCAGCCCGGTGCGTCAGGAGTGTTCGCCCCAGCCGACACCCTCCCGGCGCCGCGGCTCCTTCAGCGCCCCGCTCCATCCGAGAGGACATCCTTGTAGATAATGCCGTCTTTCATGATGATTTTGAAATTCTGCTCCGGGTCCGCGATCAGGTCGATCTTCTCGAGCGGGTTGCCGTCGACGAGTAACATGTCGGCGAGCGCGCCCTCTTCGATGACCCCGAGCGGGCCGGGGTAGGGATTCCTGGGGCCGGAGAGCCCGCAGAGCTCGGCATTGCGGCTGGTCGCCATCGTCAGCACCTCGCTGGGCGTGAACCAGCGCTTGAGCTTCGCCAACTGCCGATTCTGGGTCCACGTCCGGCCAGGGCTGAACAGGATATCCGTCCCCCACGCCATCTTGGCATTGAACTCCTTGCCAAGCATGTAGGCGTGCTCCGTCCCCTCGGCGACCATCTGCTGCTGCTCGCGCTGCTCCGCCGTCGACTTCGGGTTGGAATCCTCGTCGAACAGGAACGGCTGCAGGCTCCACCAGGCGCCGGCGTCGACGATGCGGCGCACCGCCGCTTCGTCGGCGAGCTGGCCATGCTCGATGCTCATGACGCCATTGTCGATCGCCCGGATGATCCCCTTGGGCACATAGACGTGGGCGGCAACGTAGGTCTCCCAATCCTCCGCCGCCTCGACCGCCGCGCGAATCTCGTCCGGCGTGTATTGCGTGGTGGTGATGGGGTCGTAGAGGGAGCTGACGCCGCCGCCGACCATGATCTTGATCTGGCTCGCGCCGAGCAGAAGCTGCTCGCGCACCCGGCGCAAGACCTCGGCCCGGCCATCGGCGATCATCGCCACTCCAGAGACTTCCGCGGCCGTCAGCCCGGAGAGCGCGGTTCGCGGCAGCTCGCTTTTCGGGCGGAAATCGCCATGCCCTGCGGTCTGGGAGATCATCGCCCCGGAGGGGAAGATGCGGGGGCCGGTGGCAATGCCCTGGTCGATGGCGCGCTTGAGCGGGAAGGTCGGTCCGCCCATGTCGCGGACCGAGGTGAAGCCGCGCAGCAGGGTGCGCTCGGCTTCCCGCGCGGCGACCAGATGCACATACGGCGCCTCCGCGGTGAGGGCGGTAATCTGCGAGATGCCCGCGAGCATCGCGTGCCAGTGCGCGTCGATGAGGCCGGGCATGAGCACGCGCCCGCCGCCATCGATGACCCGGGCGTCCGCGACCTCCTGCCCGGCCGGCAGCAACGCCTCGATCCTGCTGCCAGAGACCAGGACGCTGGTGTCGCGGCGCAGGCTGCCCGAACGGCTATCGAAGATCGGCGCGTTGGTGAAGAGGATCGCGCGGGAGTCGGCTGCCGCTGGGCCCCTGGCCGCGCCGAGCGAGGCGGCGAGCATGGCGCCGGCCGCGCCGCGCATCACCGATCGGCGCGAGAGGCCCGCCTCGATGCGGCGGTTGATGCGGTGGACGATTGGCGAACTGCACAAGCAGGGACCGCCATACATGCGCGAGGGAAGGAGACCGCTCCATTCAGCGTGCACGATTCGTCCTCTCCACCAGTCCCTGAGGCACTGCGTCCTTCGCCGATTTCCACGCGCCGCGGCGGGCCCGGAGTACCGGACCCGCCGCGCTCGCGCCAGCCGCGGGGAGCGGCCAGCCCTCTCTCGCATGCTCCGGGCTCAGGGCGCCATGCGCTCCGCGGCGCCCTTGATCCGCTCGACTTCCATGAGGAGACTGACCTTGGAGACGGCGATGCGGTACTCCACTTTCGACACAATACGGGCGGCGCCGGTCGGCACCTCCTGCGCCGCCATCGGGGCGATCCCGCCGGCAAAGAGGCCGAGACCAATTGCAGCGCCGATCAAGGCGCGGAGCATCGTCTTCATCGTGATCCCCTTGTGTACATGAGCGAACGAGCCGGGTCCGACGCGCCGGTCCCAGACCCGGCCCTCGAATGATGACTACTTGCACTTGCCCTTGTTGCATTTGCCGGAGCAGCAGACGATGACGCCGACCCCGGCCAGGCACGAGCCTCCCTTCTTGATGCAGCCACAGGTGCCGTTCTTCTTGCAGCGGCCGGAGCAGCACTGCTTGTTCCGCTTGCACGGCTTCCGCTGCGGCCGGCAGTAGCCGAACGCCTCGTCACCGACGTCCTCGGCGGCGACGACGCGCTGGCCGGCCACCAGACCTGCTGCCGATGCGGAGAGCGCGCCCGCCAGCACGCGAATCATGTCGCGCCGCGACTGGGCCCCCGCCACCTCCCTTGTCAGGTCCTCGAACGCCCGCTCGTCCATCTCGCCCCTCCTCCTGGCCTGCTCCCGGCGGCGCGTGTTACTTGCACTCGCCAGTGCGCTTGTTGAGCTTGTTGGTGCAGCAGAGCGCCTTGATCGGCACGGGCCCCATCGGCGTCTTGACCAGCGGCTCCTTCCCCTTCTTCACGCAGCCGCAGCGGCCAGCATTCGTGCACTTGTTCGAGCAGCACCGCTTCTTGTTGCGGCACTTCTGCCCCGGCAGCCGGCAGCCCTTGACGAGCGCGCTCTCCGAATCGACGTCCTGCGCCTTCACCCGCCAGGGAAAGACGCCGAAGACGGCCATCGCGAGCGCCATCTTGCCCAGCAGGGCGAGCACGCCCCGCCGGTGCTTCACGTCAGAGAACTGCACCGTGAGCACGTCAAAGAGTTCTTGCCGTTCCAACATGATGGTTCGCCTCCTGCCTCCCCAGGCTCAGCTCAGGCGCACTTGCCGTTCTTGCAGCGCTGGCTGCAGCAGAGCTTCCCTTCCAGCGGCTCCCAGCAGGGCCGCCCCTTCTTGTTGCACCAGCAGATGCCGCGCCGGCACTTGCCCGAGCAGCACTTCCGGTTCTTGCTGCACCGCTTCCCAGGCAGTTTGCAGTGGACGATCGGAACGCCGGCCTCGGCCTCCTCCACCCCGCGCATGCCCAGCACGACTGGCGCGGCCAGCG
Organism: Thermomicrobiales bacterium; assembly: GCA_020853615.1. Lineage (GTDB taxonomy): Bacteria > Chloroflexota > Chloroflexia > Thermomicrobiales > UBA6265 > JACCXM01. The sequence goes on from JADYYO010000010.1 coordinate 13,061, forward strand.
CGGCGACGAGCGCTCGCACGGCGCCTCGCCGGGTCGCGGCCTCACCCACCCGCCGGGTCAACTCCTCGAAACGCCTCGCGTCCATCTCCGGCCCCTCCTCCCCGGTTCCTGGTTCTCGCGATCCTCTCTGGTTGGAGCATAAACACGTATACGCCTTACCTCCCGAGCCTTCCGCAGCGAGACGCAAGTGAAGAGCAGATTGCGAGAATGTAATTTAAATTTCGAAGAAGTTGGCGAGGATGTGCAATCGCATCATATCATACACTCTTCCCGACTGACGAAGAATCGGGCGTGCTTCCGCACCCTGGCTGAGGTTGCCCACTCCGGCGGTCCCACGAGGGTGGGATGCCCCGGCCGGCAGTCTCGCGCCAGGACGCACCGTCGACACGGGATCAGGGTCGTGTTGACCATCCGGAAGTACAATCGTTATGGTGAGCGGGGAGTAGGTTCCAACGGTTTGCCCCACCGAATCCTTCCCTCCTCGTCGTCGAAAGGTCTCCTCCAGATGGTTATCTCCTGGCGTCTCCGCTCATGCGCGCGCGGCTTCCGGTGGGTCAGAACGCTGGCCAACGCCGCCCTCCTGCTCGTCCTTATCGCCCCGGCACTGACCCCGCGCGTTGCCGCGCAGGCGGTCGACTGCTCCGCGTACGACAGCCAGATCTGGGCGCAGAGCGACTTCGATCGCGACCCCGCGCGCTATGCGGCGCTCGATCCCGACGGCAACGGCGTCGCGTGCGAAACGCTGCCGCCCGGCGCGGCACCGGCGTGGTGGACCAACGAGATCCCGGCGGCCGCCGAAGGCGCCTCCCTTGTCAGCGTCACCGACGGCGACACCATCCGGGTCAACGTTGCCGGCCAGAACGAGCCGGTGCGCCTCATCCTGATCGACACTCCGGAGACGCACGACCCCAACAATCCACCCGAGTGCTACGGGCAGGAGGCGACTGACTACCTGAGCTGGCTGCTCTCGCTCGGCGGCGACCTCTACCTGGAGCCGGACGTCACGAACCGCGACCGCTACAACCGGCTGCTGCGCTATGCCTGGCTCGACTTCGGTGATGGTCGCGCCTATCTCGTCAACGAGGTGATGGCCCGCTCCGGCTATGCCGCCCTGGCCACCTTCCCGCCCGACGTCAACTATGTCGATCAGATCCGGGAGGCAGTCCGCTTCGCGCGCGAGCATGGCTATGGGCTCTGGTCCGGCTGCGAGACCGACGCCAGTGGCGATACCAACGAACTCGCCCCGGCGGCACCGGCCAGCGGGAGCGCCGCGCGCGGCATCGTGAGCGAGCTCGCGCCCGGGGCTGCCGCGCCGGCGGCTCCCTCGGGATGCGATCCCGCCTACCCGACCGTCTGCATCCCGTCACCGCCGCCCGACCTCGACTGCGGCGACATCGCGTTTCGCCGGTTCGAGGTCGTCCCGCCCGACCCGCACCGGTTCGACGGGGACCATGATGGGGTCGGCTGCGAGCGCTAGAGCGCCATGCACACCACGTGTCATGCTGAGG
>JADYYO010000011.1 GCA_020853615.1 Thermomicrobiales bacterium
AGGCGGTCGTCCGGCTGGCGCAACACCATGGAGAAGCGAACGGATGAGGCCGGAAGCGATCGACGAGGCGGCGCATATTCTGCGCGACGCGCGGATCGGGAAGTATCAGATCGAGACGTTGCCGGAGGAGGCAACGCCGTGTACGGTCGCCGATGGGTACGCGGTCCAGGAGCGGCTCCTGGAGCTGCTCGCCACCGAGCCGACTGGGTGGCTGCTCGGGCTGACGAACGTGTACATGCAGCAGATCTTCGGCATCGACCACCCCTACTACGCCCGGCTCCTGGCGCCCAACCTCCACCGGAGCCCGGCGCGCTTCGCGGCCAATGACTTCCTGACGCGCGGGCTCGAATGCGAGGTCGCCTTCCGCATGGCGCGCGACCTACCGCCGCGCGACGAACCGTACTCGATGGAGGAGGTCACCGACGCGGTCGCCGCGATGATGCCCGCGATCGAGGTCGTCAACGCCCACTTTCGCGACTGGCTCGAGCTCGACGTAGCGAACATCCTCGCCGACAACGGGACGGACGGCGCGCTCGTCTGCGGTGCCGAAGTAACCGACTGGCGCGGGATCGATCGCGTCAATCTCCCGGTCCGGCTCTCGCTCAATGGGGAGTTGGCCGCCGAGGGGCGGGGAGAGAACGCGCTCGGCGACCCGCTGCGGGCGCTGACCTGGCTCGCGAACGCGCTCTCCACGCGCGGCGAGGGGCTCCGCGCCGGCGAGGTGATCAACACGGGGACCTGCGCGAAGCTGACCCATGCCGAGGCGGGGGACGAGGCGCACGCCAGGTTCGGCGACCTCGGCGACGTTCGGATTACCTTCGCGTCATGATCGGCTATTGGCCGTTGGCTGACGACTTCCGCGACTTGACCTGGAAGGAGGCGTGAGGGATGGCCCAGATCCGGGTCGCGCTTGTCGGCTGCGGTTACATCGCCCAGGCCGAGCACCTGCCGAACCTGCGCAACAGTCCCGACTTCCGCCTCGTCGCGGTGGTCGAACCACGCGCCGACATCGTCGCGGCCCTACCCCGGATCGTCGACGCGCCGGTCTTCGCCACGCTCGCGGAGGCGCTCGACCGTGTCGCCATCGACGCGGTCGTCATCGCCACGCCGCGAGAGAGCCACCCAGCCCTGATCGCCAAGGCGGCGGCGGCGGGCAAGCCGATCCTCGCCGAAAAGCCGCTCGCCGCCACGGTCGCCGAGGCGCGGCCAGCGGTGGATGCGGCGCGCGAGGCGGGCGCCCCCCTCCTCATGGGGTACATGCGCCGCTACGAAGCCGATTCGCTGAAGGCGCTGCGGCTGATCGAAGCGGGCATCATTGGCGTGCCGGTCGCGGCCCTGACCCGCTTTCAGCTCTGCTACCAGCCGGTCTTCGCCAGTCCGCTGCAGTGGCCCGACGCCGACGGCTACCAGGAGCCGAGCCAGGCGCCCCGGTCGCTGCGCGAGACGATGCTGGAGGAGTCGATCCACCACATCAACCTCTTGCGCATGCTGCTCGGGGAGCCGGAGCAGCTCCTCTTCGCGGGCGGCCATCCCGAAGCGTACCAGGTCGTCTGGCGGGCGGGGGAGGCGCTGGTGACGCACCTGAACGCCTCCCAGCTCGATCAGGGAGAGCGGGTCGAGATCTACGGTACGGGCGGTCGCATCTCATGGCGGCCCTGGTCACCGCACTTCCCGTACACGTTTGCCGACCTGCGCGTCTTCTCGCGAGCGGACGCGGAGGAGCGGAGGCCGATCTTCCCCCGCGTCAACCCGTACGTCGCCCTCCTGCAGCACTTCGCCGCCTGCATCCGCGGCGAGGCGGAGCCGCGCACGCCAGGGGAGGATGGGCTGCGGGATCTCGCATGGATCGAGCAGATCCTGAACGGCGCAAGCATCGGATCGGGCGCGGCCACGTAGAGAACGCCGCGAGTAGCGAGGAGGGGAGCCGTGGGCCACGCAGCGACCGCCGGAGCGTATGTCGACGCCGACCGCGTCATCGATCTCGCGGTGCGCCTGGCACGCCAACCGAGCCAGCAGACGGATCTCTTCGAGCGCGATCCAGCGGTGATCGACCTCATCCGGGGCCCGGTGCTCGCGGAGTTGCAGGCGATTCCGGGGCTCGAGATCGCGTTCGACGGCATGGAGAACCTGCTGGCGCGTCTGCCGGGACCCGCTGAGGGCCGGCCGCTGCTGCTGGTCGCCTACGCCATGACGCCCCAGGCCGGCACGATGCCGGACGCCTTCTCCGGCGAGATCCGCGACGGGTCCGCCTACGGCATCGCGGGGCCGGTCATCTGGGGCCGCGGCCTCTGCGAGCAGAAGGCGGGACTGACGGCGATGATCGAAGGGGTGCGCGCGGCGGTCGCCAGCGGCCGCCCCCGGCAGCGCCCTGTCAACCTGCTCGTCAGCACCGCCGGCGAGACGGGTCGCCACGACTCGGTCCGCACGGGAATCGACGCGCTCGGCCTGACGGGCGGCATCGGCATCGTCGGGCTCGGCACCGACCTGGAGATCTGCCTGGCGAACAAGGGGCGTATCGACGTCCAGGTCGCCATCCACGGCCGGGTCGCGCATAGCAGCGCGCCCTGGCAGGGCGTGAGCGCGATCGAGGGGCTGCGCCGCGTGCTGAACCGAGTCAGCGCGATCGATCTCTCGCGCGAGCATCCGCTGCTGGGGCCGGCATCGCTGACGCCGATCCACGTCCGCAGCTTCCCCGACGCCACGCACACCGTACAGGGACGGGTCAACCTCACCCTCGACCGCCGCCTCCTGCCCGGCGACGATCCGGACGAGGTGCTGGGCGACCTGGCCGCCTTCATCCGCGACGACCCAAGCCTCGGCCCCGAATTCCGGGTGGAGGTCGAGCAGGGGCCGACGATGTACCCCTCCGAAGCGCCGGCCGACGCGGAGATCGTGCGCCTGCTGCAGGCGAGCGCGGCCGCGGCGGGCCACGCGCCACTTCCGCTCACCTCTTCGCCGCAAGCGATGGACGCCGGCTACCTCAACCACGTTGGCATCGAGGCGGTCATGTTCTCTCCCGGCGACGTGACGTGGGCGCACACCGACCAGGAGGTCGTCTCGGTCAGCCAGATCGTCGAGAGCGCGCGAATCTTCGCCGAGCTGCTGACGAGGTGAGTGAGAAGTTGCCAGGTCGGGGAGCCGGCGAGTCGGCAAGAACCTGGTCGAGGAATCGAGACGCAAGGCGTGAGTTGGAAGTCAGAGGCCAATAGCCAAAAACCAAGAGCCGACAGCCGACAGCCGATAGCCCACCCCCGGCACGGAGCCTGCGTGCAGCGATGCCCAAACCTCGATGGTGGCGCTTTGGAGGTGAGCCGTGTATCTCGCGCGCTTCTCGTACAGCATCAAGCCGGTCGATCGGGAGCAGGCGCTGGATCTGCTGGCGCACGAGGTGGCGGCCGCCCGCGATCAGGGCCTCGCCGCCCGCCTGCTCGTGCCGCTCACACGCCCGCCCGGCGGCCCCGCGTTGCAGTACGAGCTGGTTCTGCCCGATCTGGAGGCCTTCGACGCCTTCCGCGACGAGGGGGTCGGCGGTGAGGCGAGCACGCACACCTGGATGCGCGACCTGAGCGCGATCCTGCTGGAGCCGCCGGCCGTCGAGCTGTTGCGCATCGCGGCTGATTCACGGGAGGCGACGGAGTCCGGGGCGAGCTGACTTCCATTCACGCGCCTCGCGCGGTCGACACCGCCATGCACCGCACGCCCCGTGCGGCCCGGACCGCTCCTTACGGGGTGCGAGAGCAGAAATTCCGTATTTCTCCGGATGGCCGCCGCATCTCCCCTCGTCGAAAATCGACGCCAAGGATGAGCATGGACAGACTCTCCCCGCGCGTTTTCGTCCTCGATGCGCTCCGACTGCGCCACCGCGGGCATCCGGAGGAGGCAATGATGGCCGAGCAGGAGAGCTCCCGCGCCCTCGGCACGTTCCACGCGAGCGAGATGCCCTATACCGCCAACCTGGGTGCCGCGCCGTCCCCGACGGAGCTCCGTGACGCCACCCCGCGCATGAGCGCATGGTTGGATGATCTTCATCGCCTGCGCGCGGTCATCGCCGAGGCGCAGGCGACCCGAGCGCGCACGCGCATGGTCCTCCAGCGCTGCGAGACGACGCGCATGCTCTACAACCGCCGGTTTCGCGATCGTTCTGGCAACTGAGCCAAGCGGCGCGACAGGCTCGCGCGGCGCCGGCGGGATGCATCGCGCGCGCCGTATACTCCGGAGCGATGCGAAAGGGCTCGCCTTCCCACGCTCACGTTCCCCGAGCCGGGATGCTCGTTCGTCGCCATCGCATGGCGGCGCGCCGATGGCCGCATCCGGGCGCGGCGCATACCCATGCCGACGTCGAGGTCCGCCGCGCGGCCGCGACGAGTCGGCAGACCCGCCACCCGGAGGCCGGCATGGCGCCCAGCAACCGTTCTGAAACCGACTCCTGGCCGGCGGTGGCGCGCGGCGACGATGCGCTCATCACCGCGGAGATCGAGGCGCGGCCCTCCCGACCGCCAGATTACGAGGCCGAGAGTCGCGTCCTCTCCGCGCTGGCGGGGGAGATGGCAGATAATCCGCGCGGGGTGCTGCAGCGGCTAGCCGAGCTGGTGGTGGAGGTCTGCCACGCCGATTCGGCGAGCGTCAGCATCCTCGAGCCGGGCGGGGCGCACGGCAGTTTACGCTGGCAGGCGGCCGCCGGAGCCTTCGCTGCCAACCTCGACGCCACGGTGCCGTGCGATGCCAGCCCCCACGGCACGCTCATTGCTGGGAACGCCGTCCTCCTCTTTGACGAGCCCGAGCGCATCTTCCCCGCCTTGCGCGGCGCGGAGCCGCGCATCTATGAGAGCCTGCTGGCGCCATGGCAGGCGAACGGCGAGACGGCCGGGGCGCTCTGGGCCATCAAGCATACCCCGCAGGGGCGATTCGACGCGGAAGATGCTCGGCTGCTGCAGAGCCTCGCCCGCTTCGCCTCGGCGGCCTACCAGATGTCGACCGCCCTCGACGCGGCGACAACGCGGAGCGACGAGCTGGAGCGGCCGGTCGCGGAGCGGACAGTGGATCTCCGGGAGAGCGAGGCCCACCTCGCTGTCAACCTCGCGGGGATGCGCCGGTTGTACGATCTGCACGCCAGACTGGCGAACGAATCGGACTTGGCCGTCGCATTGGGCGAGATCGTCGCCGCCGCAAACGCGTTTCTAGGCACCAATCGCGGCTGCATCCAGCTCGTCAGCGACGACGGCGAGCGGCTCGAGATGTTCGCCTACCGGGGCTACGACGAGCAGGACCGGTTCATCCAGCACTTCCTGCATGAGGGCTCCAGGCCCGCCTGCGACGCGGCCCGGCGCGACCGGTGGCGCCTCGTCATCGAAGACGTCGCCACCTTCCCCGGCCTGCGCGGGGCCACGGACCGCGAGGTCGCTCTCGCCGACGGCATCCGCGCCACGCAGTCGACGCCGATGATCGGCCGCGCCGGCGAGTTGGTCGGCGTGCTGAGCAACCAGTTCCCACGCCCCCACCGCCCCTCCGACGACGAGCTGCGGCTGATCGACCTGCTGGCGTGGATGGCGACCGACTTTGTCGAGCGCTACCAGGCCAACACGGCATTGCGCGAGAGTGAGGAGCGGTATCGCGCGCTCGCTACCGCCAGCGCCGACGTCATCTACCGGATGGGCCCCGATTGGAGCGAGATGCGCCAACTCGACGGGCGCGGCTTCCTCTCGGACAGTGCCGAACCGACCGACTCCTGGCTGGAGCGGTACATCCCCCCGGACGACCGTGCGCGGGTGACGGCGGCGATCGAGGAGGCAGTGCGCGCGGGGAGCATCTTCGCGCTCGAGCACCGAGTGGTGCGCGTGGATGGAACGATCGGCTGGGTCATCTCGCGAGCGGTGCCGATGATCGACGACCTTGGCAAGATCGTCGAGTGGATTGGCGCGGCGAGCGACGTGACGGCGAGGAAGGCGGCCGAGGCGGCGCTGCGCCAGAGCGAGGAGCGAAAGGCATTCCTTCTGCACCTGAGTGATGCGCTGCGTCCACTCCGAGACCCGGGCGAGATCCAGGCCGCCTCCGCGCGGCTGCTCGGCGAGCATCTCGGTGTCAACCAGGCGCACTACGGCGAGACGGTCGGCGACCATGTCCACATCCACCAGGGGTATGGCCACGGCCTGCCCGCGATGATCGGCCGCTTCCGGTTCATCGACTTCGGCGAGCAGTTGGTTGCCTCCTACCGCGCCGGCAAGACCGCCGCCTCCGACGACGTGGCGATCGACCCGACTATCTCGCCTGCCGAGTGCGAGGTCCTGGGGGGTGCTGGCATCCGGGCTTACGTCGCTGTGCCCCTCGTCAAGGACGGCGAGTGGGTAGCCACCCTGGCCGTCCACAATCGTACGCCGCGCCGTTGGCAACCAAAAGAGATCGCACTGGTGGAGGAGGTCGCCGAGCTTACCTGGGCAGCAGCCGCGCGCGCCCGCGCCGAAAACGCCCTGCGCGAGAGCGAAGCATCGCTTCAGCAACGAGTGACGACGGCCACTTCCGAACTGCGCGCCGTCTCCCGCCGGCTGCTGACGGTGCAGGAGGAGGAGCGACGCTTCCTCGCGCGCGAGCTGCACGACGAGATTGGGCAGGTGCTGACCGGGCTCAACTTCCAGCTGGCGGCAGCCGCTGGAAAGACCGAGAAGGCCGCGCTGGCCGAGGCGCAGGCCACGGTGCAGGACCTCACCGAGCAGGTGCGGCAGCTCTCGATGGATCTGCGCCCGGCGGTGCTCGACCGCTACGGGCTCCTGGCGGCCATGGAGTGGTACGCCGAGCGGTACCAGAAACGCACCGGGATTAGCGTCGACCTGCGTCACGCGGGGCTCGAGCGGCGCTTGCCGCCGGACGTGGAGATCGGCGCCTATCGGGTGGTGCAGGAGGCGCTCACGAACATCGCGCGGCACGCGCGCGCCGATGCCGCCGCGATTCAGCTCTTCGCCGACGACGGGATGCTGACGGTGGTGGTGCGGGATCAGGGAGCGGGATTCGATTCCGCGAATGCGCCGACCACCAGCGGCCTGGGGGGAATGCGGGAGCGGGTCGCGCTGCTGGGCGGGACGCTGGAGATCGAATCGGCGCCCGGCAGGGGGACGACCATCACGGCCGAGTTCCCCCACGACGGCGACGAAGAAGCAGCCGGCGATCGGCACTTCGCACCGGGAACCAAGCGATGATCAGCGTGGTCCTGGCCGACGATCACCCGATCGTGCGCCAGGGATTGCGCACGCTGCTGGAAGTCGATGATGGCTGCCGCGTTGTCGGTGAGGCGTCGGACGGCCTGACGGCGCTCGACCTCATCGCCCGCCTCCATCCCGACGTAGCGATCCTCGATCTGCAGATGCCCGACCTAAACGGCCTGGAGGTCGCGCGTCGCGCGCGGGAGAAGTCCCCGCGGACGCGGATCATCATCCTTTCCATGCACAGCGATGAGCCGCACGTACTGGAGGCGCTGCGGTACGGCGTCTCCGGCTATGTCCTGAAAGGGTCGGCAACAACCGATCTGGTGGCGGCGGTCCACGCGGCGATGCACGGGCGCCGCTTTCTGAGCGAGCCGCTGAACGAGCGCGCCATCGACGCCTACGCGCGGCGGGCCGAGGAAGCGTCGCGCCCGCTCGACCGCTATGAACTGCTGACAGCGCGGGAGCGCGAGGTGCTGCAACTGGCGGCGCAGGGGCTGAGCAACCAGCAGATTGGCGAGCGCCTGGCGATCAGCCCGCGCACCGCCGAGACGCACCGGGCGAACCTGCTGCGCAAGCTCGGGCTGGCGACCCAGACCGACCTGGTCCGCTTCGCCGTCGGCCGGGGCCTCATCCCGCCGGCGACGAGCGGCAGCCTGGCGTGAGCCCCGCGCAGCGTTCCCTACGGGCCAATCAGCGAGGAATCGCGTAGCTCCCCGGATAGCGGGTTCGTCCTTTGCCGCCCTACGATCACGGAGCCATGCAAACTCCTCACCTCGCCGAAAGAAGCGATTCTGCATCACCTCACGTGCTGCTCATGGACGACACCCGCGAAATCCTCGACCTGCTGCAGGAGCTGCTCGAGGAGGAGGGGTATCGGGTGACCGCGTCGATGGAGACGCTCGATCTGGCGCGGATCGCTGCGCTCCGCCCCGATGTGATCGTCCAGGACCTCCTCTTCGCGGATGGGCAAGAGGCGGGCTGGGCGGCCCTGAGCAGGGCCCGCCGCGACCCCGGGCTGGCGCACGTCCCAGTGATTCTCTGCACGGCGGCGCACGACATCGTCCATGACGACGATATGGCCGACACATTACGACAACTCGACGTGCGCGTCGTGCCCAAGCCCTTCCGCATCGAGGAGTTTCTCACGGTGTTGGAGGAGGCGGTGGCGGCTGGATCGAACGGGCACGAAACGGGAGCGACCGACGCGGACTGAGCTTTGGCGCGCGGGCGTTCGTAGGGAATCTGGATGTTCGCTGCCGTTCTGGCGGCGCATGCCTTTGTGCCCGGCCGGGGTGAGGGTTTCTCAAGGGTCGGGTGAGGGGCGGTTGATGCCAGCAGTCCTGGCAAACGCGGAAGCCCGTTCCCGGATTGCGGTTCAGCCGGCGGGGCGCTCGGCGTCCGTCGTCTCAGCGCCGGCCCAGGCGTCCCAGAGGTTGTAGGCGTAGCAGGCCGCCCAGAGAGCGAGGAGGCCCGGGCGGATGCGGTCGCTGCCGATCGTCACCCCCTTCGCGCCGAAGACGCGCCGCGCGAGCCAGGTATTGAGCCCGCTGGCGGTGCTGAGGCCAAGCCCCGCCGCGAGCAGCGCGGCCGCCTTCACCGGCTGCCGATTGTATGCCTGGCCGAACCCCTCGGTCATCGCCGAGAGGGCGACCGGGACGATCCGCCGCGACATCATCTCCCCCGTGAAGCCGTTGGCGATGTCGCTCCACGCCTCGAGCGCGGCCGATTTCGAGGCTTCGACCGCTTCCGCGGCGATCTCCGTCGTCGCCTCGGCCGCTGGCCCAAAGCCGGACATCGTGGGAGACGATTCACCAGCCTGGGAAGCATCACCGGCGGCCTGGCCGACCGGACTCTCGCGGAAGGTATCGGGGGCATCGTCCGCATAGGAGCTCGGCGCGCCCCGCCACTGGTCGCCCTGGGCATCCTGCCAGGCCTGCGCGGGGATGACGTTCAGGATGTCGGCGGGCGTCTGGTAGAGGCCATCGACGACGTACTGATTGATCATCGTGCGCAGGGTCTCGTCGCGCCCCGCCAGGTGGAGCAAGAGGTTGTCCTTCGTCGCGCCGTCCGACCAGTCGATCTCGTCCAGATAGCCGCGCAACAACTCCCGCATCTCGCTCGTGTCCACACTTCTCCCTCGGGTCTATCAGGCCTGCCATCTGGACGCCATCGGGCAAGAAGTGTGCCGAGCGCGAGGGGCAGCGTGGCACGCCGCCTGCATTCGTCGGGGCACGCGCCGCCTGGCCACACGACGATGGAGGCAGGATGACCGACCACCCGCACGACCTCGATCCCTATCTGGCGCAGCATGTTCGTGAGGCGCTGGCGCAGGACCCGCGCATTGGCGAGCTCGGCGTCGACGTCGAGGTCGACGAGGACGAGGTCGTGCTGCGCGGCGGCGTCACCTCGGCGGAGCGGCGGGCGGCAGTGGCCGAGGTGGCGCGCGACCTGGCGCCCGACCGCACGATTCGCAACGAAACGACAGTCGACACCTTCGACGGGGCGCCGCGGGAGGAGCACCTGCCGTGATCCGGATCGCCGCGATGGCCGACGTCCATTTCGGCCCGGATGCCGCCGGCACCCTCGGCCCGCACCTGGCGAGCCTCCCGGAGCGGGCCGATATCCTGCTGCTGGCGGGCGATCTGACGCGGATTGGCGATCCGGCCGAGGCGCAAGTCCTGGTGGAGGAGCTGCGCGGGGTCGGCGTGCCGATCGTCACCGTCCTCGGCAACCACGACTACCACGCGCAGCGGGTGCCCGAGATCGTCTCGACCCTCGTGGCCGCCGGCATCGACGTGCTGGAGGGGGACAGCATCACGCTCGAAATCGAGGGTTGCCGTCTCGGCATCGCCGGGGTCAAGGGGTTCGGCGGCGGCTTCGTCGGCGCGAGCGCCAGCGACTTCGGCGAGCCGGAGATGCGCGCCTTCGTCCAGCACACGAAGGCGCGCTCGGCACGGCTGGAGATGGCGCTGCGCGATCTGGAAGCGTGCGACCTGCGCATCGCGCTGCTGCACTACGCGCCCACGCCCGACACCCTGGCGGGCGAGCGCGCCGAGCTCTACCCGTTCCTCGGCAGCTATTTGCTGGCGGAGGCGATCGACCGGGCCGGGGCCGATCTCGCCCTGCACGGCCACGCCCACGCCGGGAGCGAACATGGCGTGACGGCCGGAGGCGTGCCGGTGCGCAATGTGGCGCAGCCGGTCCTGCGCCGCGCCTACGCGATCTACTGCTTCGACGACATCGGCAAGAGCGCGCCGGTCGATCTACCGTCGCCGCCGGAACTGGCCGGCTGGCGTTACCTCGCGCATTAGGCGGACTCCCATGAGCGCGATCCCCAACGGCGCCGATAATTCCATTCCGGGCCGGGCCGGCAGGGCTCTCCCGCCCGAAATGGCCGCGTTCTACCGGTCGATGATCGTGGCGCTGCAGGCCGCTGGCATCCCCTTTCTGGTCGGTGGGGCGTACGCCTTCGCCCGCTACACCGGGATCGAGCGGCACACGAAAGATTTCGACGTCTTCGTGCGAGAGGAGGATGCCGGCCGGGCGCTGGAGAGCCTCGCCCTCGCTGGCTGCAGAACGGAGCGGACCTTTCCTCACTGGCTCGGCAAGGCCTATTGCGGGGAGGATTTCATCGACGTCATCTTCAGCTCCGGCAACGGCCTCGCGGCGGTGGACGACGCGTGGTTCGCACATGCCATCGCCGATGAGGTGCTCGACCTTCCCGTGCGCCTGATCCCACCGGAGGAGATGCTCTGGTCGAAAGCGTTCGTGATGGAGCGCGAGCGCTACGACGGCGCCGACATCAATCATCTCCTGCGCGCGATGGCCGCCGGGCTCGACTGGGCGCGGCTGCTTGAGCGGTTCGGCGAGCACTGGCGGGTGCTCCTCAGCCACCTCATCCTCTTCGGCTACGTCTATCCGGCGGAGGCGCGGACCGTGCCGGGCTGGGTCATGCGCGAGCTGCTGGGGCGCGCCGCGGCGGAGATCGATGCCCCGGCCACGGCCGAGCCGGCCTTCCGCGGCTCGTTCATCTCCCGCGAGCAGTATCTCCCCGACATCGAGGCGTGGGGGTACCACGATCCGCGCCTGCTGGCGAACGGCGGGGCGATGACGCGCGGCGAGGTCCGCGAGTGGACCGAGGCGATCGCCGACGATCACTGACAACCGAGCAGCCCGCCTCTGGCGGTACACTCTGCCCACGGCCCGCATCCGGATCGACCAGGCGCCGGATGCGGCGTGTTCTTGCGAGGGGCGGCGGCTGGTCGCACTCCGGGCTCAGTCCGCCGTGCCCGCCACGAGGGAGGGTGCAGGATGGAGCCGACGTATCCGGTGCAGTTCGCGGTCGACTATCCCGATCGGCCCCTCGACCGGCTGACGACCCTCTTCCGCATCTTCACGGCGATCCCGATCCTGATCCTCCTCGGGGCGATCTCTGGCGGCAGCCTACGCTGGACCACGGAGAACCGGGCGGCGGTCGCCGGCGCCGACAGCAGCGTCGTCCTGATCGCGGCCGGGGGCGGCGTCCTCTTTCTCGGGCCACTGCTCATGATCCTCTTCCGCCAGAAGTACCCGCGCTGGTGGTTCGACTGGAACCTCGAGCTGCTGCGCTTCACCAACCGGGTCGGGGTCTACCTGGCGCTGATGGACGACCGCTACCCGTCGACCGACGATCACCAGGCGGTCCATCTCGACTATCCCTATCCCGACGTGGAGCGCGACCTGAACCGCTGGCTGCCGCTGGTCAAGTGGCTCCTGGCCATCCCGCACTACATCGTCCTCTTTTTCCTGAGCATCGCGGCGGCGCTGGCGGCGATCGCGGCCTGGGTCGCCATTCTGGCCACCGGCCACTACCCGCGCGGGCTCTTCGATTTCGTGGAGGGGGTTATGCGCTGGCACAACCGGGTCGTCGCGTACGCCGTCACCCTGGTCACCGATCGCTATCCGCCCTTCCGCCTCTCTCCCTGATCGGGCGCTGGCTGGGCTCACTGACCAGACCCCAATACGTTGCGCTCGCCGGCGTAGCGCTCCGTCTACCGCTGGCCGGTGGCGAGCATCTTGCTCCTGCCTGGACGGAGCGTTGAACGCGCCGGGGAGCCGCCGTGAGACCCGAGGATGAAGTTGCCACCAGTTGGCTCGATCTGCAGCGCCGGCTTTTCGACGTGCCGCTCGACCGCGGCGTCGATCGCTTTCGCTCCCCCTCGATCTTCCGCGGCGTCGAGAACGCCGACTACACCGCGATGACGACCGGCCTCATGCGGCTCGGCGGAGATCCGGCCGAAAAGGAGCAGCATCTGCTGCGCAACTTCCGCAAGTACGCCTATCTCGACGTGCGGCCGACCGATTCGGTCTGGTACTGGCTGGCGGTTGGGCAGCACCACGGCCTGCCGACGCGTCTCCTCGACTTTACCTACTCGCCGTACGTGGCGCTGCACTTCGCGACGGCCCGGCTGAACCGGATGGATCGGGACGGGCTGATCTGGTGCGTCGACGTCGACAAGACGACGCGGGACCTGCCGCCCAAGCTGGCGGGGCTGCTGGAGGAGGCGGGGGCGCACGTTTTCACCGAATCGATGCTCAATCGCGTGGTGCGGACGCTTCCAGAACTCGACGCGCTGCCGGGCGAATTCGCCCTCTTTCTGGAGCCGCCATCGCTGGACGACCGGATCGTCAACCAGTTCGCCCTCTTCGCGCTGATGTCGAACCCGACCGCCTGCCTGGACGACTGGCTCTACGCCCGCCCCGACGCCTACCGCCGGATCGTCATCCCGGCCGCGCTGAAGTGGGAGGTGCGCGACAAGCTCGACCAGGCGAACATCACCGAGCGGGTCCTCTTCCCGGGGCTCGACGGACTCAGCTCCTGGCTGAAGCGCTACTACTACAGCAGACCAGCGGCCGAAGTGCGGCGGGAACGACCCGGCGCGCTGAGCGAATCGGAGGACCCCCGCGCGTCAGAGGCCATCGCTGACTGATTCGTGTCATGCCGAGGAACGAAGCATCGCGGACTGCTCACCCCTACTCGACTGGCGACCCGGTGATCAGGCGCGCGCCGCGCTGGAAGGTGAGGTAGCCCCAGAGCCACTGCAGCGCGACGAGGATGCGGTTGCGGAAGCCGATCAGGTTCATGATGTGGACCAGCGCCCAGGCGAGCCAGGCGATGAAGCCGGTCAGGCGCAGACCGCGAATGTCGGCGATGGCCGCGTTCCGCCCGATCGTCGCCATGTTGCCGAGATCGCGGTAGCGAAACGGCAGAAGCGGCTTCCCGGCGATCGCCCGCTCGATATTGCCCGCCGCCCACGTCCCCTCCTGCATGGCGACCTGCGCGACCCCCGGCAGCGGCTTCCCGTCCGGTCCGTTCAACATTGCCATGTCGCCGACGACGAAGATGTCGGGATACCCCGGCACGGTCAGGTCGGGGTTGACGAGGACGCGGCCGGCGCGGTCGAGCGCGACGCCGAGCGAGCGCCCCAGCGGCGAGGCGCGCACCCCGGCCGCCCAGATCACTGTCTCGGCGGCGATCGGCTCGTCGCCGATGGTGACGAGTCCCGGCGCGATGGCGGTGACTGGCTTGCCGAGGCGGACGTCAACGCCGAGGCGCTTCAGGTCGGCGATGGCGTAGCGGGAGAGCCCCGCCGGGAAGGCCGCCAGGGCGCGGTCGCTCGCCTCGACGAGGATCACGCGCGCGTCGCGCGTGTCGATGTGGCGGAAGTCGCGCGAGAGGGAGTAGCGGGCAATCTCGGCGATGGCACCGGCCATCTCGACCCCGGTCGGTCCCGCGCCGACGACCACAAAGGTCATCAGCGCCTTGCGCCGCTCCGGGTCGGGCTCACGCTCCGCCTCCTCGAAGGCGAGGAGGATGCGGCGGCGGATGGCGAGGGCGTCCTCGAGCGTCTTCAGCCCCGGCGCCAGCGGCTCCCACTCGTCGTGGCCGAAGTAGGCGTGGGTCGCGCCGGCGGCGAGGATCAGGTAATCGTACGGCAGGCGTCCCTCAGCGAGGATGACCTCCTTCGCCGCCGGATCGATCGCCTCGACCTCCCCCAGTACGACCTCGACATTCCGCCGGTCGCGCAGCACCGAACGGATGGGGTGGGCGATATCGGCCGGCGAGAGGACCGCCGTCGCCACCTGATAGAGGAGGGGCTGGAAGAGGTGGTGGTTGCGCCGGTCGACCAGCGTCACGCGCACGGGAGCCTCTCCCAGCGCCTTCGCCGCCTGCAGTCCGCCGAAGCCGCCGCCGACGATGACGACACGCGGCCCCGTACGTGACGCGCGGCGCGGGCGCTTCTTGTAGAAGATGCGCGGGAGTCTCATGCGCGTTTCCCTTCCCGTACAGTGGCGGGCACACCTTGGGTCATGCTGAGGAACGAAGCATCTCGGCTCAGTGGAGACATGGTCCCGGGAGCCGAGATCCTTCGCTGCGCTCAGGATGACACGATTTCCACGTGCCGTTGTAGCGGGGGCGGGCCATGCTCAATGCCGGAAGTGCCGCGTCCCCGTGAAGAGCATCGCCGCCCCGGCGCGGTTCGCGGCCGCGATCACCGCCTCGTCACGGACGGAGCCGCCGGGCTGCACCACCGCCGTCACCCCGGCCGCCAGCGCCGCCTCGAGCCCGTCCGGGAAGGGGAAGAAGGCATCGCTGGCGAGGACCGAGCCGGCCGCCCGCTCACCGGCCTTGGCGACCGCGATCCGGACGCTCTCGACCCGGTTCGGCTGGCCGCTGCCGACCCCGGTCAGCGCGCCGTCGCGCGCCAGCACGATCGCGTTCGACTTGACGTGGCGGACCGCCCGCCAGGCAAAGACCAGGTCAGCTAGCTCCCGCGCATCGGGCCGGCGCTCGGTCGCGACCGTCCAGGTCGCGGGATCGTCGATCCCGTCGTCGGGCGTCTGCACCAGCAATCCGCCGGAAATCGGCCGCACGTCCCAATCCGCCGGGCTCGTTACAGATTCCGCGCCAGCGGGCATGGCCAGGAGGCGGAGCGCCTTCTTCCGGCCCAGGCGCTCGATCGCCTCCTCCGAAAAGCCGGAGGCGATGACGACCTCGAAGAAGACTTCCGCCATCCGCCGCGCCGTTTCTCCATCGACCAGGCGGTTGAGCGCGACGATGCCGCCGAAGGCCGAGACCGGGTCGCCGCGCAACGCCTCGGCGAAGGCGTTGGCGAGCGTCTCCCGTTCCGCGAGCCCGCAGGGGATCGTGTGCTTGACGATCGCCACCGCCGGTTGCGTGAAGCCCTGCACGGCGCTCCAGGCCGCATCGGCGTCGAGGAGGTTGTTGAACGAGAGCTCCTTGCCCGCGAGCTGCTCGGCATCGAGCACGCCAGCCACCGGCTGCCCGGCCCGGAGCCGCCGGTAGGCGGCGCCCCGCTGCTGCGGGTTCTCCCCGTAGCGGACGACCCGCGCCAGCGTCCCGGCGAAGGTGATCTCCTGCGGCCAGGAGCAACCGTCGCGGAGATATTCGGCGACGACCGCGTCGTAGGCCGCGGTGTGGGCGAACGCCCTGGCCGCCAGCGCCTGCCGCCGCTCCGGCGAAGGCCCGCCGTCACGCAGTTCGTCCAGGGCCGCGTCGTAATCGGCGGGATCGGTCAGAACGACGACATCAGGAAAATTCTTGGCCGCGGCGCGGATCATCGCCGGGCCGCCGATGTCGATCTGCTCCAGCGCGTCCCCGAGCGTGACATCGGGCCGGGCGATGGTCGCCGCGAAGGGGTAGAGATTCGCGGCAATGACGTCGATCGGCGCGATGTCGTGCTCGCGCAGCGCATCGACATGCGCGGGGGCCCCGCGCCGGGCGAGGAGGCCGCCGTGGATGCGCGGGTGGAGGGTCTTCACCCGGCCATCGAGGATTTCGGGGAACCCCGTGACGTTGCTGACCGCCGTCGCCGGCACGCCGGCCAGATCCAGGGCGGCGAGGGTGCCGCCGGTCGAAACGAGCTCGTAGCCGAGCGCGATCAACCCCCGACCCAGCTCCACGATCCCGCGCTTGTCGTAGACGCTCAGCAGCGCCCGCTTCCGCATGACTCCTCCGCTCCCTGACGATCGCCATCGGCTTCTGCCGACGATCATAGCAGCGGCGGCAATTCAGGCTTCCGCGCTCCGGGCTCTGGCGAGGGTCGCTTCGGCCATGCGCAGCGTCGCCGCGTCGACCATCTGGCCGTTCAGGGCGAACGCTCCCCGCCCCTCCCGCTCCGCCTCGGCGTTGGCCGCGAGGATCTCCCGCGCCCAGGCGACCTCCGCGTCGGTGGCCGAAAAGACCTCGTTGGCGATCGGGATCTGGGCGGGGTGGATGCACCACTTTCCGTCGTAGCCGAGGGCGCGCGCGACGAGGCAGGAGCGGCGGAACCCCTCCTCATCCCGGAAGTCGGCGTACGGCCCGTCGATGGCGCTTACCCCGGCGGCCCGGGCCGCGACGAGAATACGTTGCAGCGGGTAGTCCCAGCGATGGCCGGGATAGCCGATGTCCCACTCATCGGGCATGCCGATTGCCGCCAGCGGCATCCGGACGGATGCGGCGTAGTCGCCCGGGCCGAAGACGAGGGCCGCGATGCGC
>JADYYO010000012.1 GCA_020853615.1 Thermomicrobiales bacterium
GCGTTGCGCCGAAAGGGCGCTCGCTCCCTATGCGCGCGCCGGCACCCAGCGCTCCTCCGGCAGCCGCACCGAGGCCACGCTCTGCAGCTGGAAAAGGAGGCCGAGGGCCGAGACGACGATCCAGGCGATCACCCAGAGCCAGCCCGCGCCCTGGAAGCGCGACTCGTCGACGACCGCCACGGTCGCCCCGTTCGCCAGCTCGGCCACCGAGATCATCCCCATCAACGTCATCACGCCGGCGATGGCCAGGGCGGCGCCGCCGAGCGCCGTGTTAACGATGACGATGTAGATCGGCAGGTTGAGCGCCAGGGCGATCGCCGCGAAGATGATGGCCCCGATGAGCGAGATGATGACGATGACGATCCCCCACGGGTTGTTGAAAAGCGCGTGCACGAGGCCGGAGGCGAGCATCGCGCCGACGGACGCAGCGGAGATGATGGCCCCGATATACCAGACGAACCAGGAGAGGAGCGCGAAGGCGATGGCGACCAGGACGCCGACGACCCAGGAGATCCCAGTCGCCAGGAAGCCGGTTCCCAGCACCTCCTGCATCACCCGCGCCCCGAGATAGAACCCGGTGACGGCGCCGAAGATCGGTAGCAGGATGAACCAGTAGCGGAGCCCGAAGAAGCAGATGCCGAGGCCGATCAGGGCCAGAAGTATGCCGATGATGAACTGTTCCATGATAATGCCGCCCTCCCCGAAACGGTAGCGCCCGGCCCGAACCGCTTCCCCATCAGTCGAGCCGCGCCTACGCGGCGCCACGCGGCGCCGCTTCTCCCCGCACTATACGGACATCGGGAGTGAAGTCAACGGGAGGCGAGAGAAACCAGGGGATGGCCGAAAACCCGGTACAAAACCCGGTATTTGCCAGGGTTCCCTTTCATGGTCCAAATCACTACGCTGAAGCCCAAGTCCTTACGCCGTGCCGAGCATCGTGGACCACAGCGAAAGGGATCATCATGGACGCCGCCCGTTTCGCGCACGTTCTCAGGTCGCTCTCTACAGCCGGCACTCGACGCCATGTCCTGCGTGCCCTCGCCACCCTCCCCGTGGGAAGCCTGGTTGCGCCATTGCTCGCCAGCGAAACGGCCGCGAGCAAGCGAGGCGGAGCGGCCAGTCACAATCGGGACTCCGCGCGCGGCCGATCGACACGACGCGGGCCCAGTGTGACGCCAGAGGTCGTCAACGGCGATCCGGTACCACAGGGAACGTTCCCGTTCATGGCCTTTGTCGAAGTGACGGTGGGCGGAAACCCATACCGGTGCGGGGGCACCGTAGTCGGCCCGCGATTTGTTCTTACGGCGGCCCACTGCGTGCAGACTCCCGGCGCCCCGGTCGCACCTCCCAACGCCTTCTGGATCGGCATCGGCCAGGTCAACGAGGCCGCGTTCGGCTCCGACAACGCCTTCGGTGTGGTGTCCGTGACCCCTCACCCGGATTGGGATCCCAATCCGGTCGACGGCGTCTTCACCAACCTGGATAACGATGTCGCGGTTCTCGAACTGGACCGCCCGGTGCCGGGTAATCTCGCGGCGCCCATTGCTCTCGTTGGGTCCGGCGATACTCGCTACGACCGTGCGGGCCAACCAGTGGTCGTCACTGGGTGGGGCGAGACCGAGACCGGCGATGTGTCAACGCGGCTGATGCAGGCCAATCTCGCAATCTCGAGCGATGCAGCTTGTGCCACCGCTCACGACGGGTTCTTCAACCCGGAGGTCATGATCTGCGCCGAGGCGCCGGGCCGTGCCTCCTGTTTCGGCGATAGCGGTGGGCCAATCTTCGCGAACGAGATCGTCGGCTACCGTACCAGGAAGAAGCGCAAGGGCAAGAAGAAGCGGATCCCGATCTACGCGCAAACCCAGGTCGGCGTCGTCAGCTTCAGCGGCATCCCCACCTGCCTCAGCATGCCGAATGGCTATGTCCGGCTGAGCTCCCCAAAGATCAACAACTTCATCACGGACGTCATTGCGGGCTGACGCCAGGCGAGGACGTACCAGCGTCGAGCGAGGCTGCCAACCGCGAAATCCGGCACGGTGGCAGCCTCGCTCGAGCGCGGTTGCGAGGCTTGCGCCCGGAACGGGCCGGGGCGGATGCGCGAAGAAGATCTCGACCGTGGCGAGCACGGGCAGCGCGAGCAGCCCGAGGCTGGCAGGGTCGTTAGGATGCCAGGAATGGACATGCGCGACGGCGGCGATTCTACCGGAGTTCGCCGATCGGCGCGGCGCTCAGGGCCAGGCGCGCTCCCGCACGGCTGTCTCACTGCCGGTAACGGCGAGCGCGGCGACCCATCCCGGCCCGGCATCGAGCCGGCGAAGCCGGCATGACGTCTCCCGCCGCGACGCCGAGGTGTCGCCGAGGGTGATGCGGCCATCCGCGCCGATCGCGATCTCGACCGACCGCGGATCGCGCGCCAGCCCGGCGCCGAGCGCCTTGAGGTACGCCTCTTTCAGCGTCCAGAGGGCGAGGAAGGCGTCGACGCGCTCAGGGAGCAGGAGACGCGCGAGCCGCCGCGCCTCAGCCGGCGCGCAGGTCACGGCGATGAGGCGGCCGAGGTCGGCGTCGTCTTCGCGCACGGCGGCCCGCGCCTCCAGGTCGATGCCAATGTCGCGCGCCAGCGCAACCGCCAGCGCCGCCCGCTCGCCGGCATGGGAGAGGTTGAAGCGCAGCGACGGCTCGCCGGCCAGCACCGGCTTGCCGAAGGGGTCGCGGCCGATCGGGAGCTCGGCCGGCGCCCGGCCCAGATAGCCCGCCAGGATCTGGCGCAGCGCTACCCGGGCCGCAACCCAGCGCTCCCGGTCGCGAGCGCGATGCAAGCGCGCCGCCCTGCCCCACTCGTCGGCCGAGAGCAGATCGACGCCGGTGTCGACCTGCGGCAGGTCGATCCACCAGACGTGAACCTCCCCCGCATCGAGCACGAGCTCCGTCGGCGGCATGCGCATTCCCCGCGCGGTCCTTCCCGGCAGCTGTTGGGGAAGAGCGGAAATCGGTAATTCTACAGCTGACGTGAGCGATACCGGCCGGTGATCTCGCCGTCAACCATCACTTGTCGTATGGCAGCTGTGCCGCGCGAAAGCGCCAAGCGGGCTTCTGGTCATGCGACATGCTCGGAGGGAAGTATGGATCTCCGGCGGTTCGGCTCCCATGTCCGGACACTCGGCACGACTGCCTCGCGCCGTCAGGCATTCTCCGCGTTCCTGAGCGGGCTCTTCGCGCTGCTCGTGCTCGGGCTGGCCGCCGAGGCGGGCCGTGGCAAGCGCCGGCGCAAGGAGCGATCGCACCACCGGCCGAAGCGGCACGGCGCGTCCCAGAGCGACCGATGCGGGCGCGTGCATGGCGACGCCAGAGGGCGAAAGGGCGGCGGCGCGATCTTCTGCCGCACGACGATGCCGAACGGCAGCAGGAACGACACCGGCTGCGCCAAGGGAACGCCCTGCTGCCCGACCTGCGCCGAGACGCGCCGCTGCGCCCGGGGCCAGCTCTGCTGCAACGGCA
>JADYYO010000013.1 GCA_020853615.1 Thermomicrobiales bacterium
ATCGTGACCGCCATCGCCCTCTCGCGCAAGACCGTCGGCACGATCAAGCAGGGGCTCTTCTGGGCCTTCGGCTACAACGTGGTGCTGATCCCGGTAGCGATGGGTCTGCTCTGGCCGTTCTTCGGCATCCTCCTCAACCCGGTGCTGGCGGCGGCGGCGATGGCGATGAGCAGCGTCAGCGTGGTGACGAACGCGCTGCGGCTGCGCGGCTTCCGCCCGGCAGCCAGTGCGCAGGAGATTCTGCACCCGCCGCTGCGGGCCCGGATCGCGGACTGGGGGTATCTGGCGGTGATCGCGATCCTGGCCCTCGCGATCGGCGCCGGCGCCCTCTGGTTGAGTGAGCGCGCGGGCATGGGCGTCACGGAGACGATGGACGGGGCCGGCGCGCCAGCGCAGCATCAAGCGCCGGATGACGCGTCATCCGGCGCGGTGTTCCGAGGGTGGGATCCGGCCTGAGTAGGAGGCGAATTCCGCGTGCCGCGCAGGTCGCACGGCGCGGATTGGCAGAAAGGAGCGGTTCATGGCATCGATGATGGAGCACGCGACGGTCACGGCGCCGGATATCTCTTGCGGTCACTGCGTGGCGACGGTGAAAGACGCGGTCGGCGCGTTGCCGGGAGTGGCGAGCGTCGAGGCCGATCCGTCGAGCAAGCGCGTCGAGATCGATTTCGATCCGGGCCGGGTCTCGCTGGCGCAGATCGAAGCCGCGCTGGATGAGGCGGGATACCCGGTCGCCAAGTAGCGCGCGCAGCGGCGCCCGCCGGCGAACCGGCGGGCGCCGCTGCTTTGTCTCCACCTTGACGTGCAGTGGGCGTGCACCGTGCTGGCCAGCGACTGGCGCGGGGGGAGCGAGCTCCGCGATCGGCCCGACACCGGGCATCGACGGCACCCAGCAGGGCGGAGCATGAGGCCCCGAGCGCCGCGACGGCCAGCGCCCTCCAGGGGCGCTGGCGCATCGGCGACCGGCGGCTTCAAGACCGCGGTGGGCGGCAGCGCGTCCCTGGCAACGCTCCCGGTTTCGCCCCCGGCGCGACTGCACAGAACGTCGACGCGCTCGCCCGGCGCAGGCCGCGCCACGCGAGTGGCGCCGTCAGGGGATGACGGCGCGGGTTACGAACTCGACCCCGACGCCGATCAGGAGCGTCATGAGCAGAGCCACGCCAGAGACGGCCACGACCGGGCGGATCAGGGTGGGCGCGTGCGCGGCGCCGCGGTACATCGGCACAATGATGCGCAGATAGACGGCCAGCGAGAGCACGCTGTTGAGGATGGCGACGACGGCGAGCCAGGTCATGCCCGCGTCGATTGCCGCGCCGAAGAGGAGCAGTTTTCCGGCAAACCCCGCCAGCGGCGGCACCCCGACCAGTGAGAGCAGGAAGACGACCATCGCCGCGCCGGCCCACGGGCGCGACCAGCCGAGGCCGGCGAACGCCGACAAGTCCCTCCCGACGCCGAGCGTGACGGCGAAGGCGCCGAGGTTCATCGCGGCGTAGGCCGCGGCGAAGACGACCAGCGAGCGCACGGCGAGCGGGCTCCTCCCAAGGGCGGCGACGCCGAGCAGGAAGTAGCCAGCCTGGGCGATCGATGAGTAGGCCAGGAGCCGCACCACGTTGGTCTGGGGGAGCGCCGCCAGATTACCGTAGGTCATCGAGATGGCGGCGAGCGCGGCGACGACCAGCCGCCAATTGGCGGCATCCACAGGCAGGTCCCGCACGACCGCCGCCAAGGCAAAGATTGCCCCGATCTTCGTCACCACCGAGAGATACGCGGCGACCGACACGGGCGCGCCATCGTAGGCGTCGGGGGCCCAGAAGTGGAAGGGCGCGATCGCGGCCTTGTAGCCGAGGCCGACCACCACCGCTACCAGCCCGGCCGCCGCGGCCTGTGGTCGCCCATCGAGCCGGGCGAGATCCACGAGCAGCGTCGACCCCGCCGCGCCGAACCAGAAGGTAAGGCCGAAGATCATGACCGCCCCGCTGACGGAGCCGAAGACGAAGTATTTCATCGCCGCCTCGGTGGCGCGGTCATCACGTGGGTACGCGACCAGGGCAAACGAGCCGAGGCTGCTCAGCAGCACACCGAAGATGAGGATCATCAGGTCGCCCGCGCCGGCCAACGCCAGCGCTCCCGCCGCGACGAGCGCGAGCAAGCTGTAGACGGTCGCCTCGCGGTCGGTCCCCCGGACCTCGGCGGTGGCGAGGATCGCCGTGAGCGCGGTCGCCGGCAGGAGAATGAGCTTCGCCCAGACGGCGAGGTCGTCGACCCGGAAGGTGCCCATGAAGGCGGTCGTCGCGACGCCAACCAGGGGCAACGTGAGCGCGGCGGCCAGGAGCAACCCAGCGAGGGTGACCGGCAGCGCCCAACGAGGGCGCCGGAGCATCCCGGCGATCAGGGCGAGGACGCCAGTGACGACGAGGACGATCTCGGGCAGCAGCAACCCGAGGTCGCGGCCCATCGCCATCTCCATGGGACTATCGCCGCTCACGGCCCGATCGCCTCTGTCGCCCGCTGGATGACGTCCAGCAGCCAGCGCGGGGCGACGCCGATGGCGACGATCAGCAC
>JADYYO010000014.1 GCA_020853615.1 Thermomicrobiales bacterium
GTGTACGACCTCAACTGGAACGTCGTTCTCAATAACTGGCAGTCGTTCGCCGATGGCCTGCTGCTCGGCCTGAAGCTGGCCCTCTTCGGGCTTGGGCTCGGCAGCGTCATCGGGCTCGTGGTCGCCTTCGCCCGCACGTCGAGCGTGCGCGCCTTCAGCATTCCCGCCACGATCTATGTCGAGCTCATCCGCAACATCCCCCTCCTGCTCCTCCTCTTCGTCCTCTACTTCGGCCTGCCGATCTTCGCCCTGAAGACCTTCCCCCCGGCCACCGCGCGTAAGCTGATCCTTGATGGGGACCAGTCGGCGATCATCGCGCTGGCGATCTACGCAGGCGGCTATCTCGCCGAGGTCTTTCGCGCCGGGATCCTGGCCGTCGGCCGGCGCTACCTCGACGCCGGGCACTCGCTCGGGCTCGACCGCTGGGGCGTCGCCCGCTATATCACGATCCCGATCATGTTCCGCACCGTCCTCCCCTCGCTCAGCAACACCTTCATCTCCCTCTTCAAGGACACCTCGCTCGCGGCCGCCATCGCGGTGCCGGAGCTGACCTTCGCCGCCCGCGAGCTCTCCACCAACACCTTCCGCGTCATCGAGGCTTGGACGACGGCCGGCGCGCTCTACATCGCCACCTGCTACCTGATCGCCGGGGGGTTGCGCTTCCTCGAGCGGCGCATCCGCTGGTCGGTCTGACGGAACGGGCATGCAGACGGTCATCGACAACTTCGGGCTGCTCATGCGCGGGCTGGCGGTCACCCTCCAGCTCTCGGCACTGATCATCGTCATCGGCACGACGATCGGCGTCTTCGGCGGCCTCGGCCTCCTCTATGGGCCCGCGATCGTCCGCGCCATCCTGCGCGGCTACGTCGACATCGTCCGCGGCACGCCCCTCCTCGTCATCATCTTCCTCATCTTCTACGGGCTGCCGGCGCTGAATGTCGACATCTCCGGCTTCGGCGCCGCGGTCATCGCCTTCAGCCTCTTCGCCGGTGCGCACGTCTCCGAGATCATCCGCGGCGCGGTCGCCGCGGTCCCGAAGGGGCAGACCGACGCCGCCAAGGCGCTCGGCCTCACCTTCTGGCCGCGCATCGGCTCGATCATCCTGCCGCAGGCGCTGCCGATCATCCTGCCGCCTTGGGTGAACACCGCCGTCGAGATGGTCAAGGGGAGCTCGCTGGTCGTGCTGGTCAGCGTCAGCGACCTGATGTTCGCCACCGTCAAGGTCGCCGAGCGGACGGGCGACCCGATGCCGCTCTACATCACGGCGGCCGCGATCTACATCGTCGTCAATCTCGCGATCTCCCGCTTCGGGGTCTGGCTCGAGCGGCGCATCAGCTACGGCGTCCCCGTCTGACGGATTCGGAACAGCAGAGGATCACCGCATGGCCACCGCCAGAACCACCACATCGCCACGGGAAGTCGCCGCCGGATCCTCCGGCCCGATGGTGCGCATCGAGAACGTTCACAAGCGATTCGGCGCGCTGGAAGTCCTGAAGGGCGTCAACCTCGATGTGCAGTCGGGGGAGGTCGTCTGCATCATCGGCCCGTCCGGGTCGGGCAAGACGACGCTCCTGCGCTGCATCAACTTCCTGGAGACTTACGACGAGGGCCGCATCTACGTCGACAACGAGTTGGTCGGCTACGCGGAGCGCAACGGGCGGCTGGTCCCGGCGCGGGAGAAGGAGATCGCGCGCATCCGGGCCGAGACGGCGATGGTCTTCCAGCAGTTCAACCTCTTCCCGCACATGACCGCCCTGCGCAACGTCGCCTTCGGGCCGGTCAAGGTGCGCGGCGTGCCGAAGGAGCAGGCGGAGCAGCGCGCGCGCGAGCTGCTGGCGCGAGTCGGCCTCGCCGAGAAGGCCGACGCCTATCCCGGCCAGCTCTCGGGCGGGCAGCAGCAGCGGGTTGCCATCGCCCGCGCGCTGGCGATGGAGCCGAAGGTGATGCTCTTCGACGAGGTCACCTCCGCGCTCGACCCGGAGCTGGTCGGCGAGGTGCTGGCGGTGATGCAGGACCTGGCCGCCAGCCACGGGGTGACGATGATCGTCGTCACCCACGAGATGATGTTCGCCCGCGAGGCGGCCGACCGCGTCGTCTTCATGGATGGCGGGGTGGTCGTCGAACACGGCCCGCCG
Organism: Thermomicrobiales bacterium; assembly: GCA_020853615.1. Taxonomy (GTDB): domain Bacteria; phylum Chloroflexota; class Chloroflexia; order Thermomicrobiales; family UBA6265; genus JACCXM01. The sequence continues at coordinate 2,136 of JADYYO010000014.1, forward strand.
GACCAGGTCATCGGCGCCCCGCGCAGCGAGCGCCTGCGCACGTTCCTTCGCCGCTTCACCACCGCCTGAGGCTCACGGAGTAGCCTCAGGCAGGCCCGTGGTGCTCCTCATCCTCCAGGCGTCGCAGCGCATCCTGCGAGACGCCGAGGCTTGCGGCGAGTCGCGGCAGCACGCCCTCGCCTACGTCCTCATCGCCCGCCTCCCAGCGCCGGATCGTCTCTTCATCGACGTCCAGCCGACGACTCAACTCACCGGCCGAGATACCGCGCGCCTCGCGCAACTCCTGAATCTTCCGGGCCTTCGCGCTCGCCACTTGGCGTCTCCTCCATGCTCTCCAGACCGCGCCATTCGCGCAGCGCCTGTCGATTGTGCGGCACGCCGACCGTTTCCGCGAGTCGGAACCGCCGCGTCTGTCCCGCTCTTCCGCCTCTTCGCCTGGGCGAGCAACGAGCTACTAGACGCGATAGAGTACGTGCGGCCCGTTGGTTATCACGCGGAGGGAGCGGCGTGAACATCGACGCGTATCGAGAGAGGAACCGGACTCGCCAGCAGATCCGCCAAGGCGGGGCGATCGCCAATCTCAACGACGGCATCGAGATCGAAATCCACGGCGTCCCGACCCGGCTCATCGCCTGGCCAGGCAACGGATTCCAGACGCAGAGTGTCCACGTCCTCACCCTGGCCCCGGGCGTCGAAAGCGAGCGGTACACCTACGACATGGCCGAGGAGGCGATGATCTGCCTCAAGGGCGGCGGCGAGGTCTTCCTACGGGGGCGCTGGGTCGACATCGTGCCGGGCGACATCGTCTTCTACCCGGAGCGCACGCCGCGCGCGATGCGCAACCCGGCGAGCAACGACCGCGACTTCGTCCTCGTCACGCAGATCGCGCCGCCCGAGTTCGGGCTCTACGCCCCCGCCGGCTTCTACGATCAGACGAAGGGCGTCATGGTCGACGACGCGCTCGAAGCGGCCAAGGCGCGCGCCACCAGCGACCAGCTCTCGCCCGAGAACGAGATGCGCCTCAGCGAGAGCCATCCCGAGCTGCGCGCCTGGAACCTGAGCGTGGACGAGATCCGCCGCGATGGCGCCCTCTTCAACGCGTACAAGGGGGCGGCTTTCGGCGGTCTCGACGTGCCGATGGTCCTCGTCCTCTGGCCGGGCTACGGCGTGCGCAGCACCGGATTCCATTTCGGCCGTATGGATGCCGGGCAGGTCGCCCATCTGCACAGCCATCCGGTCTCAGACGAAGCGGTCATCAACTGGTCGGCGGCAGCGACGTCTACGTCGACGGCGCCTGGGTGCCGACCGGCACGTTCGATGTCTCGCTCGCCCCCTGCGGCGTGGTGCACGGCGGTCGGGTGCCGGCCAACGCCAGCGAGCCCTTCTTCCCGGGCGGGTTCGCCGCGCCGCCGCAACTCGACCTCTACCTCAACACGCCGTTCCACCACCACGGGACGTTCGACTCGCCGCCCTGGAGCACGCTCGACGAGGCGACAGCCGCCTGCAGTGATGGCTGAGGCGACGCGTCACCGATCCACGCGCCGCGTCTGACCGGACGGAATCAGGGGAAGCGCCATGGCCGAGACCATCTTCTGGTTCTGCACGGTGGCCTCGCTCGCGCTGCTCCTGCGCGCGGTCGCCAATCATGCGCCGGTCATGGTCTTGGCGGCCATCGCCGTCTTTCTGATCGGCGCGATGAACGCCGTCTCGCGCACCATCGAGATCGTCCTCTAACTGAGCGTGGCGGCGCAGGCGCTCAGCGTTACGGCGCTCATTCGCCACTCGTGGCTGGCGATGTGGGGCGCGGCGCTCGGCTCGTTTGTCTTCAGCATCCTCAGCATGTTCTCGATCGGCGCCGTCGTCTTCGCGCTCACCTGCGCGCAACTCGGGGCGGTCGTGGCCCTGCGGTTGGGGCCGTCGTGCGGCAAAGTCGTCGTCGCCATGCTACTTGGCCTGGCGGTCTGGACGGCGGCCGTCCCCCTGCATGTCGCCGGAATTGCCTGGCTGGGCGGCTTCGGCATGTATCAGGCAGTGGGAGTGGGAGGGATCCTCTTCGTCCTCCTCCCCTTCGAGCGTAACGTCGGACTCCGGGCGCGCCGCGCGTGAGACATCGATCGGCGCGCCTGGCACACCTGAGGATCGGACGCAAACGCGATGCGCACGATGCTATCCTCGCCCCGAGACATGCCTGCTGACTCCAACGAGGTATTGGTTCATGTGGCCAGATGCGCGGCATGCAAGCCCCGCTGTTCATGCGTCCGCACGAACGCGCGCCTGTTCGCCAATCGCCACGCCTCGCCGCAGCCGTTCCTCTGGGGCCTCGCCGAGGTCGCGTGGCAACTGGTCCTGCGACTCCGTCCCTATCGGGCGCGACGGCCACGACGCGTCGGTCCAGACGACCACCAACTGCGGCTGCTTCCCTGACCACCCATCCGTCACCGATCCGACCGGAATGTGCACCCCCTCCTCTGGCGAGGCATGTGGTCACGATGCCCGTGACCCCCGCCGATCCGGCATGGATCGTGCGGCGCGCGTTGCACTCCGCTCGCCAACCTGCTGCCCTCTGCGGCACTGCGTGGAGGGCAGCGACTCGGGCCATCGGTAGGAGAGACAGGAGCGTCCCATGATCCATGCCAATATCATCAGGCTCACCCTCGTGGCAGCGACGGTTCTGGTTGGCCTCGGATCGTTCGGGGCAGTCGCCCGGGGTCAACTAGCCTCGCCCGCTGCGGGGACTCCCGTCTCTGGAGGGAGACAAACCGAGTTCAACGTGGCGGAGCGGGCCTACCTCGATGAAATGAACCCCATCGTCACGGCGGTCCACGACAGCCTCGGTCGCTACGCGGAGCTCTCCAAAGACCCCCAGATCCTCGGTCTGGATTGGCTGGCGAAGGCCGCGTTCGAGTTCATGTTCTGGCGCTCGGCCTACAAAGATGCCCTCGCCATCGAGCCCCCGCCCGCCTTCGCCGAAAGCCATGGCCTCCATCTCGAAGCCCTTGGCCTCCTCGCGGAAACATACGATGATGTCAGCGCAGCCATGAATGAAGGTGACATCGTTGGCCTGATGTCGATTGGGACCAAGATTACGCGAGCAACGAGTCTGTTCGATCAGGCGACGGCGCTGATGGATAACGTCACAGCGCGGGGAGGCGTGGGTCCGGTGGCCTCTCCCGCAGCAGCGACGCCTGTCTCCGCGCGGGAAGCTAATGCCGCCACCCTGCGCGATGCCGCGGGGGCCGCCGGCTATCCCACGCCCACTCCTGCCGGCGAGGTCTCAGGCCAAGTCAACGTCATGGTGGAGGTCAACACCTATTTGGGGCTGGGCAGCCTCTCCACGGGCAGGCATGTCATCCATTCCAGCGAGACAGCCGCCTGCACGCCCGCGAACGACGAGCCGTAGGACGCCGTCGAGGACAATGTGATCGTTGTTGGCATGACGGCCGCGTTGGCCGCCGCCGAAAGCCAGCGAGCAATTGTCGAACGGCCCAGTGTTTCGCCCGGTGGTCTCCCGCAACGCTTCGCACGGACAATCCCCCTGATCTTGTCTCTGATTTGGCGATCCCAACCGGATGCCCGGCACGTTCGAGAAGAGACTTCGGCTCGTCGGTATCGGCGTCTTCTGACCTGGACCTCCCGGCCGCGCCCGCTCTTGCGCGACTTGTCCTTCGCCGATTCGATCACCTGGCGCGGGATCGTTGACGTTCGGATTCCGGTTCGGATCGGTGGCCCCCGCCGTGATCGCGGCGATCGTGGCGTCCACGTTGAGCATCACGATAAGCAATACTGAGGATTTTGAGACGCGATGAGCGGGATACTACCGGCTGAGGGGAACGTGTCTGGCGTGTATGTCGGATGCGCGAGTGGAAAGGAGCAGCGTCATGTTCACCTTCTCGGAAACCCGCAACTACACCATGCCGCCGTTCTTCGGGAGCTTCGGCGCCGAGGGCCAGCCTCCGGGAGCCATCGTCTACAACGACACCCGATCGATCTCGATCGGCTATGAGACGGACCCCGACATGCTGGCCGCACTCGTGCCGGCTCCGTTCGAGGTCGTGGAGCCCGTCGTCAAGGTCGAGTACGGCATGATGCGGGGCGTGGAGTGGATGTCCGGCGGCGGTTACAACCTCGTTCAAGTCATCGTTCCGGTCGTCTATACGCATGGCGACGAGCGCCTTGAGGGTCCCTTTAACCTCGTCGTCTGGGAGAACAGCACCGAGCCCATCCTCGGGGGACGCGAGCGCACCGGCATTCCCAAGCTCTTTGCCAATATCACCGATCACCACACGCTCGGCGATCGGCTGTTCACCAACGTCAGTTACGAGGGCCGGACCTTCCTGAGCATGGAATTCCGCAAGTCCCAACAACTCCTGTCCGACGCCGACGCGGTCCGCAACCCGCAACCGGCGACGATCAACGCGTTCGGTTGGCGATACATTCCCAATATTGGGAAACCGGGTGCCGCGTTGAGCCACGCCACGTTGTATCCCCAGCAGGCCATCGTCACGGAGGTGTGGGCCGGCGAAGGCTCGGTCGAGTGGACCGTGCTCACGCAAGAGCAGCACCCGCTGCAGGCTCACATCATCGCGGGCGTGGCGGCTCTGCCGAACAAGGGCTACCGCACGTGCACCTACAGCCGGGCGCGCGTGGTGCTGCACGAGGAGACCGCCCGGGCGCTTGAGTGAGAACCGCGATTTCACGGCCCGCGCAATCGGGCCGGATCGGGAGGCACGTCATGAACGTCGATGACATTCGTACCGTTCTTCTGCTCGGCGCCGGGACCATGGGCCAGCAGATCGCCATGCAGTGCGCCACACATGGATACGACGTGATCGTGTATGACGTGATGCAGGAGGCGCTGGATGCTGGCGACCGCCGCACGCGCGAGTTTTTCGACCAGCGCGTCGACGCCGGCGAGTTGACGCGCGACGAGGCGGATGCCGCCCTCGCCCACATCACCTACACGCTGGATCCGCAAGAAGGCGCGAAGGCGGACCTCGTCAGCGAATCTGTCCCGGAAATTGTCGACCTCAAGGCCAAGGTCTTCGCACAGTGCAACGCGATCTGCCCGCCGCACACGATCTTCACGACGAACACATCGACGTTCGTGCCGTCCCAGTTCGCCGAGGCGACGGGGCGGCCCGATCGGTTTCTCGCAATGCATTTCTATCAGTTGGTCTGGAAGAACAAGCTCACCGACATCATGCCGCACCCCGGCACGTCGCCGGAGACCATCGAGGTGTGCACCGCGTTCGCCCGCCGAATCGGCCAGGTTCCGATGGTGCTGCAGAAGGAGCACCCGGAGTACGTGATGAACACCTTCTACGGCGCCATCCACACCACGGCGATCGAGTTGTTGTACCGCGGGATCGCCTCGTTCGAGGATATCGATCGTGCCTGGATGCTCTCCATGGAGAAGCCGAGCGGACCGTTCGCATCGCTCGACTATGTCGGACTCGACCTGGTGTGGCAGCACGCCCAGAACAAGGCCGCCACCGGCAACCCGGATGACCAGGCCATCGCCGACTGGCTGAAGCGGGACTACCTCGACAAGGGGTGGCTGGGGGTGAAGTCCGGCAGAGGATTCTACACATATCCGAACCCGGCGTACGCGCAACCCGGCTTTCTGACCGGCGAGGTCGAGACGGTCGCCGCCCGCTAGCTCAGGGCGATCAACCGGCGCGCCCGGACCGGAGGACACGCCATGGACGCGGCGATGCTGCAACTCATCGGCATCGGGGCCGGCGTCATCTCGGCCCTCGCCTTCATATTGACGTTCATCTTCGGCGTCTACCAGTTCACCCGTAGCGCGCGGAGCCAGTTACAGAGCACCGCCTTCGGCGTGCTGCAGCACTACCTCGACCACGCCGTGGCGCGGCCCGACCTGGCGACCCGCGCGGCGGACCAGCCGGTCGATCTGCAGTACGGCTGGTTCGCGGCGGAGGCAATGGTGACAGCGCAGACCTTGTGGCAACTCGTCGGCAAGCAGCCAGACTGGCGGCGGACGATCGACGCGATTATCCGCAACCATGTGACCTACTTACGCTCGGGCGCGTTCGTGTGCGACGATTTTGCGCCGGAGTTCGTGACCTACCTCCGACGGCGTGTGCCAGACCTGAACTGCGCAGCGACCGCGTCGGCGTCGATCTTCCCGAACGAGACGCCGTCCATGACCATTGCCGAAAAGGAAGGGAACATCAGATGAGAGCACCCATGTAGTTCAAGATGCTCAGCAAGCGCAAAATCGTCAATGTCGACATCGACGATCCGGGTCTCAATGAGATGCTGGTTCGCGTCGTCGCCTCGGGGCTCTGTTATAGCGACCTGCATTTCCTGGAACGCAAGTACACGCCAGGTCTGCCCTCTGCCGTGGCGGCCCGCTGATCCCGATCCCAAAGCCTTGGCCTATTCTGGCCTGCTCATCCGACGCCCGGTCGCCGCCGAGGAACGCTGGCGCTGGTGTGGGACAACGCCGCCTGGCGCGTCAGCCGTTCGGTGCGCTGCTGGGTGGCGGCGCACAACCGACGCGTCCACCGCGAGGGCGGCGTACACATTGCCCCCTGCCTGCTGCCGAGCGCGTGCCCGTGGCGCAACCCAATCGCGCCGAAGTGGGGTCACGCCAAGCGCCGTGGTGTCGAACCGGCCCGCCTGATCACGACGCGTGAGAGGGAGGAGTGGGTCTCTGCGGCCTTCGCTTGTCCCCTCGTCGATCACTTGGCTATGCTCCACGAAGTCGCCTGATCATGCACTAGCGCGAGTGCCTTCAGAAGGACGGCGATGCTCGAACGGCAGCGGACGATCGGATCGATTATCCTCGCGACGCTCTTCACGGCATACATGTCAATAGGAACCGAGATACTCTCGGGCCGTGGCGCTCCGATCACGGCGCTGTTCACGGGTGGCTCGGTCGCGATCGTCGTCTATCGCGCCTGGCCGGCATTCGGCCCGATTTGGCAACGCTGGCAAACACCAGAGGCGCGTCGTTCGTTGCGTCCCACTCCGTCGCGAATTGTGGGAACCGCCGTTCTGGTCATGGTGTTGACCCCCGTCCTGCTCGCCATCGACCGGCTCATATTCCGCAGTGCGACCGTCGATGCTGTGGACGCGCTGAAAACGCTCGGCACGTACGGGATCGTCATCTACCTTGTCTGGCCGTCGATCGAGGGCAAGGTGCATGGGTGGCCCCGGTGAACTCGCTTGCCGAGGTAGCGCTCGCGCAGTCTCGCCCTCATCCCGCCCGGGTCCCTGATGCTTCCAGCCGTCGATCGCTCGCGCGTGCCGATCAGGCCCATGTCAATCTCACAGATTCATGCGCATCGGCTCGGTTGCAGCCATACGCCCAGCAGGATGAGCGTGCAGACCATTCCAGCGGCCGCAACCACCGCGAAGGCCGGCACGAGCGGCGCGGGATAGAGGATCCAGCCGGGCAAGGTCATTGCGCCCGTCATGAGCGCCGCCCAATGGCTCGCTGCGGCGAACATCGCCAGGCCAAACGCGCCTGCCGCAATCGACGCGCCGAAGACGGCGAGCGCGATTCGCGGTCTCGCGGCGGCGCCGACGCCGAGACCGGCCAGAGCTAGCACGCCCGAGAGCGTGGCAATCCAGTCCCACCCGGCCGAGTGGGTCATCCCGCTCCCGGAGGGCGCGATCCAGCTCGTTCGCGGCGTGGCCGCGGCGAAGAGGAGCACGACCGCGCACGCGATGGCGAACCGCCGGAGTATCCGTTCCGTTTTCATGCCCGCTCCTTGCCACCTCGACGTGGCCCGGCCATGAACGGTGCCCTCGTAAAGCGGCAATGCTCACCGTCAAGATATCCGCCAAGGGAACGGCCGGCTACCGTGTAGAGAGAACGGCTCTCATTGCGGTGCCGTTCCCGCCGCGCGTGCGATATCGTTTGCGCAAAGGCGTGACGGCGTGCCAACGAAACGAGGGGAGGATGCATTGGCATCAACGACAGCGAACACTGATCGTCCCCGGCATGCCTACGACGCCATCGTCGTCGGGGTCGGCGCGATGGGATCGGCGGCCTGCTACCACCTGGCGCGGCGTGGGTTGCGCACCCTCGGGCTGGAGCGCTTCGACATCCCGCATGCGATGGGCTCGTCGCACGGCATCACCCGCATCATCCGCCTCGCCTACTACGAGGATCCCTCGTATGTGCCGCTGCTGCTGCGCGCCTTCGACCTCTGGGAAGTGCTGGAGCGGGAGTCGGGCCGCCATCTGCTCGGGGTGACCGGCAGCATCGACGCCAGCGGCCCGGACGAGGTCGTCTTCGCCGGCTCCCTCGCCTCGTGCCAGCAGTTCGACCTGCCCCATGAAGTCCTCACCTCGGCCGAACTGACGGCGCGCTACCCCGGCTACCGCTTGCCGGAGGGGCATCTGGCCCTCTTCCAGCCGCGCGGCGGCTTTCTCCTGCCCGAGCGCTGCATCAGCGCGCATGTGACCGGCGCGATGGCCGCCGGCGCCGAGATCCGCGCCCGCGAGCGGGTCCTCGAGTGGGAGGCGGGCAGGGATCGTGTCCGCGTGAGAACCGAGCGGGGCGTCTACGAGGCGGAGCGGCTGGTCCTCGCGGCAGGGGCGTGGATGGGGGAGCTGCTGCCGGGGCTCGCCCCGCTGATGCAGCCGGAGCGACAGGCCCTCGCCTGGTTCGCGCCGCTGCAGCCGGCGCTCTTCACGCCGGCGCGCTTCCCGGTCTTCAACCTCCTCGTGCCGGAGGGACGCTACTACGGCTTCCCGGAGCACGAGGTGCCCGGCTTCAAGATCGGGCTCTACCACCATCGGCAGGAGCGGATCGACCCGGAGGCATTCAACCGGGAGGCGGATCTGACCGACGAGGCGCCGCTGCGCGAGGCGACCGCCCGCTACTTCCCAGCCGCGAACGGCACGACGATGGCGCTGCGCACCTGCATCTTCACCAACACCCCGGACGAGCACTTCATCCTCGACCATCTCCCCGGCACGCCGAATATCGTGGTCGCCTCCCCCTGCTCCGGGCACGGCTTCAAGTTCGCCTCCGTCATCGGCGAAATCCTGGCCGACCTCGTCGCCCGGGGCGAGACGGAGCATGGGATCGATCTGTTGCGCCTGAGCCGGTTTCAGACGGAGCTCCACGGGGCCGGGAGGGGCGTCGAAGCCGAGTCCTGATGGCGACCACGGCTGTCTCAGATGGAGCGTCGTCCGCCGTGCCAGAGGCATTCAGCCTCTGGCTACCGTGGAAAACCCCATGATGGCGGTTGCGCAATTGATGCGGCCATCGGTCAAGGAGGGACGGCCGCACCCGGCCCGCCGGCGGCTGAAAGCCCTGATCTTTACCCATATTTTTGCCGACCAGTCCGAATCTGACCCAGGGCCGTGGTTTTGCGTCGCCGGGTGCGTCACCGTCGGGGGTGGAACTGCACGGGGCGACGCGGCGAATGCGAGATGTGGGTAACGATCAGGGCTGAAAGCCACCGGCTACAAGGAGGAGAAGGACTCTGATGGCGGTTGCTGAATTGATGCGGGCGCCTGTCCAGGAAGAGGTGTCCGCCTCGGCCTGCCGGAGGCTTTCAGCCTCCGGCTACGCCCAACGGAAGGACCCTAAAGGGCTCTGAGCACGGTGTTCGGATCAATAAGGAAACATTCCCATGAATTTGCTGAAAAAGAATGCTTCTACCGCGTACATCGCCCTTATGAACGTTTTGCATTAATAATCCAACCGCCGCGAGCTAGGGCCCTTCAGGGTCCTTCCCTGTCTGGTAGCCGGAGGCTTTCAGCCTCCGGCGGGCCGGTCGCCGCGTCCCCTCCGCAACAGGTGCCCGCATCAATTCAGCAACCGCCATCAGGGGCCTTCCGGCGTGCGTAGCCTGGGGCTTTCAGCCCCAGGCGAGCCGAGGTGGCCGTCCCCTCGAGAAACCTGGCCGCGGCAATTCGGCAACCACCTTCAGCGAGCGTTCGTTCGGTAGCCAGACGCTGAAATCCTGGCAACGCTTCGCGGCACGCCCCGCTCTCACCACAATCCGGCCCATCCGATCCCCCGTTGCTTATACTCAGCGACATTGAGCGCGTCGTAGCGACCGGACGTGACGAGGGCCTGCGCCCTGGGGGAGATCGCATGGCCGCAACCGAGCCGGAGCCAGCTTCACCGTCGCATCACCATCTCGACCGCCCCATCCTCGCGGTCGTCGCCGCGTTGACGCGCCTCGCCTGGATGATCCCCTGGCGGGTCTGGAGCGCGCTGGCCATCGCCGGCGGCATGGCGACGATGCTCTCCAAACGCCGCCACGTCGTCCTCGCCAATGTCCGCCACGCCCGCGCCGACGCCCCGCCGCGCACGGTCGTCGCCTGGTACATCGGCGCCCAGCAGATCGCCACCCATCTGCGCGCCGTCATCGGCACGCTGCGCGGCGCCTTTCGCCTGCCCGACACCCGCCGCCACCTCGTGCTCGAGGGGATCGAGGCGGTGCGACCCCATCTCGGCGAGCGGGGGATCATCATCGTCGCCCCGCACGCCGGCCCCTACACGATGCTCGGCCTGATGGGCCGGCAGTGGCTGGAGGATCAGGGGTTCCGCGGCGAGTTGGCGATCGTCGCCCGCATGTTCCGCCCCTTCCGCTCCGGCGCGCTGATGCAGTGGTTCATGGACTACTTCACCCGCGCCGGGGTGACGGTCATTTCCGTCCACGAGCAGCCGCAGATCATGGCCAAGCGGCTGCGCGCGGTCCTCGAGCAGAAGGGGATCGTCGTCCTCCTCGTCGACGAGCCGACGCCTACCCCCTCGGCCGTCGTCCCCTTCTTCGACAGCGCCATCAAGATGCCCCTCGGCCCCGTCCGCCTCGCGCGCGCCACGAACGCGCTGATCGTGCCGACGATCGCCTCCTACGAGCCAGGGCGGAAGATGAAGATCACCCTCGACACGCCGCAGGCGCCGGAAGGGAGCGTCACCGAGGGGATGCACCGCCTCGCGCGCGCGCTGGAGGGGCTGGTCAGCCGGAATCTCAGCCAGTGGGCGATGCTGACCCCCATCTGGATCGACGAGAAGCCGGAGACGGAGGCCGCGCCCGCCGGCCACGCCTACGCCGATCTCCATCTGCACACGCAGGGGAGTGACGGCCTCCTCCGCGCCGAGGAGTGGGTCGACGCCGCGCACGACGCCGCCATCCGCGTCTTCGCCATCACCGACCACGACCATATCGACACCGTGCGCGCCTGGAAGCTGCGCGACCCAGAGGGGACCCGCCACGTCATTCCAGGCGTCGAACTAACCGCGCGGGGCCGCATCGTCCACCTGGGTGTCCTCTTTCCCGAGGCGATCCCCGACCGCCTGCCGCGCCCCGGCACGCCCCTCCTCGACCTCGTGCGCTGGGCGCGCGGCATCGAGGGGAGCATCGTCGTCCTGGTCCACCCGCTCCCCATCCTCTGGCGGCGGCAGTTGCGCGCCATGGTCCGCGCCCGGCTCCTCCCGGATGCCATCGAGTCGCGCTTCCCCTACGTCGGGAGTGGCGCGCGGACGGCCGCGATCGAGCGGGCCGCGAGCCGCTACGGGCTCGCCGTCCTCGGCGGCAGCGACGCGCACCTCTCCCCGGGGCAGATCGGGGAGCATGCCACCCTCTTCCCGGGCGAGGAGATCGACGACCTGATCGCGGCGATCCGCGCGCGCCAGACGCAAGCGGTCGCGCTGCCGCGCGCGCACCGGATCCCGCGCAGCGTCAACCTCCTGCAGTGCGCCTACTCCTGGCTCCTCCCCTTCCGCCGACTACCGGGCGTCGCTGGCGCGCGATCGCTCCTGCTGCGGCGAGCGCGCGCTGCCGCGCAACGGGGCGGCTCCCGGCAGCGCCTCACCCCGCACGAGCGGACAACAAACACCGAGGAGAGCCAGGCATCCTGACGGTTATGTCTCGCTTCCACACGATGGAGAACGATCATCGACCCTGAGCTGACCGCCCGGCTCCTCGAGCATGGCCTGCCGATCGTCACCCTCCTCTTCTTCGCCTCGGCGATGGGGATCCCGACCGGCGTGCCGATGAAACTCGTTCTCCTCCTCACCGGCGCGTACCTCATCGTCTCGCCGCCGATGCTGCTAGCCGCGATCGCGCTCCTGGCGATGGCCGAACTGGCGGGAACGCTGGTGCTGCACGGCATCGCGCGGAGCGGCAGCGTGCGGCTGCTGGAGCGGATGGCGAGCGATCGGCAGGCGCGGGTGCAGGCGACCTTCGACCGCTGGCGGGCGCGGCTCGGCGGGCGCGACGTGGCGACCATCGCCATCCTCCGCCTGATCCCCTTCGTGCGCTTCGGCGTCGCGATCGGGAGCGGCCTGGCCGGTATTCGCGCGCGGGACTTCGTCGCCGGCTCGGCGATCGCCGCGGTCATCTGGACCAGCGTCCCGCTCTCCCTCGGCTACGCCTTCCGCGCGAGCCTGGAGCCGGTCGAGCGCATCTACGGCAGCCTGCTCGGTGCCACGCCGCTGGCGATCGGCCTCGCCATGCTGACCGCCGGGCCTCTGCTCGCCATGAAGAGCGGGACGGCACGCCATTGGGCGCGGGAGGCGCTGGCAACGCGTCGGCGGCCGGCCCGGCCCGCGTCAGCCCTCCCGGAGATCGGTCAGGAGGCGTCGCCAGGCCTCGGCTGAGGTCGGATCGGGCGGCAGCTCCACGCCGACGTGCGTCACGCCGATGTCGGCGAGCGCACGCAGGCGCTCCCGTACCTCCGGCAGCGGCCCGATGATGCCGAGGCGGCGGATCAACGCGTCGGGGATGACGGCGCGCGCGGCCTGAAGATCCCCTTCGCGGCGCATCGCCGGAAAGCCGAGCCCGTTCGCCAACATCTCCCGGGTACCCATGATCGCGCGCACCTCGCGCAGGATCGCTGCGACGTCGAACCCCTCCGCCTGCACCAATCGCCCCATCCCCGGCAGGGTCGAGATCAGGGCGATGGTGTTCTTCCCCTTGTCGATCGCTTTCCGCTCGACGGCCGGATCGTCGGTGACGACGATCTCGGTCCGCAGCACCATCGCCAGCGCGTCCGGGTCGCGGCCTGCCTCAGCCGCCGCCTGCCGCACGATCGGGATCGACGCGCGCAGCGCCTCGTCCGAGGTCAGGACATTGAAGATCGCGCCGTCGCCGACCGCCCCGGCCAGGGCGAGCGTCTTCGGCCCCGCCGCGGCCAGGTAGATCGGCACGTGCTCCTGCAGCGGGTGGACGACGCGCTCCCAATCACGGACGTGAAAATGCGCCTCCGGCGGCGAGGTGGCCCGGTGCGGCGCCGCCCACCAGGTGCGCAGGAGAGCGATCGTCTCGCGCATTACCTCGCGCGGCTCCCCCGTCTCCACGCCGAGCGCGTCGCGGTGCCATTCGACCTGGCCACGGCCGAGGCCGAGCACCGCGCGCCCGCGCGAGAGGTGGTCGAGCGTGGCGACGGAGGCAGCCAGCAGATTCGGATGGCGCGGATAGGGGCTGGTGACGCTCGTCCCCAGCACGGCGCGCTCGGTGACGACCGCGAGCGCGCCGAGGACGGCGAAGGCATCCCACCCCTCGGGATCCTCGCTGAGCCAGATGGCGTCGATCCCGGCAGCATCCGCGGCACGCGCCGTCTCCAGCGTCTGCCGGGCCGCGCGGCCGTCGAGATCGGTCTCCCAGCGGCGATGGCTGAAATCGAGCGTGAATTTCATCGAAA
>JADYYO010000015.1 GCA_020853615.1 Thermomicrobiales bacterium
CGCGATTCCCTGCGCCTCTGCCTCCCGGAGCTCCGCAACCGTGACGCCACCGTGGACTACCCGCGCCATGGGCGTCCCCCTGCGTAAACGGCTCCCCGGTCAGCAACAGACCGGCGCCAAGGGCCAGTACGCCCGTTTGGTTGGCACGCGTGATGTCTGCAGGTCCCGGCGTCCGGCCTGGCGCGTTGAGGACGTGATGGCCGCGCTTTTCGAGGCGAACCCCCAGTCCATGGGCCATCGCCGCCATCGGCCACCCGGAGTTCGGACTTGGCGTGGCCGCGTGGTCGCTCCAGGCGCCGCGCAGGGCAACCAGGGGTGCCCCACTGGTGCAGGCGATCAGCAGTGCCGTCAGCCGCGCCGGGACGAAGTTGAGCAGGTCGTCCAGCCGCGCCGCCGGCGTGCCGAACCAGCCCTTGGCGTGGTAGCCGACCATTGCATCGAGCGTGTTCACCGCGCGATACGCGAACGCTGCCTCGAGACCGGCGAGAAGATACCAGCCCAAGGGTGCGACCACGCTATCCGAGAGGTTCTCCGCGACCGACTCGACCGCCGCGGAGGCGAGCAGCGCCTGGTCCAGTGAACCCGTGTCGCGACTGACCATGCGCGCCGCGGCCGAGCGCGCGGCGTCGAGAGCGCCCAGCGCGAGTGGCTCCCGAACAGCCTCCGCATGGGCGAAGAGGGCCCGCGCCGCGAACGCTTGCTTAAGAAGCGCCGCTTCCACGGGCACGCTGAGCCAGCCCGGGAGCGTATCGGAACAACGGCGCCCGAGCTCCCCGGCGCCGATCGCCGTGGCCAGCGCAGCCGCGAGCAGCCCCACGCCGGAGGCCGGGGCTGAACGCCGTCCCGAGTGCGGCGCCATGCGGTCGAAAAGCGCGGCGCCCCGCCCGAGCCAGGCGACCGGATGGTACCGGTTCGGCAGCTCCCCGAGGGCGGCGTCGAGCGCGAGCGCGGCGAGAACGACCGTAACCCGCCGGCCGATCATGGAAGCCCCCATCCGCTGCGCACCCCCGGGTGGGCCAGGATGGCTGCACCCGCGAGCAGTCCTGCTGTCTGGCTGAGCTCGACCGCGGCCCCGAGGGCGTCGCCGTTGAGGCCACCGAACCGCCATGCACAGAGGGCCGCAACGCCTGCCGCGGAACCGACCACGACCGCCCAGACAATGAGGCCGGCGACTGAGCCGAGCGCGGCAGCGATCAGGAACGAGCAGGCAAGCGAAGCGCCTACGGCCCCGTTCGAGGCGCCGTTTCGGGCCGTTGCCGCCATGCGGCTTTCCGCCAGCGGTGGCAGGGCCCGCATCGCCAGGGGCAGCGTCCCGCGAGCCGCCGCGGGCGAGACAAGGAGGAGCAGCGCGCCATGCCGAGACGAGCAAGCCGAGAGCGCGGCGACCTGCAACAGGAGAACAAGACCGACTGCCACGACGCCAAACGTGCCATGGTGGACGTCGTGCAGGATGGCGATCCGCCGCTCCTGGTCCACAGGCGCGAGAGCGGCGTCGGCCGCGTCGGCAAGGCCGTCGAGGTGGAGCATCCCGGTGACCATTGCCAGCGCCGTCACGGCGAGGGCGGCCGGCACGAGAGTTCCGGGCCAGACCCATGCCGCAAGGAGCCAGCAGCCGGCGGCGAGGGCGCCAACCAGCAGCCCGGCCACCGCGAACCAACCGAGTCCTGCACCGGGCGCCTGCAGCCGGCCCGGCACGGGTAGTACGGTGAGCAGCGCAACCGCGGCGAGAGCCCCGTTCACGCCTCGCCCCGCGATACGCTGGCGGACTCGAAGGTGGCCATTTCGCACAGCACTCGAGCTGCCGCACGCACCAGGGGGATGGCGAGCGCTGCGCCGCTCCCTTCGCCCAGGCGCAGGTCGAGCGCGAGCAGCGGGTCCAGCGCCAGCGTGTCGAGCATGATGCGGTGCCCCGGTTCGACAGAACGGTGGCCGGCGATCAAGTACGGCCGTACCCCCGGGGCGATGCGGTCCGCGACGAGCGCGGCGGCGCCGCAGATGAACCCATCGAGGAGGACGGGTACGCCTGCCCTGGCCCCGCCAATGATCAGGCCCACGAGGGCGGCGATCTCGAATCCACCGACGGAGGCCAGCGCGCCAAGCCCGTCGTCGGGGTCAGGCCGGTGCAGATCGAGAGCGGCAGAAATGATCCGGCATTTGTTCGCCCAGGACGCGTCATCGATGCCGGTGCCGCGCCCGGTGACTTCCTCGGGCGGGCGGTTCGTGAGTGCGGCGATGAGGGCCGATGCTGACGTCGTGTTGCCGATGCCCATCTCCCCTACTGCGAGGAGGTCAACGCCTCGGGCCGCTTCTTCAGAGGCGATTTCGATGCCGAAGGCGATCGCGGCGAGCGCCTCGGCCCGAGTCATCGCGGGCTCCCGCGCGAAGTTGCGCGTGCCCGCGCGAACGCGGCGCACGCGCAGGCCGGGTTGTTCGCCGAGGGCGGCGTGGCTGCCGGCATCGAGCACAAGGAGGCTCGCCCCGGCGGCGGCGGCAAGCACATTGATGGCCGCGCCCCCGGAGAGGAAGTTGGCCAGCATCTGGCCGGTCACCTCTGAGGGGTAGGCCGAAACACCCTCCTCCGTGATGCCATGGTCACCCGCCGCGACGACGATGAGCGGCTGCTCGACGGCCGGCAGCGCGCGGCGCTGAATACCGGCCAGTTGCACGCCGAGAAGCTCGAGGCGGCCAAGACTCCCCCTCGGCTTCGTCAGCTGATCGTGGCGATGGATCGCAGCGGCCGTCGCCTCCGCGTCCGGTGGCCGGATGGCAGCGATGGCTTGGGCAAGCATGGCTTCATCAATTCTCGACTGTTCGTTCACTCCGGGGCTCCTTTGCAGGTATCGACGAACCGTTGCGCCGCTCCCGAGGCAGCGGCGAAGTGCAGGTGAAGGTAGGAACTCCAGACCGGGCCCAGGGCGAAGCCATCAAGCCGTCCGGGATCCTGGAATCGCCAGCATGCCGATCCTTCGGAAGGCGGAGCAGCGGCGGAAAGATGGAATTCGTGGCCGCGGAGCTGATCGCCCGCCTTCGCCACAGGCCCGTCCCGGAGCGCGGTCGCAACGCGGTAGCCGAGTGCGAGGCGCGTGCCCTGCATCGTGCTTGCCAGAGGGGTAAGCCCCACCATCTCGTGCTGCGAGCCATCCGGTGCCGTGAGCGATTGCCCGAGGTACATGTGGCCACCGCACTCGGCGTAGAGGGGCAGGCCAGCGCCGGCGTGGGCGCGCAGCGCTTCGTGCATCGGGCGGTTCGCCGCGAGTTCGGCGGCGAACACCTCCGGGTAGCCGCCGCCGATGTACGCCCCGCGCGCCCCGGCAGGGAGGGAGGCGTCGGTCAGCGGCGAGAACGGGAGCAGTTCCGCGCCCTGTGCGACGAGTTCATCCAGGCCATCTTCGTAGTAGAAGGAGAAGGCCTGGTCACGGGCGATGGCGATGGGGACGTGCTCCGCGGCTGTCACGGGCTCGTCGCCGGCCTCTTCCGGCACCTCGGCTGCCAGCGCGAGGAGCGCGTCGATGTCGATGCCCCTTGCGGCGGCGGCCGCAATGCTGGCGAGGCTCGTGGACGCGTCTCGTTCGAGCGCGGAGACGAGGCCAAGGTGCCGCCCGGGAAGCGCGAAGTCGTCGTCGCGGTGCATGAGCCCGAGTACGGGCACCCCCGACTGCCGTTCGATCGCCACCTTTGCTGCCTCGAAGTGCCGCTCTCCAGCGATACGGTTCAGCACGACGCCCACTACTCGGAGGCCGGGGTCGAAGGTGGCGTACCCGAGGACCATCGCGGCCGCACTCCGGGCCATTGCGCCGGCGTCGACGACGAGAAGCACGGGGAGGCCGAGGAGCTTCGCGACCTGCGCGGTGCTGCCCGCCTCGTCCTCGCCGCTCCTGCCGTCGAAGAGGCCCATCACGCCCTCGACAACGGCGACGTCGGCCCGCCGGGCAGCCCGCCGGAGTGCTCGCACGATTAGCTCGGGCGGCATGATCCACGAATCGAGGTTGCGACAGGGCTGGCCCGAAGCGGTGGTGTGGAAGGTCGGGTCCAGGTAATCGGGGCCGGCCTTGAAGGCCGCGACGCGCAGGCCGCGCGCGCGAAGGGCACCAATGATCCCCGCGGTCACGGTGGTCTTGCCGACACCGCTCTGTGTTCCGCCGATGACGATCGCCTTCAAAAATCTATCCCTCGCTGTGCCGCGATCCCGCTCTGGTAGGGGTGCTTCACTTCGCGCATCTCGGTTACGAGGTCGGCGGCTTCGACGAGCGCTTCCGGGGCCGCTCGGCCCGTCACGATGACATGCACATGAGGGGGCCGTGCGGCGATGGTGGTGGCGGCCTCCCGGGCATCGATCCAGAGATACTGCAGCGGGTACGTGAACTCATCCAGGACTATGAGGTCGTGCTCCCCCGCCGCGATGAGCTCCTTCGCCCGCTCCCAGGCGTCCAGAGCCAGTCGTTTCGTCTGCTCGATGTCTTTGGAGAGCCAGGTAAAGCCGTCGCCAAGGGGAACAATCTCGATGCCCAGGCGGGCCGCTGCCAGCCGTTCACCGCTGGCCCGCTTCCCCGACTTGATGAACTGCAACATGGTGGCCCGATAGCCATGGCCGGTCGCCCGCACTACCGCGCCAACCGCCGCCGATGTCTTTCCCTTCCCGTTGCCCGTGTAGACCAGGAACAAGCCTCGCACTGGAGCAGTCACGCCTCACCTCCTTGATTGGCTATCTGGGGATGCCCTGCGAGCGAATGGACGACGACGGGACTCAGGCATTCCGGGTGCGAAAGCACGCGCAGCGGTGTCCCGTACGTCTGGACCAAACGCGGCGCGGTGAGGACCTCTGCAGGCGGTCCGTAGCCCGCGACGCGCCCCTCGGCAAGCAGCAAGAGCCGGTCGCAGAACAGGGCCGCGAGGCTCAGGTCGTGGATGACAACGAGCGCCGCCAGCCCCTCGTCCCGGGAGAGGCGTCGAACAAGCCCGAGGATGGCTGCCTGGAACCGGAGGTCGAGGTTCGAGGTCGGCTCATCGAGGATGAGGAGCCGCGGTTCCTGGGCCAGCGCCCGGGCGATGCTCACGCGTTGCTGTTCGCCGCCTGAGAGTTCGCCGATCGGTCGCGAGCCGAGGGAGGAGACCCCGGCCCGTTCCATCGCCCGCTCGACTGCGGCCCGGTCCTTCGCCG
>JADYYO010000016.1 GCA_020853615.1 Thermomicrobiales bacterium
CTCGAGCTGGGGCGCAACCTCTCCGGCGTCTCCGGCCGGCAGCGCGGAGCCCGCCGCGGCTGGCCCTGGCGGCGAAGCCGCGACCTCGACGCCACGCCGGTCCCCGCGCCGCCGAACCCGGTCGAGACCGACGCCCTCCTCGCCGCCTGGGCGCCGGCTATCGAGGGCGCCGGGTCGGAGGAACCCTCGCCGCTCGATGCGCTGGAGCGGGACCTGGAGCGCTCCTGGGAGGAGGAGCCGGAGCCGCGTGAGCGCGTCCGCGATCTCGTGACGACAGGCGGAGGCCGTAATGCCTGATCGGATGCCTGGCGGCGCGAAGCTGCAGCAGCCCTCCCTGCGCGACTACCTGCTGACGCGCAAGCCAGCCACCGCGCCGGCGAGCCACCCGGCCCCGGAGACGTCCACGGGCGCCGCCGTGCTGGAGGCTCCTCCTCCTCACCGCCCTGAGCCGGAGATCGAGCCGCGCCCGCGCCCGGCCATGATGAACGGGCGGGCGGCGGTCCCGGTCGAGCAGGTCGGGAGGGCGCTCAGCCGCGACGCGGAGCGGCTCCGCTACCGCCTCTACGACCGGCTGATGCAGGAGCTCGACGCGCAGCGGGTCGCCGCGCAGACGAACGAGGCCGAGCACCGGCAGGCGATCGAGGACGCCATCGAGGAGCTGATCAAGCAGAGCGACGTCGAGCTGGCCCGGCCCGAGGTGCTGACGCTGATGCGCGAGATCGCCGACGAGATCATCGCCTTCGGCCCGATCACGGCCCTGCTGCAGGACGACTCGATCTCCGAGGTGATGGTCAACGGCCCGGAGGATGTCTTCTTCGAGCGGAAGGGGATGCTCTACCGCTCGGAGCGGACCTTCCGCGACGACGAGCACGTCAAGCGGATCATCGACCGCATCGTGCAGCCGCTGGGGCGGCGCATCGACGAGTCGTCGCCGATGGTCGACACCCGCCTGCTGGATGGCTCGCGCGTCAACGCCATCATCCCGCCGCTGGCCGTCAAGGGGCCGTCGCTGACGATCCGCAAGTTCTCCAAGCACAAGCTGACCGACCGCGACCTGATCCGCTTCGGCGCGATGACCGAGGAGCTGGCGGAGTTCCTGCGCGGCTGCGTCGGCAGCAAGCTGAACATCCTCGTCTCGGGGGGGACCGGCTCGGGCAAGACGACCTTCCTCAACATGCTCGCCGCCTACATCCCGCCGCGCGAGCGGATCGTCACCATCGAGGACCCGGCCGAGCTGCAACTGTCGCAGGAGAACTGGGTCAGCCTCGAGACGCGCCCGGTCAACATCGAGGGGAAGGGGCTCGTCACCCAGCGCGATCTGGTCAAGAACTCGCTGCGCATGCGCCCCGACCGGGTGATCATCGGCGAGTGCCGCGGCAGCGAGGCGTTCGACATGCTGCAGGCGATGAACACCGGCCACGACGGCTCGCTGACGACGATCCACGCCAACACCCCGCGCGATGCGATCAGCCGCGTCGAGAACATGGTCCTGATGGCGAACCTCGACCTGCCGGCGAAGGCGATTCGCGAGCAGATCGCCTCGGCGATCCACCTGGTGATCCAGTTGTCGCGCCTCAGCGATGGCTCGCGCCGCGTCACCCACGTCACCGAGATCGTCGGCATGGAGCAGGAGATCATCTCCATGCAGGAGATCTTCGTCTTCCGCCGCTACGGGCTGGACGAGAACGACAAGGTGATCGGGGCGCTGGAGCCGACCGGCATCCGCCCGATGTGCGCCGAGAAGCTGGAGCTCTTCGGCTACCCGATGGCGCCGGAGCTCTTCGCCACGCTCGAGAGCCGGTCGCTCCGCGCCAGCGGCCTCCGCCCCGACTCGGACGAGATGCTCAATGCGCTCGGCCAGTCGGCGCCGCCCGAGCTCTTCGCCACGCCCGATCGGCACTGAGGCAGGTGATGGTTCTGGATCGCCTCATGAGCCTCGATGCAGCCGTGGTCGCCACCGTCTTCTGGGCGGTCTTCGCCCTGACGGTCGCCCTCTTCCGGCTCGACGCCCGCAAGTCGACGCGGCTGCAGGCGCGGCTCGCCCGGCATGCCTACCGCGTCCAGAGCGCCGCGCCGCAGCGGATCAGCCGCGTGCGGGTGCTGGGCCGCTCGCCGGGGTGCCGGCTGCCCCTGCTCGACCGCTTCGCCTTCACGCGCAAGGCCGAGGTCGATCTGCGCTACGCCAACGTGCAGATGGGGGTTACCCGCTACCTCCTCATCCGCTCCGGGGCAGCGGCGGTCGCCTTCGCCGCCCTCCTGCTCGTCACCCGCTCGCCGCTTGGGGCGGCGGTCGCGGCGGTGGTCGGCTTCATGATCCCGCGGTTCGTCCTGCGCAAGAAGGGGGCGCGCCGCTCGGCCGCCTTCGAGAATCTGCTGGCGGAGACGCTCGATCTGCTGGTCGGCTCGCTGCGCGCCGGGCAGGGGCTGGTGCAGGCGGTCGAATCGATCTCGTACGAGCAGCCGGAGCCGATGCGCTCCGAGCTGCGCCGCATCGTCGGCCAGGTCAACATGGGGGTCAGCATCACCGACGCGATGGAGGGGCTGACGACCCGCTTCGACAGCCGCGATGTCGACCTGCTCGCCGCCGCGATCGCCATCAACCGGGAGACGGGCGGCAACCTGACCGAGGTGCTGGAGCGGCTGGCCAGGACGGTCCGGCAGCGGCGCGAGATCCGGGCCGAGGCGCGCTCGCTGACGGCCGCGCCGCGCGCGACCGGCTACATCCTGGCGATCCTCCCCTTCGCCATCACCGGCTACACGGTCGCCATCAGCCCGATCTACCGGGAGCAACTCCTCTTCGCGCCGCTGGGGCGGCTCCTCCTCATCGGCTCGATCGTCTGGTCGCTGGTCGGCTTCGTCATCTCGCAGAAGCTGGCCAAGGCGGAGTACTAGCATGACGCAACGCGATCCGGCTCCCCGCCCGAGCGCCACGATGCAACGAGGGTGTCATCCTGAGCGCAGCGAAGGATCTCGGCTCCCCAAAACCATGTCGCGCTCACTCTCACCCCCAACCGCCACCCAGCGGGTACCCGCTGGGTGGCGGTTGGGGGTGAGGACAGGCCGTGGCAACGCGGCGATGAATATCTGAATTCCGTATGACACCGCGTCCACCCGGGATGTCATCCACACGAGGGAGCGACAGCAACCATGACCTTTTCCGCCCTTCTCGATCCGCTCCTGCTGGGGCCGGCGCTGGTCTTCGTGCTGGTCTTCACGCTGGCGGCCAGCGTGCCACAACGGCAGTCGCGGGTCGCGCTGCGCCTCGCACGGCACGGCGCCGGCATGCCGCTGGTGGTCCCGGCGCCCGGCCGCACCTCGCGCTGGAAGGCTCACCGGCGCCGGCCGGCGCTCCCCGACCGCCTGACCGGGCTCCTGCGCACCGAGAAGAGCACAGCGGAGGCGCGCGCGCTCCTCAACCGCGCCGGGTCGCCGATGTCGCTCGAGGCGTTCACCCGCGCGCGGCAGCTCTGCACCCTGGTGGCAGCGCCGACCTTCGCGGCGCTGGCCATTTTGGCCTTCGGCCTGACGCCGCTCGGCATCGCCGCCGCCCTGGTCGGGCTGCTCGCCGTGCCGCGCCTGCCGACGATCATGCTGAAGCGGATCGCGAAGAAGCGCGCGCGCGAGATGGATCTCGTCATCTCCGACGTCCTCGATCTCCTGGTCGTCTGCGTCGAGGGGGGGCAGAGCCTCCCGGCGGCGCTGATGCAGGTCTCGCAGCGGATGGAGAATGTCGCCTCGGAGGAGTTCGGCCGCCTGCTGGCCGACATCAACAGCGGCATGAGCCGGCGCGACGCCTTCACCGCCCTGGCCGACCGCTGTCAGTCGGACGCGCTCAGCGTCACCTGCACGACGGTCATCCACGCCGACAAGGTCGGCATGAGCCTGGCACAGACGCTGCGCACGCTGAGCGACATGATGCGCACCCGCCGCCGCCAGGCGGCCGAGACGCGCGCCCGGCAGGCGCCGATCAAGATGATGCCGGTCCTCGTCGGCTTCATGCTGCCGGCGATGCTGGCGCTCCTGCTCGGGCCCGTGGCGCTCGAGGCGATGAAGGCCTTCCGCTGAACCCTCTCCCTCTCGCTGCCGTCGCTGGCGCGCTCGTCGGGTCGGCGTGCTGGGCGGCCGCGAGCCGGCTCACCGCCGGCGCGCGCACCGGCTCCCGGGATGCCCGCGCGCTCCTCCCCGTCTCCGTGCTTGCGGGGGCGGTCCTGCTCATCGTTGCCGCGCTTCGTGGCGATGGTGATCCCGCGCGGGTGGCGATCGTCGCCATCCTGGCGGCGCCGATCCTGACCACCCTCCTGACCGATCTCCTGGCGCGGCTGGTTTACCCGGTGGTCGTGCTGCCGGGGCTGCTGGCCACGCTCGCCCTCGCGGCGATTGGCGCGCCGGTCCTCCCCGCGCTGCCGGCGGCGCTCGCCACCGGGGCCATCGCGGGAAGCATTGCCGTGCTCTTCATCGCCTTCGCGCGCTGGCGCTGGCCCGAGGCGGAGGAGACGCCGCTCGGCAGCGGGGACGCGCTGATCGCGGCGACAGCCGGGGCGATGCTCGGCCCCGGCCGGGCGCCGGCGGCCCTCTTCGCCGGCATGGCGCTCGGCGCGATGGTCGCCCTCTTCCTCGTCACTCGCCAGGCCGATCCCGAGGACCCCATCCCCTACGGCGCGTTCCTCTGCGCGGCCGCACTCGCCGCTCTGGCGCTGTGACGCCGGCGGGAGGCGCTGCCTTGTACCCGGCCCGGCGGACCGTCGCGGCATCGGCGTGAATTGGGGTCGCCTTCACGTGCCTGCCCGGATCGACGGACGGCCGTAGGGGCGACGCCTGTGTCGCCCGCCGACGCCGCACCGAACGTTCCGTCCTGGCAACGTCGTTGCCAGAAGCGCGATTTGCGGCGGATCGGCCCGGGCGGCGCAGGCGTCGCCCCTACGGCTGAATGGCGTCCTTCGACCACGACCGCCCTGGCGCCGGGAAGGCTTGTCGATTCGCGTCGTCTGCATCCACAATGAAAGCCGCATGAAATTGACACCGGCCGGGCCGACCGCGCGGAACGTGGCATGCTTCGGGCAGATGGGAGACAGTAAGGCTGTTCGGAGGGCAAGGTCGGAAAATATGAAGGTCAATCTGGAACCACGACACGGAGGGGTCGCGGTCGCGCGGCTGACCGGCCGGCTCGATTTCGCCTCGGCGCAGACGGCGCGCGGTGAGTTCAGCGATGCGATCGCGGCCGGCTACCCGAAGCTCGTCATCGATCTCGGCAAGATCGAGTTCGTCGATAGCGCCGGCCTCGGCTCGCTCATCGGCGGCATGCGCCGGGCCCGGCAGGCGGGGGGCGACCTGCGCATCGCCAACCCGAACGATCAGGTCAAGACTCTCCTCTCGCTCACCTCGCTGGATCAGGTGCTGAAGGTCCACCCCACAATCGAGGAGGCCGTCATTGGCTTCTCCCGGTAAGGACGGCGGGCTCATTCTCGACCTGCGCGTGCCGGCCACGGCCGAGGGGATGGACAGCGTGCACGCGGCGCTCGCCGGCTGCTGGCCGACGTTGGGCCAACCGCACCTGGCGGAGAGCCGCTGGTGCGACGAGTTCAATCTCGCAGTCGCCGAGGTCGCGGCCAACATCATCCAGCACGCCCACGACCCGGAGGCGCCGTTCGTCTCCTTCGACCTCTCGCTGACGCGCTACCCGGATCGCCTGCGGGCGCGCTTCGTCGACCCGGGCGTCGTGGTCTCCACACCCACTGACCAGACCATGCCGCCGGTCGACGTCCCCTATGACGATCTGGAGGAGCGAGGGCGGGGCCTGGCAATCGTGCAGATGACGACCGATCGCTTCGAATACCTGCGCACGGCGCAGGGCGAGAACGTCTGGGTCATCGAGAAGACCTTTCCGGTGTAGCGGGCGCGGCTGCCAGCGCGGCCATCGCCTCCTCGCGGCGGATCACGACCAGGGTCAGATCGTCCGGGCGCGCCCCGGCCTCCGCGGCGAGGGCGACGAGGCGCTCGAGCTTGGCCGCCGCGTTGTGCGCTCCGTCGAGCCGCGCGGCGACGCCGGCTGGATCGAGCTGGAGGTCGGGGCGCGCGTCGGGCAGCCCGTCGCTGTAAAGGACCAGGGTGTCGCCCGGCTGCACCATGGCGACCCCGGCCCGATACGCGGTCTCCTCCTGCACGCCGAGGGGCAGCCCCCGCTGCCGCAGCGGCTCCACCTCCCCGTCCCGCCGCTGGATGAGCGCCATCCCATGCCCCGCATCGACGTAGGTGAGCCTCCCCGTAGCCGGGTCGAGGCTGGCGTGGAAGAGGGTGATGAAGCTGTCCGACTGGACGAGGTCGGGGTAGAGGACGCGATTGACCGTGTCGATGGCTCCGGGTAGCGGCGCTTCCGCCAGTGAGCGCAACGCGGCGCGCGCCGTCGCCGTCAGGAGCGAGGCGGGGAGCCCTTTCCCCATGACGTCGCCAAGCGAGACGCGGACCCGGCCATCTGGCGTGCTGACCCAGTCGAAGAAGTCGCCGCCGACCTGGCGCGCGGGGAGGCAAATGCCGGCAAAGTCGTAGCCGGGGACATCGGGCGCCGCCTGCGGCAGGAGCTGCGCCTGCACCTTGGCGGCTCGCTGAATCTCCGCCTCGAGCTCGGCGTGCAGCCGGTCGCGCTCCTCTTGCAGGAGGATCTGCTCGGTGATGTCCCGGTTGCTGCCGACGAGGCCGATGATCTGGCCGGCAGCATCGCGCAGCGGCGCCTTGGTGGCCAGCACCCAGCGCTGGTTGCCCATGACGCTCTGCCGCTCCGGCTTGTTCAGCATCGGCTCCCCGGTTGCGAAGAGCCGCTGCTCATCGGCCAGATACTCCCGCGCCAGCGACTCCGGGAAGAAGTCGGCGTCCGACTTGCCGATGGCCTGCTCGGGGTCGGCGATGCCAAGCGTCTGCGCCGTGGCCTGGTTGAGCCGGATGAAGCGCGATGCGGTGTCCTTGACGTAGACAGGGTCGGGGAGATGCGCCATCACCGCCTTCAGCAGGTCCCGCTCCCGGGCCAATGCCTCCTCGGCGGCGCGGCTGGCCGTGACATCGGTCTGGATGCCGACAAAGTGGGTCAGGACGCCCGCCTCGTCGCGCACCGCCGCGACGCGCAGCTCGACCCAGTAGGGCGTGCCGTCCTTCCGATAGTTGAGCAGGGTTTCGGTGACGTCGCGCCCGGCCGAAATCCCCTCCACCAGCCGCTGGAGCGGCGCCGGGTCAGTGCCGGGACCGCGCAGGAACCCGAATTCGCGGCCGATCACCTCCTCGCGGGTGTAGCCGGTCATCGCCTCGAAGGCCGGGTTGACGTCGACGATCCGGCTGTACGGCAAGGTCGTGTCGGTGATGACGACGCCGTTCGGGGCAGCGGAGACCGCCCGGTTGCGCAGCCGCAGCGCCTGCTCCGCATCCCGCAGCGCCGTGATGTCGTAGGCGATGGAGGAGACGGCGACGACGCGGCCGCTCGTGTCGAGCACCGGCGAGACCGAGACGGAGGTGACGATGCGCCGGCCATCCCGCGTCATCCGCTCGACTTCGACATTCCGCAGGCTCTCGCCGCGCCTGACCCGCTCGAGCGCCGGGCTGATGGTGTCCTTGCCCCCGGGCGGCACGAGCATCCTGATCGACTCGCCGATCGCCTCGGCCGTCGTGTAGCCGTAGAGTCGCTCGGCAGCGGGGTTCCAACTGACGATCACCCCGTCGAGGTCGGAGCCAATGATGGCGGCCGGGCTCGAGGTGACGATGCTGGCCAGGCGCGCCCACGCCGCCTCGGCGCCGCTCCCTTCGTGCAGACTGCGCAGGAAGACGACAAAGCGGGGGCCGGCATCGGCCGTTTCCGGCAGGAGCGACGAGGCGATGTGGACTGGAATGCGGATATCGTCCTCCCGCCGGACTTCGCCCGTCACCCACGTCTGGTCGATGCGCGGTGGCCACGACTCGAAGATCTCCGCGGCCGGGCGCTGGAGAAGCTGGTCACGCGAGGAGCCGAGCAGGCCGAGCGCCTGGGCGTTGGCATCGAGGCAGCGCCCGGTCTCGTCGACGACGAGCACGGCGTCCGGCGTAGAGGCGAGCAGCATCCGATAGGCGGCGGCGCCGTTCACTGGGGCAGACGCTTCTGCCAACCGGGCCGGGGCGTCGATCTCATGCATCCGCCGGCCGCCTCAGGACCAACGTGACGGCAACGACGAGCAGGCGAACCCGTCACCGGATGGGTCGAGGTTGAAGGGGTCGCCCGGCGCCTGGTCGTAGACCGTCTGCGCGTCCTCCTGATACTCGAAATCGATGCAGTCGATGTCCTCGACCCCCTCGTCTTCGGGCGCTGGCGTCATGGCGCCCACCCGTGGCGGCCCATCTCCCGGATCGAGCTCCCTCTCGACCGAAGCCTTCTCGGCCCGCGCTTTCGCGGCCGGGGCGACGATCGGCGTCTCGCAGGCGATGCCGTCGAGGTCGACATCAAGCCCATGGGGATCGCTCGGATCGGCATCGAGCGCGGCCTGCGCCTCGGCCTGGTCGGCGAAATCACTGCAGGTCAGGTCGCGCGGCGCCTCTGCAGCCTGCGCGAGGGACGCGGAGCCGGGGCGCGGCTGCTCGCCCGAGGGGATATCCATTGTCCCTTCACTCGCCAGGAGGCCGAGGAGCAACACCGCGATAACGAACCCGTGCATCGGCACACTCGCTCATCCGAACCACGACCTCGTGGCCGCATTCCTCACGCCGCGCGAAGCGCCGGCTGAGGCGCTCCTTCTTAAGGAATATGCCACGTTTTACGAATCATGGAAATGCGGCGCGGCCGGAAGCTGCGTCCAGGTGCCGATCGCCATGCGCCGCACAATCCTCATCCCCAGCCCTTCTCCCTGTGCGCAGGGAGAAGGGAGCTTGTCGCGAGCAGTACTGCCGGCAGGGGCCGGGTTTCCGGTGGGGCATACAGGGAGAACGGGTAGAGTAGGACTGACCCTTGGACGAAAACCACGCCGAGGAGCGACGAGGCCGCGCTAGGTCAGCGAGCGCACGACCTCGATCCCGTTGAGGGCCATATGATAGAGGAAGACCTGGTGGAAGAAGTCGCCAGGATGGGGCATGACTCCGGCCGCCTCGGCCTCGGCAACGGGGAGATCGTAGGTATCGACCACGTTGGCGGGTACGATGACCGACATCCCGTGGACGTTGCGCGCGTTGTGGCGCAGCCGCAGGTGCATCGCGAGCTGGTAGACGCAGAGGTCGGTGCAGTCGCCGACGACGATGGCGGTACGCAGCTCGGGGTGCGCGTCGAGCCAGGGATCGAGCTCGGTCTCGAGCGCCGAGTGGAGCGAGTTCTTCTCCATGATCGTGAAAAGGTCGGCGAAGGGGAGCGCCTTCAACTCCGGGACCGTCTCCGCCTCGACCGTGCCGCGCACGCAGTGGACAGGCCAGGAGTCGAACTCGGGCGCCTCCGGGTGATGAGTGTCCTGCGTCAGGACGAAGTGCCGGACGCCGAGGGCGTGCGCGCGCGTGAAGAGATCGACGGCTGGCTCGACCAGCGCGCCGACGCGGGGCGAGGAGAGGTTCCCCTGGGTGCAGAAGCCGACGAGCAGGTCGGTCGAGAAGATGGCCGTCGTCGCCGGGTCGATCGCCTCGGCGAGCGGCCGGGGCTGGAGCTGGGCGTGCCAGTCGGTAATGAATTCGGGCGCCTCGACGGGGAGGGCAGGGGCCACGGGGAGTGACACAGAAGAACTCCTCTCTCAGAGATGGGCTGATTTCAGGTCGCTGGCGCTCGTCGCGCCGGGCCTCTCCCATGAGGATACGCCGGATGGCCAGGAACGGGCCGTCCCGATCGTAGGGGCGACGCCGGCGCCGCCCGGGCCGATCCGCCGCGACCGCTGATGATGACAACAGCGTTGCCAGGAGGTAACGGCCTAGCAGGGGAGGCGGGCGACACTTGTGTCGCCCCTACGATCGGGATTCCAGCCTGAGGGGCGGCCCTCACCCGCCGCTGGACGTTGGCGGGTGGATCACGCGCGGCGTTGGCGTGGGCGGCGCGCTGGTAGCGGCGGTCGGCGAGGGTGCAGGCGTCGAGGTCGGCGGAGGCAGCGTCGGCTGGGCCTCCGGCACCTGGACCGGGATGGTGTCGGGCACGGGCGTCTCGGTCGGCACCGGAATCGGCGTCGGCGTGACGGCGGGGGGTGGTGATGGCGACGGCGCGGTCGGGGCCGGCGTCGCCGTGGGAAGCGGCGTGGCGGTCGGCAGCGGCGCAATGGTCGGCGCTGGGAGTGGCGCCCAGGTGGCGGTCGGCGCGGGAGCCGGCTCCATGACCGGCGGGACGCTCCCTTCCGGCGCCGGGTTGGCGAGGCTCAGGTCGTAGAGCGCCGTGCCGATCGTTTCGACATCGCGGCGAGGGTCGCCGGCGGGCGCGACGCCGGTCACAGCGAAGAGGAGCGGCCCGCTGCTCAGGTAGAGGGTGAACTCGGTGCCGTTGACCGCCGGCCCGGAAATCGCGGCGCGGCTCTCCCCGAGGTCGAGCGCCGGGGCCGGGTTCAGCTTCATGCCGCGCGCCCGCGCATCGGCGAACAGGGTGACGGCATCGGCGGCCGCGCGCGCCTCGCCGAACTGGGAGACGCTGACATCGACCCAGCCGGCGCTGCCCGGTTTGGCATCGCACGCGAACTGCCGGTAGACGCCGCCGAGCCAGCCGAGATCGCGCAGCGTCGCCTCGGCGTCGGCGAGCCCGGCCAGCCGCTCGACGATCCCGGCCGCGTCGAGGTCGCCCTGGCCGGCGACGCGGAAGCAGTCGGCATCGGCGAGGGGGAGGGACTCGGGGAGATAGGTTGCGGCGCTCTGGGTCAGGAGGACGGGCGTCGGCTCCCCGATCGCCCGCGCGAAGATGCCCCGCGCGATGCGGTCGGGCGCGGCGGCGGGGGCGCCGGTGGCCGAGGTGGCGCTGACACGGAGGAGGAGCGGCCCCGAGCGGGTGAAGAGGGTGAGGTCGTAGCCCTGCGGCGTGTGGCCGTCGATCGCCCGCGCCTCGTCGCCGATGTGGCCGAGGTTCGGGATCTCGCGCTCGCCGAGGACCGCCGCGCGATCCTCGAGGAAATAGGGGAGCGCGGCGGCGGCGTCCTCGGCGCTGGCGAAGCGGGTTAGGCTGATGTCGACGGTCGCCGCCGGGGCGTCGCCGGGCGTCTGGCTTGCGCTCTGAAAGAGCTGGAAGATGTTCTCCTGCCAGCGCCATTCGGCCAGGAGCCGGGCCGCATCGCCGGCGTTGGCGAAGCCGGTCGCCTGGTCGGCGAGCGGGCGAGCGCGGTTGTCGACCTCCACGAATCCGGGCCCGATCTCCTCGGCGGTCGGGAGGAGATCGCGCAGCGAGCGCTCCTGCGCGACGGCGATGAATGCCGGCGCAAGGCCGGCGAGCAGCAGCGCGAGGAGGGCAATCGACACGACGAGACGCATGGGACGGCTCCTGATCCTCGGGGCGCGGGTTCATATGCAGGAACGCGCGACCGGCAGGAGGGGTGTCGGAGGGCTCTGGTTGGCCCCCTCTACCCGTTCGCGGCCGTTGCGGAGCGTCGCCGCACCCCGCGTCGGCGCGCGCCGGCATAGCGGGCGGCCGGCAGGGAGAGGGTGAAGGTGGAGCCGACCTCGGGCATCGACTCGACCGTGATCGTGCCGCCCATCTGCTCGGCGAGCCGGCGGGCGATCGCCAGCCCCAGCCCGGCCCCGCCGTAGCGGCGGGTGAGGTTGCCGTCGACCTGGCGGAACTCCTCGAAGATGTGCGGCAGCGCCTCCGCGGTGATGCCGATCCCCGTATCCCTCACCGCCACCTGCACAATGCCGTCGACCGCGTCGGCGGCGATGCTCACCGCGCCCCGCTCGGTGAACTTCACGGCATTCCCCGCCAGATTGAGCAGGATCTGCCGCACCCGGTCCGGGTCGCCGAGCGCCGGGGCCAGCGCGGCCGGGATATCAATCTCGAGGCGCAAACCCTTCACGGCCGCCTGCGGCGCGATGTCCTGCCGCACCTGCTCCACGATCTCGCTCACGTCGACCGGCTCGGCCGCCAGCTCCAGCCGTCCCGCCTCCATGCGCGACAGGTCGAGCATCTGCTCGATCAGCCCCATCATGCGGGTCGCCCCCTGCCGGATGGAGGTCAGGTCCTCCCGCTGCTCCGTCGTCAGCGACGCCGGCGGCCCGAGGAGGAGGAGATCGGCATAGCCGAGGACCGCCTGCAGTGGCGTGCGCAGCTCGTGGCTCATCATCGAGAGGAAGAGGCTCTTGGCGCGGGTCGCCGCTTGCGCCGCCTCCAGCGCCCGCCGCAGCGACTGCTCGAGCCGCTTCCGATCGGTCACGTCGCGCAGCGCCGAGATCATTGCCTGCCGCTCGCCCTCGATCTCGATGAAGTCGGAGCGGACCTCGACCTCCCGCTCGGAGCCATCCGCTCGCCGCACGCGCAAATCGTAGGTGCGCCGTGAATCGGGCCCGGCGAAGCTGGCGCGGTAGGTCGTCACGGCCGCCTCCCGCTCCCCCTCCGGCATGACGACCGCGAAGCTCTGCCCGACCAGCGCCGCCGGGGCGATCCCGTAGAGCTCACCGTAGGCGGGGTTGGCCGCCAGGATGCCCCCCTCCGGGTCGGTGAGGACCATCGCGTCCTGGGTGCTCTCCCAGACGCCTCGCAAGCGCGCCTCGCTCTCGAGCAGCGTTGCCAGCGCCTCCACCCGCTCGGTGACGTCGTTCTGGATGCCGACGAAGTGCGTGAGCGCCCCCGCCTCGTCGCGCACGCCCGCGATATGCAGCTCATTCCAGAAGGAGGAGCCGTCCTTGCGGTAATTGAGGATCGTCGCGGTAACGTCGTGGCCCCGGGCGATGGCGTCGCGGATGCGTAACTTCACCGCCCAGTCGGTGAAGGGACCTTGCAGGAAGCGGCAATTGCGACCGATCACCTCCTCCCGCCCGTAACCGGACATCGCCTCAAAGGCGGGGTTGACATCGATGATCGGGTTGTCGGGCCGGCGCGCATCGGTGATGACAATGCCGTTGGTGGCGGCGGCGATCGCCCGGTCGCGGATGCGCAGCGCGCGCTCCGCCTGCCGTAGCGCCGTCATATCGCGCGCGATCGAGGCGAGAGCGACGACGTCCCCGGTGGTGTTGCGGATCGGCGAGAGGGAGAGGGAGACCTCGACGCGGCGGCCGTCGCGCGTCAGCAACTCCGTCTCGACCCCCTCGATGCTCTCTCCGGCATGGACGCGATCGGCCATGTGGGAGAAGTCGTCGAAGCGCTCTGGCGGGCGCAGCATCGTCACCGGCTGCCCGATCGCCTCCTCGGCGGGATAGCCGTAGAGCTTCTCGGCGCCCCGGTTCCAACTGGCGATCGTCCAGTCAAGAGTGCAGCTGATGATGGCGTCTTCGGCCGCCTCGACGATCGCGGCGAGGCGCGCCCGCTCCTCCTCGGCCCGCACCCGCTCGCTGATATCGAACAGGACCCCGTGGAAGCCGACGATCGCGCCGGCCTCGTCGCGAATCGGCACTGACTCGTCGTGCACCCAGATGTAGCTGCCGTCCTTGCGCCGGTAGCGGTATTCGATGCGCAGCGGCCGGCCCTCGATCAGGGCCAGCCCATCCTCGTCAGCGACCCGCGCCCGGTCGTCCGGGTGCACCTTCGCCAGCCAGTGCGTCTCGCGCGCCAGCAGCTCCTTGGGTCGGTAGCCGGTCAACGGCTCGAGGTAGGGGCTGAAGTAGAGGGGCGTCTGCAACTGGTCATTCGCCTGCACGTAGACCAGCGCGGGCAGATGCTGCACCAGATCGCGGTACTTCGCCTCGGAGACGCGCAGGTCGCGCGCCAGCCGCTTCCGCTCGGTCACGTCCTGGAAGACGACGGAGAGGCCGTTCGGCGAGGGGTAGGCGCGCCCCTCGAACCAGGTGTCGAGCGGCTCGTAGAAGACCTCGGCCGACGCCGCGACCCCCTCGGCCATCGCCCGGTGGTAGATGTCATAGATGACCGTCTCGACGGTGGGGGGGAACGCCTCCCAGATCGAGACGCCGAGCAGATCCTCACGCGACCGGCCGAGCATCCGCTCGGCGGCATCGTTGACATAGGTGAAGCGCCACGCCCGGTCGAGCGCATAGAAGCCGTCGGTGATCCGCTCCAGCAGCTCCTGGCTCCGCTCGTGCGCTGCGGCCAGCTCGGCCTCTGCCAGTTTGCGGTCGGTGATATCGCGGGCGATCGCCGAGCTGGCGACGATCTCGCCCGCCTCATCGCGAACAGGGAAGACGGAGAGGGAGATATCGAGCCGCTGCCCGTCCCGGACCTGGCCCGAAAGCTCCAGCTTCTCGACGCGCTCGCCGGCGCGCACCCGCTCCAGCAGCGTATCGAGCAGCGGCGCGAGATCCGGCGGCGTGAGGAGCGCCGCCGGCTGCCCGACCGCCTCGGTGGCGGTGTAGCCGAAGAGCCGCTCGGCGGCGGGGTTCCAGTCGGTGATGACCCCAGCGAGCGTCGTGCCGACGATCGCATCGGGGCTCGAGGTAACGATGGCGGCCAGCCGGGCGCGGGTCAGGTCGCCCTGCCCGGCATCACCCCGGTTGTGGGGCACGAGGGTGGTCCTTCCTTTCGCGTCGCGACGCTCATGCCGCGCCTGCTCCGGCCGCGCCCGGTTCTCGCGCTCGTCCCGCGTAGAGCTGGTCTGCCATGCCCTGGAGCCTGCTAAGAGGAAGCGGAAGCGCGGCGTGCCGGCCGTTCAGGTTCCGATCATCGTAAACGATTCGTAACGCGTGGCGTTCAACCGGTTCAAGCGATGGGTGATACGGCATCCGGGCTACGGCTTCACGACCGCCGGGAACACCGACGTCGACACGACCCTCTCCCGGCCCGATCCGAGAGGTTTCTGGGGTGCGGGCCGCCCGCGCCAGGACGGGGGTGATGCCTGCCATGCCGGATGACACGCGAGGAGCCCGGCCCTCGTGACAGTCCCGGCGCCGGGACTTAGGCGGCCGAGCGCGTCATGGCGTGCCCAATGGCGACGCGACACGGTGCCCCCGCCCGCCGCCAAGCGGCGAGAGTCACGCCGCATCCACACCTTCGAGATTCGGCTCGCGAATGGGCCCGACGCGCGGCGGCTCGATCGGCGCGGCGGCCTCCTCGATCGGGACGAGGTCGAGCGAGATCGTGTTGCGGTCGCCGACGCGGGCGTTGCCCGGCGTCGTCACCTCGACGATCACGACCACGCGCTGCCCCGGCCCGAGCGTCAGCTCGTCTCCCTGCCACGCCGGCCCCTCCCGCTGCACGATCTCACCGCGCCATCCCGGCAGGCTGTTGCCGGCGGATGGCCGCACCGTTACCGGCGCGCTGGCGGTATTCGTCACCTGAAAGCGGTACTGGCTCGGCTCGCCCGGCCTGACTTCCTGATCGACCGTGAGCGCCGCGACCGCAATCGCCTCCGGCCCGGGGGGACTGACCGTCGCGTTGGGGCTCGGCTCCGGACTCGCGATAGGGCCCGCTTCCGGGATCGCGGCGACCGCCTCCGGGGTTGCTCCAGCCGGCTCGCCGTCTTCCGGCGCGAGGTCTACCGGCGGCGCTGCCTCGCCCGTGGCAGGGAGCTCCGGCGCCAGCTCGGCCGCTTCAGGCACGGACGTTCCCGGGGGGAACCCCTCCAGGGCGGGTGTGGCATCCGGCACAGCCGCCGCCGGCGCGAGTTCGATCTGCGCCGGCGATGCCGGCTCCGATTCGGCCGTCGACGTGGCCGTGGCTTCGGCAACCGGCGATGGCGGCGCCGCGGTCTGCTCCTGCTCCAGCCCCATGATCGTCGGCTCCGTGTCCGTCGTATCTGCTGCCGTGGCGACAGCTACCGCCGCGATCTCCGCGCCGGTTCTCATCGCGTCGCGATGTTTCGGCGCAACTGGCGGCGCCGCTGGCAAGGGTGTCGGCCTGGCGGTTGCGGCCCGCGGAGCCAGCGCCGCCTCCGGCTCTCCGGGGGCGATCCCCACGGCCACGGTCGGCGTCGTCCCTGGCACAGGAGTCGCCGGGCCGGGTCCGGGAGGGATTGCGGCCGGCGGGGAGGGTGTCGCGGTCGGCACGAGCGTCGGGAGCGGGGCCGAGGTCGGCGCGATGCGCACATCGGGCGCGGAGGTCGCCGCGGAAACCGGAGTCGCCGCCGGCGGCGCAGGGTGGGCCGGGCTCGGGTCGGCGCTGGCGGTCGCGGCCGGCGTCGCCACGCTCTCCATAGCAGACGGGGACGGGACAATCGTCGGCTCGGGGCCGGACGATGGGCTTGGTGCTGGCGTCGCGGCGAAGGGGGGATCGAGGAGCGCCACCGGCGTCCCAACCATCGCCCCGTCGTCGGCCCCCGCGTCCACGCTGGGAAGGAGCAGATCTGGCGTCGGGATCGGCGTGACCGTCTCCGCAGCCGGAGGGAGCGTGGGCGTCCCCACGACGATGGACGGCGCATCACCAGTCGGAAGCGAGGGCGCGGCCGTGGCTGGGGCGGGCGGCGACGGGAGCACCGCGAGGCCGCTGTTGGTGGGAAGCGCGCCGGCGGGGTCAGCGTCCGCGTCCCCCTGCTCGCCGGGTTCTCCCGCGATGGCGGATGGCGGTGCCGTCTCCACCGGCGGTGGTGGCGGCGTACCCTCGGGGTCGAGCACTGCCGCGGGGATCGCGGGCGTGCCCACCGGAGGCGGCGCATGCTCGATTCCGCCCGGCTCCGACTCGGCCGCGTCCGCGTCGCCGACGTCCCGCGGTGCTCCCCTCGGCGGCGCAGACAGCGAGGAAGGCGTCGGAAGCGTCGCGACGGGCGCGCCGGGCAGGGACAGCTCCATCACATCACGGTCGGCCATCGACGATTCGCTCTCCCGCTCAGCACTCGGCGCTGGCGCGGGCGTCGCGGCCGGAACGAGTCCCGCTGCCTCCTCGTCCGCCAGCGGCGCGGGCAGCGGCTGGCTCATCGGCGCCAGCGCAGCCGTCTCGGCCTCGCGCGCCGCGGGCGACGCCGGCGTCGCCGTGGCGACGACAGGCGCGGAGGCGACCGCCGGCGGGGCCGGCATCGGGGCGGGGCGCGGCCGCGATGCCGGCGCGGGAGCTATCGCGTCGCCGGCCGGCTCGATGAGGATGGGGCTCACGTACGGCGTCGGCGTCAGGCGCGGCGCGGTCACGGGGATCGCTGTGGGCGTGGCCTCCTCGCCATCAGTCCGCATCGATTCGGCAGGCAGCTCGCGGGTCCGCATCGCCTCGACCGCCTGCTCCGGTTCGGCCTGTCGCTGCTGGCTCATCCCCTCGGCATCGTGATCCCGCGTCGTGCTCGCCGCTTCCGCCGCACCCAGCACGGGACCGGGTGCGAAGTCCTCCCGCGCCGATGCGACGGCGACATCCTCGGGGCCGTTCGCCCCGCGGTCCTGTCCGCGCTCCTCCCCGGTAGGGATGCGCTCGCCCTCTGGCGCGCTCGCCCCCCGCGCGGTATCGTCGGCAGGGTCGGGAAGGATTCCGATCTCTGGTTCCACGGTCGACTTCCGGGCGTCATCCGCGGCCGTCGTCGCGCGCGCCCTCTCCCGCAACTCCGATGCGTCATCGCGGCCAGTTTGTGCCGCGCTCGCCTGCGCCGGGGCTGTCCCTCGCCCTGATGCTTCCCTCGGCTCGGAATCGGCGATGTCGTTCAATACGCCGGTCGGCGCCGCCTCCGTCGCCCGAGCCAGCGCGGGTCGGGGGTTCTGCTGCTTCCTCTGGCGCTTGCCGCGCCGGCCGGACGCGCTGGATGAGCTGGGAGTCTCGGCGGACGGCGCTCCGTCGCGCGCGCTCCCGGAGTCGGCCTCCGCTCCATCGCGGTTACGGCCTCGCTCTGGCCCGGGCGCGGCGGATCGCTCCTCCTTCTGAGCAGGCGGCTGCTCATCGGCCAGGCGCGGCTGGGGCGTCTGGAGGGGATGCGTGGCGGCTGGATCGGCCGCTGCCTCCCCCTCGGGCATCAGCATCCGATCGCGCCGGGCGGCGGCGACAGCATCGCCTTCCACAGGGGTTAGGTCCTCGGCGACGGGATCGGTTGGCCGAGGCGCTTCCACGGCAGCGCGATCGGCCGCGCGCCGCTCCCGCGAGCGCTCGTGCCGCTGGCCGCGCGCCCGCGCCGCCGCGCGATCGCTCTTGTCGCGCTTCCCCTGCTGGGCGGGTCTCTTCGCGCCCCGCGTTCCGCGCGCTTTCGCCTTTTTCGCCTGCTTCGCCTGCTTCGCGCGCTTCCCCTTCTTCGCCTGCTTCGCGCGCTTCGTCGATGTCGCCTTCTTTGCCGACCGGGCTCCCCGCTTCGTGCCGGTGGCCGTCCCCCGGCGCTTCTGCCCCTTGCCATCGCGCTCGCCGCGCTGCCCCGTGCCGTTGGCGTGGCTCGCCCCGTGGGCGTCGCGCGGCGGCTGATGGCGCGAGAGGGCGGCGGGGACCGGGCCGGTGGCAAGGACGAGGACGACGACGAGGAGCCAGGCGGCGGCGTGCGCGAGCACGCGCCGCGCCACTCCACGTACGGAGGCGCGGATCGGGGCTGGCCGCCCGACCCCGCGTCCGTCCCCGCCGCGCCCCGGTCGTTCCTTCGTCGTCATGGCCGCGTCCTCATGGCGTCCCGGCGTCCCCTCGCTACCAGCGCGGCTGCCTGCTGCGCACGAGGAGGAGCGCAAGGAGGAGGGCGATCAGGCCGAGCAGCCCGGCGATGAGGTAGAGCATCCAGGGCTGGATCGGCGCGGCGGCGGGCAGCGCGGCAGGTGCAGCAACTCGCGACTCCTCGCCCGGCGCGGGCTGCGCGACCGGCGCGTCGTCGCTGACGGTGAGCGTGCCGCTGTAGCGGGCGATCTTGTCGTTGGCGTAGCGCAGCTCGACCTCGACGCCATAGTCGCCGCCCTGCGGGACGCCCGGCCAGGCGACGGGGTAGGTGATGCCGGAGCCGGTGATGAAGGTGCCGAGCTCGATCGGCTCGCTCAGGATGGGGGTCGCCTCGGCGTTGCTCAATGTCACCGACCCTTTCGGCCAGAGGAAGGTGTCGCCGTCGTTGCGGATGGCGATGCCGAGCTTCGTCCCGCTCGGCTGCTCGAGCGCGCTCGCCCCGGTGATCGTCAGCGAGGGGGTCCATGCGCCCGGCACATCGACCTCGACCCCGATGACGTAGCGCGGCTGCACGATGATGGAGGCGCCGGCGCTCGCGTCGCCAGCCGTTGGCGTCCCCGCCCGCTCGACCGGAATAAAGGCCGCGATGCCAGCGAGATACTGGCCGGGCGTCGTCTCCTTCGGCACCTGCACCGCAAAGTGGACGAGCGCCTCTTCACCCGGCGCGAGGGAGATCCGCGATTCGTCCAGGCTGAGCCACGCGCCGGCGGCAGCCGGTTCGATATCCGAGGGGCTGTACGCGGTTCCGCCGAGTTGCGCCGTGTCGGCATCGACCGTGGCAAATTCGACCGTCACCGGTTCGTCGTCCGGATTCCGCAGCCGGATGCTTCCGGTCGCCTCGGCCCCGGCGGCAAGCTCGTAGACGAAATAGCCCTTCGCGGTGATTCCGGGATCGGCCTGGGGCTCCGGAGCGATCTCCAGCCCGCTCGCCACCGGCGTACTGGTCGGAGTGGCGACGGCGGTTTCCTGCGCGGGGATGCGAGCCGGCGTGGCGAAGAGGGCAAAGAGCGCGAGAGCGAGGGGAACAAGGCGACGCATGAACTGCTCCAGGAGGGGATGGGAGGGACCGCTGGCCCGCGGCCCCTCCACGACTCGGCGACGCGGGCCGAGCCTGCTATTGACCTGCTCCGGTGGGGCCAACGGCCAATGTCAGCGAGATGACGCTGGTGTACGTATCTGCCTTGACATCGCCCGGGAGGCTCAAGGTGAGCCCAGCCGGATCGAAGTCGTACGTACCCATGCCTGTATCCGCCGCGGCACTGGCGATCTGGATAGGGCCATCGTCGATGACGCTCGACCCCGAGGGAAGGATGGAGGGTGCGGGCGACGCGACCCCGGCCTTCGCCTTCACGGTCGGCTTGGCTAATTGCAGCGAACCAGTCGCCAGCGTATTCCCAGTGTCGACGTTCTTGAACTGGCTCGCCTCGATGGTCACCTGCCAGCCCGCTCCGGTCCCGGTCAGGTCGGAGACGCTGAACCCGCCCAACTCGGCGGCCGTGTTTTGAGCAAGACCAGTGACGTTCACATCATCGAAGTTCGTTGTGCCGGTGGGATCGGTGATCGTCCGGAATCCCGGCTTGACCGTGGCGGTCGTGGTGGCCGATGCGCTCAGGTCATCGGCCGCGACTGCCGGGGTCACCAGCAGCAGGCTCAGCGCCGCCGCGCCAACCATTCCCAGCAGTGGGTGGCGCTTCCTTCGCTCGAACATGAGAGTTCCTTTCGCGCGCCCCTTCAGCGCGCTTGGCGTTCCCAGCTCCGGCCGGGCCGCCCGGCCGGGATCCTGCACGGATGCCTGGGAAATGAATGGACGCTTCCCGGAAGTTCCAGGAATCGTGAAGATTCTGCCTCTCCGCGCGCCGCAGGGGCGTGGCAGCGCGGATCGCCCGCGTTGCAAGTTCATGCCAATCGGCGAGGAACCGCGCTGATCTCGCGCGTAGGGAAGCCAGCGGGCACGCCGGGCGTAGCGCGATTTATCAAATCGTCACCCAAAAGTCCCGTTCTGATAAGCATTGATTGAGCAAGACATAAGCTTAGTGCTACTATGGTAGAGGAGTCACATCCCGGCGGATTCGCTGAGCGCCTCTCTCGTGCATCGCACTTCGCTCCGCATCCTGTCGTGCCCCGCGGCGGGTGGAGAGCCGCGAGGCAAGCGGAACCGAGGGAGTTTGGAGGCATGGTCGCCGGGGACCGCGATCCGGGGAACCAGAGGAGCCAGGATATTGCGGCCTACGAGGCCGCGCTCACTATCGCCGAGGAGACCACACCGGGCGCCGTGCTGCAGCGCGTCGTCGATCTGGCGCGCAGGGTCGTTCCCGCCCGCTACGCGGCGCTCGGCGTCGCCGATGACTCGGGGCGCATCTGCCAGTTCATGACCTCGGGCATCACCCCTGAGGAACGAGCGAGGTTCGGGCCGATTCCCGAGGGGCACGGGCTGCTGCGCGAGCTGATCGAGCAGCGCGTGCCGCTCCTCATCCCCGATATCGCCGCCGACCCGCGCTCGGTCGGCTTCCCTCCCGGCCACCCCCCGATGCGCACCCTCATCGGCGTGCCGCTCGTCCTCGGCGAACGGGTGCTAGGGAATCTCTATCTGACCGAGCGCCTCGATGGCGAGCCATTCGACGTGCGCGACCTGCAGGCGCTCCAGATCCTCGCGGTCCACGCCGCCGCGGCCATCGACCGGGCGAGCGCCTATCAGCGCGTCGAGGCGCAGCGCGACCAGCTCCGCATCATCCTCGACAGCCTGCCAGCCGGTGTCCTCATCGTCACCGCGCCCGACGCCCGGATCGAGCTGACCAACCGGGCCCTGACGACCATGCTCTTTGGGCCCGCGTCGCCGCCTGGCCGCCTGCCGGTCTATGGCCGCGATCTGCGCCTCCTGCAGAGCGACGGCACGCCGCTGTTGCACGATGAGCGGCCGTCGGTCCGCGCCCTGAAGGGGGAGGTGCTGCACAATCAGCAGTTCCTGGTCGAGAGCGGCCGCGTCCAGCATATCCCGGTCCTGACTCAGGCGATGCCCCTCCCCAATGCCAGCGGTGAAGTGGAGCGGGCGGTCCTCGTTTTCCAGGACATCACGCGGCTGCGCGAGGCGGAGCAACTCAAGGACGACTTCCTCTCGCTCGTCTCGCACGAGGTGCGCACGCCGCTGACGACCATTCACGGCGGGGCCCATCTCCTCCTCGATCAGGGTGAGGCGCTGAGCGAGCAGACCCGCCATGAGCTCCTTTGCGACATCGTCGAGGAGAGCAACCGGCTCGACCGGATGATGGCCAACATGCTGGTCCTGACCGACGTGATGGCCGGCCGGTTGGCGCCGCGCACCGAGCCGCTGCTGGTGGAGCCGCTGGCGCGCGAGGTCGCCGCCGACGTCGCCGAGCGCGCCCCGGATCACACCTTCGTCGTCGAGATGCCGCGCGGCATGCCGGCAGCGGAAGGGGATCCCGAACTGCTGTCGCAGGTGCTCCACAACCTTTACGAAAATGCCGTCAAATACTCCCCGGATGGCGGCCAGATTCGCACCACCGCGCGCAGCAACGGCTGCACCGTCACGATCGAGGTGGCGGATCAGGGAATCGGCCTCGACCCGGGGGATGTCGACCAGGTCTTCGAGCGCTTCTACCGGACCGGCTCGCACGGCGGCGTGCGCGGCACCGGTCTCGGGCTCTACCTCAGCCGCCACCTCGTGCAGGCGCAGGGTGGCAAGATCGCGGCCTGGTCCGCGGGGCACGGCAAAGGGTCGGTTTTCACCATCACGCTGCCGGCCGCGCGGGAGTGGGCAGACAGCCTGGAGGAGCAACTCGCCGCGACCGCGAATCCGAGGTAATTGGCATGGTGCGCAAGACGCTGATCCTGATCGTCGACGACGAGCCGGCCATCGTCCGCCTCGTGCGGGCCAAGTTGCAGGCCGACGGCTACGCGGTGGTGACGGCCAGCCGGGGCGAAGCGGCCATCGAGTTACTGGAGGAGACCCGGCCCGATCTCATCATCCTCGACCTGATGATGCCCGGCATGGGCGGGTTCGAGACGCTGCGCCGGATTCGCTCGCGCGGGCAGATCCCGGTCATCATGCTGACGGCGCGGGCCGGCGATGCCGACAAGCTGAAGGGCCTGCAGGGCGGCGCCGACGACTACGTCACCAAGCCGTTCAACCCGGACGAGCTGGCGGCGCGCGTGGCGGCGGTGCTGCGGCGGGTGACCGGCGGCGGGACGGGGAACGAGCAGGGCATCCTGCGCTACCCCGGCGTCGAGATCGATCTGGAGCGCCGCCGCGTGCTGGTCGCCGGCGACGAGGTCCGCCTCAGCCGGACGGAGTGGGCGCTCCTCGAGCAACTGGCGGCGAACGCCGGGCGCGTCATGCTGCACAGCGAGCTTCTGACGCGCATCTGGGGCCCGGAGTTCCGCGACGAGGCGTCGTATCTGCGGACCTGGGTCAGCCGCCTGCGGGCGAAGCTGAAGCCCAACCCCGGCACCAACGCGCTGATCACTACTTTCCCGGCCATCGGCTACCGCCTCGAACCACCGGGCGACTAGGCTCTACCCGGGCCGGTGACAGTGGCCCTCGGAGCCGATCTCGCGGGATTGCTCCGTTACTAACGGGCTTCATCCTCCAACCGCGTTAGAAACTCGCGCGGGGAGAGGATGGCGACGCCGCGAAAGGCGCCAACCGCGCGCAGCTTGCGGTCGCCGGTAACGAGGTAGGAAGCGCGGCAGGCAACGGCGGTGGCGAGGATCAGGTCGTCCTCGGGGTGCGTGGCCACGCCTACCACCTCGACCGTGAGAGGCGCTACGATCGCCGTAGAGCGCAGCAGCGCGAGCGCCTCCGCGCGCTCCGCAGGGAAGAAGCGAACGGCCGGCCCAGTAGGGATCGCGCCACGCCTCGACCAACTCGGCGAGGATGGGCTCGGAGACGGCCAGGCGGTAGGCCTCGGCTCGCCACAGGTCAATGAGGCTGGCGGGCACGCCGCCGCGCGGGGAAGCCGGAAACCAGGGCGTTGGTGTCCAGGACGGCAACGATCACGCGGAGCCGGCCGCAGGCACGCGCTGTCGCAGGCGTTCGCGGGCCTCGGCCACCGAGCGTTCGGCCTCCCGCTCGATCTCTTCCGCCGGGACGTCGGCGAAGGCCTCCCGCAGGCGATCGATCACGGCGAAGCGCTCTTCCCGCTCCCGCTCGAGCCGGGCGAAGCGCTCCAGGTC
Source organism: Thermomicrobiales bacterium (assembly GCA_020853615.1). GTDB lineage: Bacteria > Chloroflexota > Chloroflexia > Thermomicrobiales > UBA6265 > JACCXM01. Next base: position 23,771 of record JADYYO010000016.1, read on the forward strand.
GTCCATCGAGATGATGGCCGCGACCGGGATGCCGCTCTTCTCCACCAGCACGCGGGTCTCCTTGCGGTAGACCTGAGTCATGACGCGGGAGCGGGCGTTCTTGACCTCGGAGATCGTCATCGTCCTGGTTACGGGTTCGTGCTCGCGCACGGCATTCCCTTTCGTCTGGGCCTAAATGGTGCACGTCGGGGCATCATGGGCCTCTTCTCCATCAACCGGCGGGCGTTTCAACACGGCGGCAGGCCGCGCCGCGCGATGTTATGCACTGCTCTCTGCCCTAGTCTCAACTACAGACCGGCCGCGAGGACGTGTCAGCGCGGCTGGTAGAGCCGGAGTTCGGCGATGCGCGCAAAGTGGCGCGTGTTACGGGTTAGCAGCGTTGGGTCGCGCTGCAGCGCGGTGGCGGCGATCAGCAGGTCGAGGTCGGGGATAAGCTGGCCCCGGCGGCGCAGATCGGCCCGGAGGTAGGCGAAGCGTTCCTTGGTGGGATCGTCGAGTGGGAGCAGGGCGAGGCGGGCCAGGAAGCGGCGAACGCGCGCCAACTCCGTCGCGGGATCCGGTGCGCCAACGGCGCCTTCGAAGAGTTCACCGTAAGAGACGATGCTGACGGCCAGGCCGTCGTCGCGGAGTTGGGCCATCAGGTTGACCGCTGTAGGGACGCCGAGGAAGGCATCGATCAGCCAGTCGGAGTCGATCAGATAGCTCACGGGCGGTCGATGGGGCGCGTCTCTTCCTCACGCCCACGGTAGATGAGCTCCTTCATTCGCTCCCCCTCTTCCGGGGTGAGCGTGCCGGCGATCTCGCACAGGCCTTCCAGAACGGCCTCGGGGTCGTAATCGGCCCACGGATCATCGGCATCGCGGGTGATGCGGAAGCGCGCGGCGCCCCGCACCAGAACGACCGGCTCGCCCTCGGCCTCGTCCAGGGCGCGGCCGAGTTCGCTATCCGGATCGATGGTGATGGTCAGGGGTGCTTTCGCCATGGCCAGGAGACCTCCTCGCTCGGCAGGATAGCAAAATGCACATGACGCTCCCGACATTCGAGATCGCCGTGCCAGCGTAATCGGCAGGGCGTCAGTCGCCCGGCTCTGCGCCCCCGATGGCATGCTGCACTACCGGAACCTATACGGCGCTCATGTTCGGTTTCGTCTCTCCTTAACTTGGCGAGGAATCTCGCCGCGCAACGTTGTTGCGCTTTTGTAATCTTTTCCTGGCTCGGCAGACGGGAATGCCATGCCCCATTCGCTACAGTGGCAGCGGTCACTGCACGGGCCGGAAGGAGCCGCAATGGTCGGGCAGTTGAGCCCGGATGAGATCGAAGGCTTGTTGCGGCGGCAGCGGGTCGGTCGGATCGCCTACATCATCGACGATCAGCCCTATATCGTGCCGGTCAATTACGCCTACGACGGTGCGGCCGTCTACGTGGCGAGTGGCGAGGGGCAGAAGATCGCGGTAATGCGGGCGCGGCCACGCGTCTGTTTCGAGATCGATGACATCGACCAGTCCGCGATCTGGCGCAGCGTCGTGGCGATCGGGGTGTACGAGGAGTTGACATGCGACTGCGAGCGGCGCGCCGCGCTCGCGCGCATCGGCCCGGAGTGGGAGACGCGGATTCCGGATGAGTGGGACGTTCCCGATGATGTCGTCGTCTTCCGGATTCGCCTGCTCGAAAAGAGCGGCCGGTTCGGGCGCGAGGAGTAGGGGGTTGGCGCGCCTGGCCAGGCTCGTCGCGGGCGGCGCGCTGGCGCTCCTCGTCGGCGCGCCGCTGGCCGGGCCGCCCGTCTCGGCCGCGCACCTGTCACCAAGCGTGCCGATGGCTGGCGCGATCGCACGGTGGCAGACGGGGGAGCACGAGGACGAGACGGCCGTGCTGAGCCGGCAGGGCGCAGAGGGGATGGCCGCTCTGCAACGGCTGACCGCCGTCGAGGTGGACAACCCGCTGCCCGCACCGGAAGTGACCATCGATTTTGGGGCGACCGCGACGGCAGAGGCCGTCGCCAGCGCGACCGCCGTGGCGAATATCGACGCGACGGCGACCGCCGCGGCCGCGACGACGGTCGCGCTGGCGGTCGAGGCGACGATGGAGGCCGAAGCCACGTCCGCCGCAAGCACCGCCACCGCCATCGCCCGGCAGGAGGCGGCAGCGAGCGCGACGGCGGAGGCCGAGCAGCGCGCGGCGGAGCGCGCGACCGCGACGGCTAGGGCGCGACGAGCCACGCCGGCAGCAGCGGTCATGGCGGCCGTTCCACCCGCTGCCGGCGACGCGCCGGGAGCAGGCCGCGAAGCCCTCCTCCCGATTGCGCTCCTGCCGCCGCTCGCCAGCCTGCTCGGCGTGGCGATCTGGCGCCGGCAGCGGGAGCCGTTCCTGCTGAAGGCGAAACCGGCCCGGGGATAGGAGGTTCGCACGGGTGAATGCGAGGCGAACGGTAGTTGTCGCCGAGGAGGACGCTGGCGCGGCAGAGGCCACCCCTCGGGTGGCGCCCATCGAGTACCTGTTCGGGCCGGGGGAGGAGGCGCCGGCCGACGCCGGCGAGGCGATTCGCTACGAGCGGGGCGCGCTGATCTACGCGGTCGATGGTCCGATCGGGACGCTGAAGCACCTGGTGATCGACGAGGAGATGGCCGAGGTCAAGGCGCTCGTGGTGCGCGTGACGGCGCGGAACGAATCGGTGCTGGTGCCGCCCGACCTGGTCGACCGGAGCGCCGGCGGCGCGCTGCTGCTGACCGTGACGCAGGAGCAGTTCGCCAGGGGGGCGAGCCGCTCGCCCCGCTTCGAGACGCGAATGTTCACCCGGGCGAGCGCGGAGACGGTCGGCAAGATCATCCCGATGGTCTTCCGCGGCGACGCGCGGCGGTCGGTGGCGGCCATCTCGCGCAACCACGTCGAAACCGCCGCCTCACGCGATGCGCTGCCGCCGGCGCCAAACGAGCGCCGCCCGTGGAAGCGGCTCTTCGCCCGGGGTTGACAGACCACACGGCTGTAGGGGCGACGCCTGCGTCGCCCGCCTTCCGCAGCCGGGGCGGTCCCTTCTGGCAGCGCCATTGCCATCATCGACATGCGCGGCGGGTTGGGCCGGGCGACGCAGGCGTCGCCCCTACGACCGGGAGGACTCTGGCGGCATCACCTCGGAAGCCGTCAACCTTGGTCCCTGGGCGATTGGATGAAACAGCATCCCTTGAAAGCGATCAACTGCCGGAACGAGCGCGTCTTTCTCGACGATCTGCGCGAGGCGAAGGGGTTCTGGCGCACGTTCGCCGGGCTCATGCTACGCCCTGCGCTTCCCGCCGGCGAGGGGCTCCTCTTCCGGCCGGGGCGCAGCGTGCACACCCACTTCATGCGCTTCCCGATCGACCTGGTCTTTCTCGACGAGGAGGGGCGGGTGCAGGCGATCCGGGAGGCGATGCCGCCCTGGCGCTTCGACCTGCGCAACGCGGCGGTCCTGATCGAGGCGAACGTGGGCGCCGCGCGCGCCGCTGATCTGCACGTGGGCGACCGCCTGCGCTTCGACGCCTGATCGGAGGCAACGTCCGCCGATTCGCGCACGGCGTCCTGACGCACCCGCGATCCAGCACCAGTCCGCCGGGGCATTCGTGTCTTCCTGAACGAAGCGAAGGATCTCGGCTCTCTGAAACGGCGTTACTCCGGAGCCGAGATGCTTCGTTCCCCGGCATGACACATGTCTTGGGCGTTGATCCTCTCAACGGAATGATCGTATTCAGGACGCCGGAATCAGGAGCCCGCTGGCATCCCGCCGAGCTGGCTGGCCGGGATCAGGAAGGCCGGCACCTCCGAGCCATCGATGTCGATGAGGAGGGCGAGATCGCCAGGAGACCGGGCCACCGGGATGCGAAAGGCGGCGGCAATGGCAGCTCCGGAGGCGAGCTGGCTCGGCGTGGCGCACGATGCCGCCGCACCGCCGCTGCCGCCACTCAGGATGTCGCTCAGCTCGGGGTTCGGGCGCAGCCGAGTGTCCGGGGCGATCAACGTCAACTGCTGGCAGCCGACGCTCGCCGCCGACTCGCCGTCCGCCGCCTGCAGCGTGCAGCCGATGAGGCGGTAGTTGCCGCCCACCTCGCCGATGCAGACGGCGACCAGCCGCAGGCCGGGGATGCAGGCGGAGTGCCCTGCCGCCCAGCGGGTGCTGATGTCGGCCGGCATGTTCACCTCGCGCGGGGTCGAGATGCCGATGCCGTTGCAGCCGGGGCCGTAGTCGGCGTTCCGCTGCTTCAACTCCTCGATGTAGCGAAGCTGCGAGCCCTCCTGCGCGCGCGCCGGCACGATGCCGGCCGCCAGCGCGAGCAGGGCAACGGCGAGCGTCATGAGAAGCGAGCGAACCATCGGGGCGAGCCTCCAGACCATGACGCGCAATCAGCTCACCATCCTCACGATCGCGTGCTCGCGCCGCGCCGGCATCGCGTCATGCTGAGCGTGCGAAGCATCTCGATCCGGGGCGCGTGCGTCCGAAGGCGAGATCCCTCGCTCCGCTCAGGATGCCACGGATTACGCGGCGCCGCACTCTAGCGCCGCAGGAGGAGGAGCGAGCGCGCTGGCATGTCGAAGGGCTCGCCGGCGGTGATGATCCGCGCGCCGACCGGGTCGACCGTGCCGGCGGCCGTGTCGACGACGACCTGCCACTCGTCGTTCCCCTCCGGCGGCAGGCAGAACTGCACCGGCTCGTAGTGGCCGTTGAGGAGGAGGAAGAGATCGTCGTCGACAACGCGGTTCCCCTCGGCGTCGACCTCGAGCAGCGCCTTGCCGCCGAGGCGCATGGCGATGGCGCGCGCCCATCCCTCCTCCCACTCCTGGTCGGTCATCGGCTGGCCGTCGGGGCGGAACCAGGCGAGGTCCTCCACCTCGGAGCCGCGAATCTTTCGCCCCTGGAAGAAGCGGGGCCGACCGAGGCTCGGGTGGCGCTCGCGGACAGCGATCAGCGCGCGCATGAACTCGAGGAAGGCGCGCTTCCGGTCGTCGAGGGTCCAGTCGACCCAACTGATCTCGTTGTCCTGCGCGTAGACGTTGTTGTTCCCGCATTGTGTGCGGCTCAGCTCGTCGCCGTGCGAGATCATCGGCACCCCCTGTGAGAGGAGGAGGGTTGCCATCAGGTTCCGCTTCGTCTGCTCGCGGGCGGCGACGATCGCCGGGTCGTTGGTCGGCCCCTCGACGCCATGGTTCCACGACAGGTTGTGGTCGATGCCGTCGCGGTTCCCCTCGCCGTTCGCCTCGTTGTGCTTCTCGTTGTAGCTGACCAGATCCTGCAGGGTAAAGCCGTCGTGGGCGGTGACGAAGTTGATGCTGGCGTAGGGGCGGCGGCCGTCCCCCTGGTAGAGGTCGGAGGAGCCAGTGAGACGGTAGGCGAGCTCGGAGATGGCGACGTCGCCTCCCTTCCAGTAGTCGCGCACGCTGTCGCGGAACTTGTCGTTCCACTCGCTCCAGAGAGCGGGGAAGTTGCCGACCTGGTACCCCCCCTCGCCGATGTCCCACGGCTCGCCGATCAGCTTGACGCGGGAGAGGACCGGGTCCTGGTGGATGACGTCGAAGAAGGAGCCGAGGCGGTCGACGTCGTGGAACTCGCGCGCCAGCGCCGAGGCGAGGTCGAAGCGGAAGCCGTCGACGTGCATCTCCTCCACCCAGTAGCGGAGCGAGTCCATGATCAACTGCAGCACCTGCGGGTGGACGGCGTTGAGGGTATTGCCGGTGCCGGTGTAGTCCATGTAGTAGCGGGGGTTGTCGGGGACGAGCCGATAGTAGCTGGCGTTGTCGATGCCGCGGAAGGAGAGGGTCGGCCCGAGCTGGTTCCCCTCGGCGGTGTGGTTGTAGACGACGTCGAGGATCACCTCGATGCCGGCGGCGTGCAGCGCCTTCACCATCTGCTTGAACTCGGTCACCTGCCCGCCCTGGTCGCCGCTGCTGGAGTAGCGCGCCTCCGGAGCGAAGTAGCCGATCGTGTTGTAGCCCCAGTAGTTGGTCAGCCCCTGTTCCAGCAGGTGCCGGTCGTCGAGGAAGGCGTGCACCGGCAGCAGCTCGACGGCGGTGACGCCCAGCTCCTTGAGGTAGGCGATCACCGGCGGCGCGGCCAGGCCGGCGTAGGTGCCCCGCAGGTCGTCGGGCAGGTCCGGGTGGCGCGCGGTAAAGCCTTTTACGTGCATTTCGTAAATGACGGAGTCGTGCAGCGGGGTGTCGGGCCGGCGGTCGTCGCCCCAGTCGAACGTGCCGTCGATGACGATCGCCTTCGGCACGCCGCGGGCGTCGTCTTTCCTCCCCTGGGTCAGGTCGTCCTTGCCGAGACGATAGCCGAAGACGGGCGCGTTCCAGTCGACGCCGCCGGAGATGGCGCGGGCGTAGGGATCGATGAGGAGCTTGGCCGCGTTGAAGCGGTGCCCCGCCTTCGGCTCCCACGGCCCATGGACGCGATAGCCGTATCGCTGGCCGGGGCCAACCCCGGGCAGGTAGCCGTGCCAGATGTGGGCGGTCATCTCGTGCAGCGGCACGCAGCCGGTCTGCTTCCCCTTCTCGTCGAAGAGGCAGAGCTCCACGTCCGTCGCATTCTCGCTGAAGAGGGCGAAGTTCGTTCCCTCCGCGTCGGGCGTCGCGCCGAGCGGGAATCGCGTCCCGGGCAGGACGCGATGCTCCGTGGTCACGCCACGCATTCATCTTCCTCCAGAACCTCACGAATCATGCGGGAAGCCACCCTACCACGCGCGCGGGGAAGCGCACATCTCGTGCCGGGCCAGTGCCGGTGCCGTGGAGGGTAGCCCGAGCTTCCCGATCGGGCGCGGTGGCACCTGTCGTGCGATGACCGAAGGCGAGGCGGAGAACCGCCGACACACGATTGAGTGCATTCAGGAGTACCGTTTCGATGGCGATGACGACGCCGCGGGATCTCTTCATCCACGACCTGTCGGACGCGATGAGCGCCGAGCAGCAGATCCTCAAGATGCTGCCGGAGCTGGCGAAGGAGTCGCAGATCCCGGAGATTCGGCAGGCCTATCAGCAGCACGAGCAGGAGACGCAGCAGCACGTGCAGCGCCTGCAGCAGGTCTTCCAGCTCCTCGGCAAGCAGCCGGAGAAGACGACCTGCTTCGCGATCCAGGGGATCGCCGAGGAGCACCGGGCGCTGCACAAGGAGCAGCCCGCGCCGCCGGTGCTGGAGATGGCCAACCTCGGTGGCGCCGACCAGACCGAGCACCTCGAGATGGCAATGTACACCTCGCTGGTGCAGATGGCGAAGGATCTCGGCCAGCAGCAGACGGCGCAACTGCTGCAGCAGAACCTCGATCAGGAGAAGGCGATGGCCAAGCGGATCGAGGGTTTCTCGAAGTCGCTCGGCAAGCAGATGGCGAGCAGCGCGAGCGGCGCCCACGCGGCCCGCTAGGCAGTCGAGACAGGCGCGCCGCGCTCGATAATCAGGCCCCGGTGCAGATTGCCCGCTTCCCGGTCCTCGAGCCGGGCGGCGGGCAGTCGCTTCGTGTAACGAGGACGAGGAATGGCGCAGGAACGCGCGGCAGAGCAGAGCGAGAGGCCAGGGCGGCGCCGCGCGGTCGGCGTCGAGGTGCTGCCAGACGGGGCGGTCCACGCCCGCGTCTGGGCGCCTTTTGCTGGAGAGCGAGGCATCGCGGTCGCGCTCGAGGGCGGCCCCGGCACGGAAGATGGCGAGCCGGTCATCGTGCCGCTGCAGCCGGAGCCGCGCGGCTACTTCTCTGGTTTCCTGCCGAGCGCCGGCCCCGGCACGCACTACCGCTTCCGTCTCGGCGGCGAGGATCTCGCCGCCGACCCGGCCTCGCGTTTCCAACCGGAGGGGGTGCACGGGCCCTCGCAGGTCGTCGATCTCGCGGCCTTCCCCTGGGAGATCGATCAGTGGCAGCTTCCCCCCTTCCCCGAGTGGATGATCTACGAGCTGCACGTCGGCGCCTTCACTCCGGAGGGGACCTTCGAGGCGATCATCCCGCGCCTGCCGTACCTGAAAGAGCTCGGCGTGACCGTCATCGAGCTGATGCCGGTCGCCCAGTTCCCGGGGCAGCGGAACTGGGGCTACGACGGCGTCTTCCCCTATGCCGCGCAGAACAGTTACGGCGGTCCCGTAGGGCTGCAGCGGCTGGTCGACGCCGCGCACCGGGAGGAGATCGGCATCCTCCTCGACGTCGTCTACAACCACCTCGGCCCGGAAGGGAACGTGCTTCACCGCTTCGGCCCCTACTTCACCGACCGCTACTGCACCCCCTGGGGCGACGCCCTCAACTACGACGGGCCGGACAGCGACGAGGTGCGCGCTTTCTTTATCGATAGCGCCCTGATGTGGCTGGAGGAGTTCCGCGTCGACGGCTTCCGGCTCGACGCCGTCCACCAGATCTACGACCCGCACGCGCAACCCTTCCTGGCCGAGCTAGCCGACGCGGTCCACGAGCGGGCGGGGGAGCTGGGGCGGCCGGCGGTACTGATTGCCGAGAGCGACCTCAACGACCCGAAGCTGATCCTGCCCCGCTCGATCGGCGGCTACGAGCTCGACGCGCAGTGGGCCGACGACTTCTGTCACGCGCTGGAGGCGCAGCTCATCGGTGAATCGAGCACCTACGCCCCCGACTTCGGCGCGTTCGCGGCGCTCGGCAAGGCGATGCGCGAGGCCTTCGTCTTCACCGGCCAGTACAGCCAGATGCGCCGCCGCCACTACGGCCGGCCCTCGGAGCCGGCGACGAGCGCACAGTTCGTCGTCTTCCTGCAGAACCACGATCAGGTCGGCAACCGGCCCGGCGGGCTGCGGCTGGGGCGCCACATCATCTTCGCCCAGCGCAAGCTCGGCGCGGCGACCGTCCTCCTCTCCCCGTATGTGCCCCTCCTCTTCATGGGGGAGGAGTACGGGGAGCCGAACCCCTTCCTCTACGTCACTGACCACAGCGACCAGGCCTTGATCGAGGGGGTGCGCGCCGGCCGGCTCGCCGATTTCGCGCATTGGGATTGGAGCGCCGAGGACGCCGCGCCCGACCCCCAGGATCTCACCAGCCTCGAGCGCTCGCGGCTGCAGCTCGACCTGCACAAGGACCAGACGGAATCGGCGGCGGAGTATCGCGCCCTCTACCAGTGGTACCGGACGCTGCTGGCGCTGCGGCGCGCCCTGCCCGCGCTGACCGACCCGGAGGCGACGCGCGAGGTGATCACCTGGGACGACGAGCGGGTGCTCCTCATGCAGAGCCTGAGCCACGACCGCGCGAGCGAGACGCTGGTGATCCTCGCCTTCGACGCTGGAGAGCAAACCGTGACGCTGCCGGCGTTGCAGGGGGAGTGGATCAAGCGCCTCGACGCCGGCGACGCCCACTTCCTCGGCGATCGCCCCGGCGGCCCCGATCGGCTCGATGCCGACGCCCCGGCCGCGCTCACCCTGGCGTCGTATGCAGCGCTCCTGTACGAGCGCGTCGATTCGGGATGCCCGTCGGCCTCCTCGTGACTATCGTCTTCCACACGGATCTCTCTCAGAGAGAGATGGAGAATCCGTCCTTGCCGTAGTGCTGGGGATGGTGGGGATAACCGGGAATCCGCGCGCCAGCGCGACGATTTCCGAGTGAAGAGGGTGTGGATAGGTTGTCCACATCTCCCCGCCGGGCCCCATGCCGCCCGGGCCAGACCTGTGCCAATTCACGCACACCCCCTCTGCCGCCCACGTGCCGTGTCCCGCTCATCCCCGACGGGAAGCGGCTTTTCCGCACCCTTTTCCCCAGCCTGAATGCGTTATCCACATCGGCTGTCCACTTATCCACATCGGCCCGCACGGCTGTGACAGACCGGCAGGGCCGGTGCCTGACGTGCACGCATGGTTCCGCGGTGACAGCAGCTGTGCCAGACCGTGACAGCGCGGCGACCGGCAGGCACGGGATGTGGATAACCGGTGGATAGCCGCAGGAGGGTTGCTGGCGGAGCGTCGGCTGGTTGACCGAAGCGCAATCGGCTGAATCCAGACTGGCGGCGCGTCAACGGGCGGGGAAGTCGTGGCCGGTCGCCTCTGGTAGACTATGAAGATGACATAAATGCTGACCCGAGGGGTCGGATATGCCCGGCGCGGCGGCCTGAGCTTCGCGGAATGGGGAAGCGGTGAACGAGGAGCGACGAGTCGGTAGTGGTCCCGGGACGGTGGAGCGCGAGGCGCGGGCGCCGGACGGGCATGGTGACGGAGGCGTGGTCGCGACGCGGGCGGCCCGGATGCCGGCGATCGATGACGAATCGCTGGCGGTGTTCCATGCGACGACGGAGCACCGGAAGGCCGAGGGAGCGCCTGCCCCGGCGCGGCCGCTCGGCGTGGAGACTGAGAGCTGGTGGGAGCGCTGGAGCCTCGCCAGCGCGGCCGTCCTCTGCTGGACCTTCCTCGGGCTGGCGCTGATCGCCGATTTCCTTCTCGGCGCGCCGACGCCGGTGGTGACCGCCCTCTTTGCCCTCTCCTACATCGCGGGCGGCACCTTTGCTACCTACAACGCGCTGCGCGACCTCGTCTTCGAGCGGAAGGTCAGCGTCGACTTCCTGATGATCACCGCCGCCATCGGCGCGGCGATCGTCGGCCACTGGGAAGAGGGGGCGATCCTGCTCGGCCTCTTCTCGACCTCGAACGCGCTGGAGCACCACGCCCTCGGCCGCACACAGCGGGCGGTGCGCGCGCTGATGGAGCTGTCGCCGGCGGTGGCGACGGTCCTGCGCGATGGGGAAGAGCGGGTGGTGCCGGTCGAGACGCTGCGCCTCGGCGATCTGGTTCTGGTGCGGCCGGGCGAACGGGTGGCGGTCGACGGCGCGGTGCTGGCAGGCGAGACGGCGATCGACCAGTCGGCGATCACGGGCGAGTCGGTGCCGGTCAACAAGTCCACTGGCGACAGCGTCTTCGCCGGGACGATCAACGGCTACGGCGCCATTCAGGTGCGGGTCGACCGGTTGTCCCAGGAGAGCACGCTGGCGAAGATCGTCCAGTTCGTCGAGGAGGCGCAGGCGGAGAAGAGCGCCACGCAGCGTTTCACCGATCGCTTCGAGGGGTGGTACGCGGTCGGCGTCATCCTCTTCTCGATTCTCGTCGGCGTCGTCCCGGTCCTCCTCTTCGGGCAGGAGTGGGGCGCCTCGATCTACCGGGCGATCACCCTGCTCGTCGTCGCCTCCCCCTGCGCGCTGGTCATCTCGACCCCCGCCTCGACCCTCTCGGCGCTGGCGAACGCGGCGCGCAACGGCATCCTCTTCAAGGGGAGCGCCTACCTGGAGGACATCGGCCAGACGCGGACGATCGCCTTCGACAAGACGGGCACGCTGACCTACGGTCGACCGGCCCTGACCGACGTCGTGTCGCTGGGGAATGGCTGGAGCGAGGAGCGGGTGCTGCGCCTGGCGGCGAGCGCCGAGCACTTCTCCGAGCACCACATGGCGACGGCGATCGTGCGCGGGGCGGGCGAGCGGGGGATCCCGCTGGAGGAGGCGGAGGCGTTCCGCGCCCTCCCCGGCAAGGGGATCGCCGCCGAGGCGGACGGCAACGAGGTGCTGGTCGGCAACGCGATGCTCTTCGCCGAGTTCGGCGTGCCGATCCCGTCCGAGGCAGAGGCGGTGGCGAACCGGCTGCGCGACGAGGGGAAGACGGCGGTCTTCGCCGGCGACCGGCAGGCGGTGCGTGGGCTGGTCGCCGTCGCCGACACGCTGCGGCCAAGCGCGCGGAGCGTGGTGCAGGCGCTGCGCGAGTCAGGCGTCGGCCGCATCGTCGTTCTCACCGGTGACAACCAGCGGGTGGCGGACGCCATCTGCGCCGAGCTGGGGGTCGACGAGGTCTACGCCGACCTGCTGCCGCACGAGAAGCTGCGCATCATCGAGGAGCTGAAGCGGGAGGGCCCGGTGACGATGGTCGGCGACGGCGTCAACGACGCGCCGGCGCTGGCGACGGCGAGCATCGGAGTGGCGATGGGGGGCGCCGGGACCGACGTGGCGCTGGAGACGGCGGACGTGGTGCTGATGGCCGACGACCTGAGCAAGCTCCCCTACGCGATCGACCTGAGCCGGCGCACGCGGCGCATCATCCGCCAGAACCTCACCTTCTCGCTGGCGGTGATCGCCACGCTGGTCACGGCGACGCTGACCCGTGGCATCCCCCTCCCCCTCGGCGTCGTCGGCCACGAGGGGAGCACGGTCATCGTCGTCCTCAACGGCCTGCGCCTGCTGCGGAC
>JADYYO010000017.1 GCA_020853615.1 Thermomicrobiales bacterium
AGCGGCCGTTGATGTAGAAATCGCGTCTCTCGATCATGGCGGGCCTCATCGTCCGGGGGTGTTCGGGGCGGACTGTGACAGGAGGCCGGGGCCGCCGCAAGGCCGGGGGCGCAAGATTTGATCAAATCTTTGCCGGGACGCGAACCATGCCCTCCGCCTTGACGGGCCGAGGATGCGCGCCTAAGGCTCCGGGCGGTTGCATCCGTCGCGGATGCCCGGGCGCAGGGAGGCTCGGATGGGCGTGTTCAGCAAGCTCCGCTACAGGATCAAGCGTCGCGCCCTGCGCGGCCGCGACCCGTCCGACATCTTCCGCGAGTATGTCCGGATCAACAAGTGGGGCGACCGGGAAAGCCTGTCGGGCAAGGGCTCCAACCTGGCCTCCACCGAGGAACTCCGCCGCCTTCTTCCGCCGCTGTTCCGGGACCTCGGCATCCGCTCGCTGGTCGACGTTCCCTGCGGCGACTTCAATTGGATGGCGCATGTCGACCTCTCTGGCATCGACTACCTCGGCGGCGACATCGTGCCGGAACTGGTGGAGCGCAACCGCGCCCGGCACGGCCGCCCTGGTGTGCGCTTCGAGGTCATCGACCTGATCCGCGGCCCGCTGCCCCGGGCCGATCTGGTGTTCTGCCGCGACTGCCTCGTGCACCTGTCCACTGACCACATCGCCGCCGCGCTCGCCAATATCCGCGCATCGGGGTCCACGTGGCTTCTGACGACGGTCTATCCGGGAAGCCCCAACGACGACATCTACACCGGCGAGTGGCGACCGCTCGACCTCTCGCGCCCACCCTTCGGCCTGCCCGCGCCGGAGCGGCTGATCGCCGAGGGGCAGGAATGGCTGCCCGGACAGGCGAAGGACAAGATGCTCGGCCTGTGGAAGGTCGCCGACCTGCCGGCCCCCTGAGGCGGCGGTGGACGTCCTCGTCATCAATCTCGCCCGTTCGCCCGACCGGCTGGCGTTCCAGCAGCGGCAGCTTGCGACGCTGGGGCTCGGCTTCCGGCGGCTCGAGGCCGTCACCGCCGAGGCGGCGGGCGGCCTTCGCCCGGAAAGCTACTGGCAGGGGTGGGAGCGTCCGCTCCGCCCGGCCGAGCGGGCCTGCCTTCTCAGCCATGTCGCCGCCTGGGACCATATCGCCGCGAGCGGCCGTCCGGCGCTGGTGCTGGAGGACGACGCGGTCCTGTCGCGGCGGGTGCCGGCACTCTTGTCGGCGCTGGAAACCGCCTCGGGGCTCGACCATGTCACGCTCGAGGCGCGTGGGCGCCGCAAGCTGCTCGGTCATGAAACGCGGCCCGTTGCCGATGGCCTCCGCCTCGTGCGGCTCTGGCAGGACCGGACCGGGGCGGCGGCCTATGTGCTCTGGCCCTCCGGCGCGGCGAAGCTGCTGGCGCGGGCGGGGCGAGAGGCCGCTCTGGCCGATGCGATGATCTGCAAGGCTCACGAGCTTTCGAGCTGGCAGGTGGAGCCTGCCTGCGCGATCCAGCTCGACCGATGCGCCCGTTACGGCGTGCCGGCGCCGATCGGGACCCGATCCACGATCGACAGTGCCGATCGGCCGGCCGGCATCCCCGCCCAGCGCCTGCGCCGGATCGTGTCGCAACTGCGGATGGGCTGGCGGCAGCTCTCGCTTCTCGGCCGGGCGACGCGGCGCGAGGTGGCGCTGGACCCTGCGGACTTCGCCTAGCCCTCGTCGTCCCACCAGCCGGTCCGGTCGCGCCGGTGCAGCGCGCGGAGACGGGCGAAGGCGGTGTCGTTGACCTGCATCCGGTCGTAGACCGCCTTGAGGATCATCCCCGCCGGGCCGGAGGCGAAGAAGGGCTCCAGCCGCCAATACATGTTCCTGAGCGTGTCGTCGGTGCCGACAGTGAAGACCGACGTGCCCTCGAACAGCGGCACCAGATCGGTCTGGAGTTTCTCGATCCGGTCGGGCCGGGGAGGAAGCGTCTCCGCCCCGCGGATGTAGCGGTCGGATTCGCAGACCTTGACGGTATTGGCCAGCAGCGTCGCCATCATCGCCACCGCCCGCGCCTGCGGATCAGCGGCATGGTCGGCGAACGTGTCGGCGGCGGAGATCAGCCAGCGCAGGTTCAGGTGGCGGCAGAGAAACTCCGCCTCCTGCGCCCAGAGCGCGAGGAACTGCGCCACGCTCTCGGCCGGCCGGACCTCGCGGCGGATCAGGACGATGAGCCGCGCATGGTGGTAGAGAAGCTCGGGCTGGCCCGAGAATTCCCGCCGGAGGTTCGCCAGATGCAGGTCGAGCGATTTCTCCGCCCCCCGCGTCTGCGCCGCCTCGCCGGCCTCGACCACCGCCGTGCGCATCGCCACCAGATCGGCATCGGCCGGAAGGTGCCGGCCCGCCCCCCAGCGCTTGCGATGCTGGTTGAGTGAGAGGAAGCGTTCCAGCCGGGATTTCCTGCGTCTGACCATCGCTGCCTCAGCCCGGCCGCCGGACGACTGCGCCCAGGTCCGCATCATAGCGGAAGTCATAGGATGCGAGCGCGGCGCGGTAGCCCTCGGTCAGGTCGTCGCTGCCCAGTTCATCCGGTCGCCGCGCCGAGGCACCGACATAGGCCTTGAGCGCCCGCGAAGCCTGCTTCTGGTCGATGAAGGGCCGTATCTTGCGTCGGAACGGGTAGTGAAGAATGCTGTCCCGAAGATCGCGCACCTTCGGTCGCGGGAAGCGGAACACGCCGCCGTTCAGCCATTGGCTTGCCATCCCGGTCGCGCGAGCGGTGCGGAACCAGGAGAGGCTCAGGAGAACCTGGTCCCAGACATTGGGGTGTTCGGCGCACAGATGCACCCATTCGGAAAGCAGCTTCTCCGCCTTCTCCGACCTGTTCAGGAAGATCAGGCCGGAGAGGTCTTCCCAGCCCTTGCGGCGGACGAAGGCAACATCGAAGGGATTGCCCATCAGGAAGGTGGGCGGCCGCAGGATCGCCGCATCGGCGTCTATCCAGCAGACCGGCCGGTCGCTTTCCCGCCATGCAGTCTCGATGACGCGTGCCTTCAGCCCGGTGTTGGCCACCCACGATCCGCGCGAGGCCACCGGCTCGATCCGGTGCGGCAGGCCGTGGCGGTCGAGCGAGGCGCGCAGGTCGGCCGCGAGTGCCTCGTAGGGCGTGTCGGCAGTGTAGTAGGAAACGAAGAGCGGCGGCTCCCCCCGCGCGGTCTCGTAGAGTGCGATCTCGTCGTGCAGGGCGGCGACGCAGGCGAAGTCGGTCGCGCCCGGGCGCCGCATGTGCGCGACGATCCGGCCTCCCGGCGCGGCCAGCGCCTCGGCCAGCGGCCGGAAGGAAAGCCCGGCACCGGCGAGATAGTCCGAAGGTGTCATCGCTGCCCTCTCGACCCCGCGCGAGGTGTCGCAGCCGCCGGCGCGCCTGTCAACCGACGCGCCGAATGCGAAGGGCCCCGGTGCGAACCGGGGCCCCGCTGCGAACACCGCCGGATCACTCCGAGGCGTCTTCCTTTTCCCGCGTCTCCGGCACGATCTCCTGGCCGGTTTCCTGGTCGACCATCTTCATGCCGAGCCGGACCTTGCCGCGTTCGTCGAAGCCGAGGAGCTTGACCTTCACCTCCTGGCCTTCCTTGAGCAACTCGTTGGGATGCTGGAGCCGCTTGCCGGAGATCTGGGAGACGTGGACCAGCCCGTCGCGCTTGCCGAAGAAGTTCACGAATGCGCCGAAGTCGACGAGCTTCACCACCTTGCCGGTGTAGATCTTGCCTTCCTCGGGTTCGGCCACGATCGAATAGATCATGTCGTAGGCCTTCTTGATCGAATCGGCATTGGCCGAGGCGATCTTGATCACGCCGTCGTCGTTGATGTCGACCTTGGCGCCCGAGACCTCGACGATCTCGCGGATGACCTTGCCGCCCGAACCGATCACTTCACGGATCTTGTCGGTCGGGATGGTCATGGTCTCGATGCGGGGCGCGTGGGCCGAGAATTCGGCGCGGCCAGCCGAAATGGCCTTGGCCATCTCGCCAAGGATGTGCATCCGGCCGTCCCTGGCCTGCGCCAGCGCCTGCTCCATGATCGCGGGCGTGATGCCCGCCACCTTGATGTCCATCTGGAGCGAGGTGATGCCGTTCGCCGTGCCCGCCACCTTGAAGTCCATGTCGCCGAGGTGATCTTCGTCGCCGAGGATGTCGGTCAGGACCGCCCATTTGCCGTCATCCTCAAGGATGAGACCCATCGCCACGCCCGCGACCGGCGCCTTCAGCGGTACGCCCGCGTCCATCATGGAGAGCGACGATCCGCAGACCGTGGCCATCGACGAGGAGCCGTTCGATTCCGTGATCTCCGACACGACGCGGATCGTGTAGGGGAAGTCGGTCGGCGCCGGCAGCACCGCCTGCAGCGCACGCCAGGCCAGCTTGCCGTGGCCGATCTCGCGTCGGCCCGGAGGACCGAAACGGCCAACCTCGCCCACCGAATAGGGCGGGAAGTTGTAGTGCAGCAGGAAGTTCGAGCGGAAGTTGCCGTGCAGCGCGTCGATGATCTGCTCATCCTCGCCGGTGCCGAGCGTGGTGACCACGAGGCCCTGCGTCTCGCCGCGGGTGAAGAGCGCGGAGCCATGCGTGCGCGGCAGGATGCCGACTTCCGAGACGATCGGGCGGACGGTCCTGGTGTCGCGGCCGTCGATGCGGCGGCCGTTCGACACGACATCGCCGCGCAGGATCGCGCTTTCCAGCGTCTTCAGCGCCGGGCCGAGGTTGGCGTCGGCCAGTTCTTCCTCGGTCAGGGCGGCCTTGATCGCTTCCTTGGCGGCTTCGATCGCGTCGTGACGCTCGGACTTGTTGAGGATGGCGTAGGCAGCGCGCATCTGCGCCTCGCCGGAGGCTTTCACCTTGGCGTAAAGCGCAGAGTAGTCCGGCGGGGTGAAGTCGAACGGCTCCTTGGCGGCATCCTCGGCGAAGTCGATGATCAGGTCGATCACCGGCTGCATCTGCTCGTGGCCGAATTTCACCGCGCCCAGCATCTCGGCCTCGGAAAGCTCGTAGGCCTCCGATTCCACCATCATCACCGCGTCCTTGGTGCCGGCGACGACGAGGTCGAGCCGCTGTTCGGGGTTCGAGCGCAGGTTGTCCATGTCCGCCACGTCGGGGTTCAGCACGTAGGCGCCATTGGCGAAGCCCACGCGTGCCGCACCGATCGGACCCATGAAGGGCACGCCGGAAATCGTCAGCGCCGCCGAGGCCGCAATCATCGCGACGATGTCGGGATCGTTGACGAGGTCATGGCTGAGCACGGTGCAGATGATCAGCACCTCGTTCTTGAAGCCCTCGACGAAAAGCGGCCGGATCGGCCGGTCGATCAGCCGCGAGGTCAGCGTCTCCTTCTCGGAGGGGCGGCCTTCGCGCCTGAAGAAGCCGCCGGGAATGCGACCCGCGGCATAGGTCTTCTCGACGTAGTTGACCGTCAGCGGGAAGAAGTCACGGCCCTTGGCCGCTTCCTTCGCCGCAACGGCGGTGACGAGCACCCTGGTGTCGCCCATGGAGGCGACGACGGCGCCACCCGCCTGACGAGCCAGTTCACCGGTTTCGAGCGTCACGGTATGTGCGCCGAATGCAAAAGATTTCTTGAAAGCGCTCACGCGTCAGTCCTCACGAAAATTGGGTTGTGATAGCGAAAAGGCCGCGCTGATCAACTGCGCGGCCCTTCGTCGGGGTCCTTAGCGGCGGAGCCCCAGGCGCTCAACGAGTTCCTGGTACTTCTCGGGCTTGGTCGCCTTGAGGTAGTCGAGGAGCTTGCGGCGCTGGTTCACGAGCTTGACGAGCCCGCGACGCGAGGAATGATCGCGCTTGTGCGCACTGAAGTGCTCACCGAGTCCGTTGATCCGCTCTGACAGCAGCGCGACCTGGACTTCGGGCGATCCGGTGTCTTGGGGATCGCGGCGGAATTGCGCGAGAACTCCGCTCTTTTTTTCCGTGGTTAGCGACATTAAGGGGAAATCCTTGAAATTACTGACTTTGTACCGTTTTGGAGGCGCGGCATTCTACCCGCACCCCTCTCCGCTCACAAGTTGAAGATCCGTCGCGGCCGGATGCCCCCGAAGCCATCGACCTCGCCCAACCCGATGAGCCGGCCGGCATCGTCGAGCAGCCTGACTGCCATGCCGGCCACCAGGACTCCCTCCGCGCCCTCACGCCCGCCCTCGACAGTCGCCCGCCCGATTGCCTGGCCCTGGCGAAGCCGGTTCACGCACGTGGGTGACAGGCTGACGGCCAACCACCCGGGAATTCCGCGCTCAATGGGCAGCAATGGCGGCGGGGCGCCGGCCCCTGCGCCCTCGAGAACCACCTCGAGGGACAGCATGGGTGCATTCTCGAAAGGCTCGACCCACACGCGGTGCAGGCGGCTCACGTGACCGACACAGCCAAGCGCCCGCGCGAGGTCCTCGGCAAGAACACGGATATAGGTCCCTTTCGAACATTCCGTGATGAGGTCGATCGTCCCGGCGTGGAGTTCCCCGAGGGTCAGTGAATGGATCGTGACATCGCGCGCGGGGCGCTCGACCTCGATGCCGGCACGGGCGAGTTCATAGAGCGGACGCCCGTCGCGCTTCAAGGCCGAGTACATGGGCGGTACTTGCCTCTGCACACCGTGAAACGCTGCAAGCACAGCCGCCACGCGCGCACCGTCCAGCAGCGGAACGGTCGACCGCTCGACGATTTCGCCTTCGGTGTCACCCGTCGAGGTGCGCGCTCCGAGCGCAACCGTGAATTCGTATCGCTTGCGTCCCGCGAGAATCTCGCCCGCGATCTTGGTCGCTTCGTCGAGGCAGATCGGCAGCATGCCGGTCGCAAGCGGATCGAGGCTGCCCACGTGACCGGCCTTCGCTGCGCCATAGGCACGCTTCACGCGCTGCAGGGCGGCGTTCGACGACAGGCCCCGTGGCTTGTCGAGAAGCAGGATTCCCGAGGGCATGCAGGGCGTCAGGTCGCTTCCGGATCGTCTTCTGCGCTGCTATCGCCGGCGCGCGAGCGATCATCCCGCACCGCACGATCGATCAGCGAAGTGAGGTGAGCAGCCTCCTCGAAATGCCGGTCGATCACGAACTCGAGGCGTGGCGCATGCCGCAGCGAGAGCCGCCGGCCGACTTCCCCGCGCAGGAAGCCCGCCGCGCTCGCGAGGCCCTCGCGCACTTCGTCGGCCGTGTGGCGACCGCCAAACGGCAGAAAGAAGATGCGCGCGACGGACAGGTCAGGAGCAAGCTGCACCGCCGTGATCGTGACGCTGCCGACGCGCGGGTCTCTGACCTCGCGCGCGACGAGCGTCGACAGCACGCGCTGCACCTCGCCCTCGATGCGCTCGCGGCGTGCACTGCCGGCCATGGTTCACGCGCCCATCACTGGATGGAGCGCGCCACCTCGACCCGGGAGAAGCATTCGATCTGGTCCCCCACGCGCACATCCTGGTAGTTCTTCACGCCGATGCCGCACTCGGTACCGGCCCGCACTTCGCCCGCGTCGTCCTTGAAACGCTTCAACGACTCGAGGGCACCCTCGAAGATCACGACGTTGTCGCGCAGCACGCGGATCGGATTGTTGCGCTTCACGAAGCCCTCGGTCACGAGGCAGCCCGCAACCACGCCGAACTTGCTCGAGCGGAACACCTCGCGCACCTCGGCCACACCGACGATCTGCTCCTTGATTTCCGGCGCGAGCAGACCCGACATCATCTGTTTCACGTCGTCGATGGCTTCGTAAATGATGCTGTAGTAGCGCACTTCGCTGCCAGTGTCCTTGAGCGCATCACGGGCCGCTGCGTCCGCGCGTACGTTGAAGCCGATGATCTGCGCGCGCGCCGCGGCCGCAAGTTGCACGTCGGAGGCGGTGATGCCGCCCACGCCGCTCGCGACGACATTGACCTTGACCTCGTCGGTCGAGAGCTTCACCAGCGCATCCCGCAGCGCCTCGGCGCTGCCCTGCACGTCGGTCTTGAGCACGATCGCGATCGTGCCTGCCTTGTCCCCGCCCATCTGCGAGAACACATCTTCGGCGCGCGTCGCCTGGCGCGCGAGCTTGACGTCGCGAAACTTGCCCTGGCGATAGAGTGCGACTTCGCGCGCCTTGCGCTCGCTTTCCACCGCGAGCACTTCGTCACCGGCGTTGGGTGCGCCCGAAAGGCCCAGCACCACGACCGGCATTGACGGCCCGGCCTCGTTGACCGTCTTGCCGTTCTCGTCGAGCATGGCGCGGACGCGGCCGAACTCCTGCCCGGCGATGATCGGGTCGCCCGTTTTCAGAATGCCTTTCTTGACGAGCACGGTCGCAACGGCGCCCCGGCCCTTCTCGATCGCGGACTCGATCACGACACCCGCGGCAAGGCCGGTGTGTGGCGCCTTCAACTCGAGCACCTCGGACTGCAGCAGAATCGCGTCGAGCAGCGCATCGATACCGGTGCCGGCGCGCGCCGAGACATTCACGAACATGTTCTGTCCGCCCCAGTCCTCGGGAATGACTTCATGCTTGGCAAGTTCAGTGCGCACCCGGTCCGGATCCGCATCGCTCTTGTCGATCTTGTTGACCGCGACGACGATCGGCACCCCGGCCGCGCGTGCGTGCTGGATTGCCTCGATCGTCTGCGGCATTACTCCGTCGTCCGCAGCGACCACGAGCACGACAACGTCGGTCGCCTTCGCCCCGCGCGCACGCATTGCGGTGAAGGCCGCGTGACCCGGTGTATCGAGGAAGGTGACCACACCCTTGTCCGTCTCGACGTGATAGGCGCCGATGTGCTGTGTGATCCCGCCTGCCTCGCCCACGGCCACTTTCGTGCGACGGATGTAGTCGAGCAACGATGTCTTGCCGTGGTCGACGTGACCCATCACCGTGACGACCGGCGGACGTGGCTGCGCGTCTTCGGGTGCCGCTGCGGCGCCCTGCAGGTCGGCGTCGACCTGATCATCCTTCTGCGCGCGCGCGGTATGACCCATTTCCTCGACTACGAGGATGGCGGTGTCCTGGTCGATCGGCTGGTTGATCGTCGCCATGACGCCCATGTTCATCATGACCTTGATGACTTCGTTCGCCTTGACGGCCATCTTCTGGGCGAGCTCTGCCACCGTGATCGTTTCGCCGACAGTCACGTCGCGTTTGACCGGCGCAGTCGGCATCTCGAAGCCATGACGCGCGGACTCGCCGGTCGCAACCGACTGGCGCGAACGCGCGGGAGCCATGCGCTTGCGCTTCTTCAGGCGCGAAGTGGCATCCCCGGTGACGTGCAGCTGGTCGCGTCCATAGCGGGTCGGCTGCCCATGGCCCTGCGAGGTGTGCGAGCCACGTTCCGCCTTCGGGGGCGGCGGCGGCGCAACCGGCACCTCGGGCTGGAGCTTGCGCTGTCGTTCCTGCTCGGCCTCGACACGCGCCTGCTCCTCCGCGGCCCGGCGCGCATCTTCGAGCGCACGCTTGCGACCCTGCTCCTCCTCGATGCGACGGCGATTCTCCGCCTCGATCTGCTCGTGCTCGATCCGCGCGGCCTCGGCGCGCACCTGCTCGAGGCGCACGGATTCGTCGGCCTCGCGTTTCCTGCTGTCGAGCTCCTCCTGCTGCTGGCGCGCCTGCTCCTGCAATACGTCGCGCTTGATATAGGTCGCCTTGCGGCGCACCTCGACGTTCACGGTGCGTGCGCGACCTTGCACGCTCGCGAGCTTCAGCTCGCTCTGCGTCTTCCTCTTCAGCGTGATCTTGCGCGGCGCGCTGCCGCCGTCGCTCTCCTGCCCGTGGCTGCGGCGCAGGTGCGTCAGCAGCTCGAGCTTCGCCTCATCGCTGATCCGGGCGTCGGGCCCCGACACCTGGATGCCGGCCTGATCGAGCTGCACGAGCAGTCGATCGACGGGCACCTTGAGGACTTCCGCGAACTGGGTAACGGTCACTTCTGCCATGGGTTGTTCCCTTCCTTCAGCGACCGGCCTCG
>JADYYO010000018.1 GCA_020853615.1 Thermomicrobiales bacterium
CTGTCGGCCGCGCCGCCGGTGAAGTTGCCGCCGCTCTTCTTCATCTGGTCGAGCGTGCGCACCAGATCCTTGTACTGCCACGGCGTGAGCTGGTCGCAGCGCTGCGCGGGCGACCCGCCGCTGTCGAGCAGTTCCGGCCGGTTCGACCAGTCGTCGACCGGGCGCCCGCCCGTCGCCTCGCAGACGACGCCGTCGACGATGCCCGCCGGCCGGGGGAACTGCGGCGGCACGGGCTGGCCATCCGGGCCGAGCAGCAGCTTCTGGAATTCCGGGTTGGTGTGCATGTCGATCATCAGCTGCGACCAGATCGGCCCCGCGCCCTGAATGCCGTCGATCTCGGCCAGCGGGTCGTTGCGGGTGTTGCCGACCCAGACGCCGATCGCCACGTCGGTCGTGAAGCCCATCGTCCAGATGTCGCGGAAGTCGTTGGTGGTGCCCGACTTGGCGGCCGTCGGCCGGCCGAGTGTCGTCTGCGTCTGCCCGAAGAGGTTCTGCGTGGTGAAGATCATCGCCCGCGCCTGGTTATCGGTCAGGATCGAGATGAGCTGGTAGGCGACCTCCGGGCGCAGCACCTGCGGCGCGTTCGCCAGCGTGTTCTCGCGATCGAGGTCGAAGAGGACGTTCCCCTCGCTGTCGGTGATCTTCAGGATCGGCGTGACCGGGACGTACTTCCCCTCGTTGGCGATCGTCGCATAGGCGTTCGTCAGCTCCAGCGGCCAGACATCGCCCGAGCCGAGGCCGATGGAGAGGCCGTAGTCGGCGGGCGGCTGCGACAGTTCGTGCTTGATGCCGAGCCGGCGCGCCATCTCGACGATCGCCTCCGCGCCGCCAGCGAACTCGACGGCCTTGACGGCCGGGATGTTGAGTGAGTTGGCGAGCGCCGTGCGCACCGTCACCGCGCCGTTGAAGTTGCGCATGTAGTTCTGCGGCTCGTAGTAGGGGACCGCTTCGCCCGTCGCCGGGTCGGTCGCCCCCGGCGTCTCGATCTTCAGCGGCGCGTCGAGGACGACCGTCCCCGGGTTCCACCCCTGCTCGAAAGCGGCGGCGTAGACGATCGGCTTGATCGCCGAGCCGGGCTGCTGCGGCGAGGTGGTGATGTTGACCTGCCCCTCGATGGCGGCGTCGTTGAAGTCGGCGGAGCCGACCATCGCCAGGATCTCGCCGCTCCAGGGGACGACGACGGTCAGCGCGGCGTTGCGCGCGTAGTAGAACTTGAGTTGCTGAATGTTCTGGCTGACGATCTCCTCGGCCCGGTTCTGCAGATCGGTGTCGATCGTCGTGTAGATGTTGAACCCGCCCTTGAGGAAATCCTTGTCCGGGTACTTCTCGTAGAGGTACTGCTTGACATATTCAACAAAATGCGGGTGATCGAGGACCGCGCCGTCGCCGTCGCGCGCCGGGTAGACCTTCGGCCAGTGCGCCATGGCATCGTTCGCCTCGGCCCGGGTGATGTAGCCGAGCTTCACCATCTGGTCGAGTACGTACTTCTGCCGGCCGACGACGTTCTCCGGGTAGAGGGCCGGGTTGAAGTACGTCGGCTGCTGCGGGATGCCTGCCAGCAGCGCCGCCTCGGAGAGGGTCAGGTCGGCGGCCGACTTGTGGAAGTAGGTCTGCGCGGCCGCCTCGACGCCGTAGGAGCGGTTGCCGTAGAAGATTTGATTGACATACATCGTGATGATGTCGTGCTTGGAGAACTGCCGCTCCAGCGCGATGGCGGCCAGCGCTTCGCGCCACTTGCGCGTCACCGAGAAGTCGTTGCCGATGGCCTCCGTGTGGATCGAGCGCACGAGCTGCTGGGTGATCGTCGAGCCGCCAGACGAGCCGGAGCCGCCCGCGATGATGAGGGCGCCGCGCAGAATGGCGAAGGGCTCGACCCCCTCGTGGCTCCAGAAGCTCGCGTCTTCCGAGGCGACGGTGGCGTCGATCAGGTAGGGCGAGATCTTCTCGTAGGGGACGAAGGTGCGCCAGCCATAGTCCTGGTCGGCGATCTCCTGCAGCAGCTTGCCGTTGCGGTCGAGGATGCGCGTCGTCTGGAAGGTGTCGGCGGTGACCAGCGCGGCGTTGGGCAGGCTGCCGTTGAGATCCTCGTACTGCCGGTAGGTCGCGGCGACGGCGGCGGCCGTGGAGAGGGCGCCGACGACGATGGTGACCGCGAGGACGAGAAAGCTCACCAGCGCCAGTCCGGCCAGCACGGCCACGACCCGGTTGACCCCGCGCCGCTGTCGCGCCACGCCAGGGAGGAGCGAGGGGGGGAGGGAGCGGCGACGGCCGCCCCAGGCCCGCCGCGCCCGGAGCGATCCCGCGCGGCTCATGGCCCGATAGTGCCCGTTGCTGGAGATCCGTTGCGCCATTCGGTGATTGCCTGCCCGGTAAGCGCGGTCCGGGTGCCCCGCCGCGCGCGTTCCCTACGACCATAACGCACGAGGCGCGCCGGCGGATACTACCACGCGGCAAGTCCCGGCCCTGTCGCGGATGCTTCGCCACGCCTTTTCGTCGAGGAGTTCCACGATATGACGAAACGGTGATCGTCTGGCGCGAGGAAGCAACGGCATCCCAGATCGGATGGGACGAGTTCACCCGGTTGGGCTATTCGGCGCCACCCGCGAGCGGCGATGGCCGGGGGAGCACCAGCGCCACGAAGCCGGCAACCAGGCCCAGAAGCAGGACGACGTAGAGCCTATCCGGCCAATGCAGCAGGAAAGGACTGGCCCCGCCGACGAACCAGATCGCCGCTGCCATCAGCAGGAGCCCAGACCAGCCCGGCAGACCGAGCCGCCATCGCAGCGCGACAGCCATAGCCAATTGCACGAGGGGCAGCAGGAGAAGGAGGCCATAGCTGACCTGGGCGACAGCCGCGACCGGGATGGAAAGGGCGACCGCGAGGGCAAGAAACCACCAGATGCGGCGCCTCAGTCCGAAAATCGTGACAATCGCGCTGGCGACAAGGAGCAGCCAGAAGACCATGACGCATTCCTCCGCGCGATGGAGAAGGTCCGTCGATTGTCCGGGTGAGCATCTCACAACAGGGAGCGTCGCGCGTTAGAGCCTTTGGAACAGATGAGAAGACTCCGCGCCGGGGAGGCGCTCGGTAGTACTATCGGGAGGAACGATCAGCTATGAAGGCGGCGGCGGCGTTCGAGCCGGTGACCGCCGGGAGCATGGCGAGCGCGGCAGTGCTCGAACCGGTGGCGTATCCAACCTTCGACGATGCCCTCGCGCGCCACGGCGCAGAGATCTATCGGTATGCGCTTCACCTGACGCGGAATCGCCCCGATGCCGATGATCTCTACCAGGAGACGGCGTTGAAGGCGTACCGCGCCTGGGACCGGCTCCCCTGCGACGCTAACCATCGTGCCTGGCTCTACCGCATCGCGACCAACACCTTTCTCAGCGACAAGCGCAAGACATCCCGCCTCCGCTCGCTCGACGCGAGCATCACGGCCGAGTCGATCCCGGCGACGAGCCAGGACAACGACGGCCGGCTCGACGCCGGCACGCTGTTGCGGGAGGTCGAGGCGTTCATCGTGGACCTGCCCCCGAAGCAGCGGGCGGCGTTCGTGCAACGCAAGTATCTGGATATGAATTATCAGGAGATCGCCGCCGCGCTCGGCTCCTCGGAAGCCGCCGCGCGTCGCAGCGTCCACGAGGCGCTGCGCAAATTGCGCGATCGATTTGGTGACAGGATCTGACGACCGGCCCCGTGCCCGGGAAGGACATGTGTGCGATGAACGATCTGGTGAATGCGGCTCCCGGACGACGGCCCCCCCTGCTCGAGGTGATCGCGGAGCGGCGCGACACTGACCCCTGCGACGTCGCATGCGAGGCGATGCCGGCCCACGTCGCCGGCGACCTCACCTCGCGGGACGAAACCTGGCTCCACGAGCACACCCGCGTCTGCACCTACTGCGCGAACGAACTGCGCCGCTACGACAAGCTCGATGCGCTCCTCTCCACCATCGGCGGCACGTGCGATCAGGCCTGGTCCCCGCCCCCCCTCGCGCTGCCCCGTCGCGCCCACGTCTGGTACACGCGCGTCGACAGTCCCATCGGCGAGCTGATCCTCGCCGCGACCGCCGAGGGGCTGCGCGAGGTCGATTTCGCGAAGGAGTCGTCGGACGAGGCGTTCGTCGCCCGCATGCGCCAGGTCGGTGCCGATGTCTCCCACGCCGCGCGGAGCGACGACGCCGAACCGGCCGTGCGGCAGCATCTGGAGCGCGCCGCGCGCGAGCTGGAGGAGTATTTCGGCGGGCGCCGCTCCCGCTTTGATATTCCGCTCGACTGGGGCCCGATGCCCCCCTTCCAGCGGGCCGTGCTGGAGGCGACCGCGGCCGTGCCCTTCGGCCACGTCGATACCTACGCCGGCATCGCCCGCCGCATCGGCAAGCCGAAGGCCACGCGCGCGGTTGGCAACGCGCTCGGCCGCAACCCGATCCCCGTCATCGTCCCTTGCCACCGTGTGATCCGCTCCGACGCCACCCTCGGCGGCTATACCGGCGGCCTCGGCATCAAGCAGCATCTGCTCCGTCACGAAGGGGTGACGATCAGCTAGGGACTCTCCCTCCAGCGCAACCACTACACTTGCGGGCATGACGCCGCCCGCGACGATTTCGCCGCAATCCCGTCGATGAAACTGGCGCCGCCTCGATTCGAGGCCGCCGATGTCGTGATGCTTGGCGTGGTCCTGATCTGGGCGGCGAACAACATCGTCATCAAGGTGACGGTCGGCGTTCTGCCGCCGCTGCCGTTCGTCGTCGCGCGCTTCCTGATCGTCATCGCGCTCGTCTGGGCCTGGATCCTGATCCGGCGGGTTCCGGCGCGCATCGCGGCGCGCGACTTCCCTCTGATGCTCCTCACCGGGGTCACCGGCTTCGGCATCTACAACGCGCTCTTCACCATCGGCATGGAGCGGACCTCCGCCTTCTCCGTGGCGATCCTCGTCTCCCTCAGCCCGATCTTCACCCTGACCCTGGCCCGGCTCATGGGCATCGAGCGGCCGACCCGCGCGCAGTGGCTAGCGGTTGCGCTCTCCGCCGCCGGCGTGGCCGTCTTCGTCGGTGACAAGCTGCGCGCGGAGGGGATCGGCGGAGCGACCCTCGGCGACCTCTTCGGACTGATCGCCGCGCTCGCCTTCGCCATCTACAGCCTGGCCGCGCGGCCGTTGACCTTTCGCTATGGCGCCACGGTCACGACCGCCTGGTCGGTAGTCATCGGCCTGGCGGCAATCGCGCCATGGGGCATCCCCGCCGCACTCGCGGAACCGTGGGGGCGTCTGACGCTGCCGGTCTGGGGCGCGCTCTTCTACGCCGCCGCGATCTCGATGCTGGTCGGCTATACCCTCTGGGCCTGGGCGATCGCCCGCGCCGGGGTCACGCGCACGGTGCCCTATCTCTTTCTAATCCCGGTCATCACCGGCGTCGTCTCGGCCACGGCGCTCGGTGAGACCTTCAGCTCCGGCAAGCTCGCCGGGGCGTTCATGGTCCTGATCGGAACCACCCTCGTGCGCGTCCTCGGCCGCGGCGCGCGGCCGTCCGCGAAGGCGGTTTCGGTCTCACCCGCCGGGATTGACATGGGGAGGTGACTTCAGGGATTACCATCGCGGTCGCGAGCAACCCTCACCCCCAAGCGGGTGGCGGTTGGGGGTGTGGGTTGCTCCGGGACCGCGACGACCAGTCCTGGCAATGCTTCCCTGTCGGATGTGGTAGCGATTGAAGTCCAGGGCGGACGTGATGCATGACGATGAGGGGGAGCCATGACGCTCGCGCTGCGCTTCGATGGGAGCCAA
>JADYYO010000019.1 GCA_020853615.1 Thermomicrobiales bacterium
AAGCGCTTCCTGAAGACGGGTCCATCGCGTCGGGGAGACCGGCAAACAGAGGTGCGGAGTGACTTCAGATTCGCCGGGCGCGCTTGTGCGGCACATCCGTCCGCGTTACGATCCCTTCTGCTCGCAGTGCCGCGGGAAACTGGCATGCAAGCGGGGCAGCAAGTCGCGCCCCGACCGACCATCGTGTTCGGCGCTGGAGACCATCGAGGAGACGAACCGAGATGACCGAGAAGATCCCCGAGCGATTGACGACACGATTCACCCCGGTCGACCGCGAGTTGGCTGACCGCCAGTGGGCGGAGTGGCGGGCGACCCGCCGCCGCCTGCTGCAGATGGGCGCCTTTGGCGGCGCTGGACTTGCGCTCGGCCTGAACGCCGGGCGAGGCACACCGGTTGGGGCGGCAACGCCCGCGCTCCAGGAGGCCTCGCCGACGCCGAAGTCGGGCGGCACGCTGACCATGAGCATCGCCGATCAGAACCCGACCTCGTTCGATCCCCCGGTGCCACCGGACAACTCGAGCATCTGGACGATGCTCCTCTTCTACGATCAGCTCATCCGTGTGGCCCCGGATGGTCTCTCCCTCGAGCCGGGCCTCGCCGAGAGCTGGGAGGCGAGCGAGGACGGCAAGACTTTCACGTTCAAGCTGCGTGAAGCGAAATTCCACGATGGAACGGACTTCACCGCGGAAGATGCGGCCTTCTGCGTTCAGCGCGCGGCGACCGCCGAGGGGACGCCCTGGCAGTTTATCCTGCAGGTCGTCGACAAGACGGAGGCGCCCGATCCGCGCACGCTGGTCATCCATCTCAAGAGTGTCTGGGCGCCGTTCGAGGCGGACCTCGCCATGTTCTCCGCCTCGATCTTCCCGAAGAAGGCGTACGACGAGCAGGGCGACAAGCTCTTCGAGCATCCCATCGGCACCGGCGCCTTCAAGTTCGTCTCGCACACGCCCGACGTCGAGGTCGTGCTCGAAAAGAATCCCGACTACTGGCAGACGGGCACGCCCTACCTCGATGGCGTCACCTTCAAGATCCTGACCGACTCCAACGCGCGCGTCCTGCAGCTGCAGGGCGGCGATCTCGATATCGCCACCCTTGTGCCCTATAACCAGCTCGAGATCTTCCGCGGCGATTCCGCCTACACGGTGCATCCGGAGAACGTCGCCCGGATCGACGTCGCGGTCATCAACGTCACGCGCCCGCCATTCGACGACAGGATCCTGCGCCAGGCGATGAACTACGCGGTGAACAAGGAGGCGATCATCCAGAACGTCCTCTTTGGCACGGGCGAAATGGCGACCTCCTTCCTGCCGAAGATGCCGGGCCGGGATGAGAGCCTGCCCGGCTACCCCTACAACCTCGACAAGGCGAAGGAGCTGGTCGCCCAGTCGAAGAGTCCGAACGGCTTCACCGGCGAGATCTTCATCAACGGGGCGAACGCCACGGAATCTCAGGTCGCCCAGCTCATCTCGGCCGATCTCGCGCAGATTGGCGGGAATATCACCGTTACGTCTGTTGACGGGAATACCGTGCTCGAGAAGCTCTTCTCAACGCACGACTTCGATCTCTGCATGGCGTACTACACCACCGATATCATCGATCCCGACGAGCTCGCCTCGTTCGCGGTCCTCGGCGAGGGCGGTTCCGGCGCCATGGGCTCGCAGTACAACAACCCCGAGGCCAACAAGCTGATCCTGGAGGCGCAGACGGAGACCGACAAGGCAAAACGGCAGGATCTCTACAACCAGATCCAGAAGATTCACCTCGACGATGCCCCGTTCATCTTCCTCTACTACCCCGGCGGCAGCGCCGTCAGTCACGCCTACGTCCAGAACTTCAGGATCCTCCCCACTGGCAACTACCGCCTCTGGGAGACATGGCGGAACGACGGGTAATGGGTGGAGAGTGATGGGTGTTGGGGATCGGGGATGATGCCGGGCTGTAGGGGCGACGCCCGCGTCGCCCGCCTTCCCTACCGGGCGGGTCATGCCTGGCCACGCCGTCGCCATCATGGACATGCGCGGCGGATCGGCCCGAGCGATGCGGGCGTCGCCCCTGCGGCCCGATCACCCGATCACCCGAACATCCCATCACCCATCACCCCCCACCCATCACCCCCGTCATGACCGGCTACATCCTGCGCCGGGTCGCCTACATGGTCCCGGTCCTCTTCCTGATCACCCTCTTCACCTTCTTCCTGGTGCGGCTGGTGCCGGGCGACCCGGTCACCGCCATGCTCGGGCCGCGCGGCACGCCGGAGCGGCGGGCCGCGATGGAGAAGGCGATGAAGCTCGACCGCCCCATCTGGGAGCAGTACGTCGCCTTTGTCACCGGGGCTGCGCGCGGGGATCTCGGTGACTCGCTCTGGAAGAAGCAGCCGGTGACGCGGGTGCTGGCCGACCGCATCCCGCCGACCCTCTTCCTCGTCTTCTACGCGCTGGTCATGACCATCATCCTCACCCTGCCGTTGGCGGGCTGGGCGGCGCTCAACAAGGGGCGCTGGCCCGACCAGTTCGTGCGCGTCTTCACCGTCGTCTCGCTGGCGATGCCGGTCTATTGGATCGGGTTGATGCTCCTGCAGCTCTTTGCCGTCAAGCGCAAGCTCTTCCCCGTCTCCGGCTGGGGGGAGGGCTTCCTCGGCCACCTCCACGCGCTCTTCCTGCCCGCGCTCGGGCTGACGCTGGCGATCGCCTCGCTCACCATCCGCAGCCTGCGCAACGCGATGCTGGAGACGATGGGGCAGGACTTCGTCCGCACGGCGCGGGCGAAGGGGATCGGCGAGCGCGCCGTCTTCACGGGCCATGTCCTGCGCAACTCCGCCCTCTCGACCGTGACGATCCTCGGCATCAACCTCGCCTTCCTGATCGGCGGCACGACGATCACCGAGACGATCTTCGCCATCCCGGGGCTGGGGCAGCTCATCGTCACCGCTGTCTTCCAGCGCGACTATCCGGTCATCCAGGGGGTGACGCTGACGATCGGCATCATGGTCCTGCTGATCAACCTCGTCGTCGATCTCACCTACGCGATGCTCGATCCCCGGGTCAGCTACACATGAGTGTCGCGCTGCAGGAGTCGACCACGGGCGCGTTGCAGCCCGGGCGCGTGGGGAGCGCCCGGCGCCAGCGGGAGCGTTGGCTCAACCCGCTCATCCTCGGCGGCGGCGCGCTGCTGGCGCTCATCGTCCTCTTCGTCGTCCTCTATCCGTTCATCAGCCCCTTTGATCCGACCGCGCCCGACTTCACCCAGCCTCCCCTCTCGCCGCCGAGCCGGACGCATCTGCTGGGGACCGACAGCTTCGGCCGCGACACGCTGACCCGCCTCGCCTACGGCGGCCGTGTCGACCTCCTCGTCGCGCTCATCGGCACCGCCGGCACGGTGATCGTCGGCGGCATCCTCGGCCTGATCGCCGGCTACGCCGGCGGCTGGGCTGACACCCTCATCATGCGGCTGGTCGACTTCACCCTGACCATGCCCTATCTGGTGCTGGTGATCGCCATCGTCGCCATCCTCGGCCCGGGCACCGAGAACATCGTCTACGCCATCTGGCTCGTCGGCTGGGTTGCCTACGCGCGCATCGTCCGCGCCGAGACGCTGGTGGCCCGGCGACAGGAGTACGTCGAGGCGGCGCGTGTCGTCGGCATGGGAACGAAGCGGATCGTGTTGCGCCACATCCTGCCGAATGTTGCCGCCGCCGCGCTCGTCTACGCCATGGCCGATATGGTGCTCAACATTCTCCTCGCCTCGTCCCTCTCCTTTCTCGGGCTCGGCACGCAGCCGCCCAACCCGGAGTGGGGCCTGATGGTCGCCGAGGCGCGCGACTTCTTCCTGCGCGACTGGCGGCTGATGACCTACCCCGGCCTGGCCGTCCTCGTCACTGGCGCCGCCCTCGGCCTGATCGGCGACGGCCTCGCCCAGGCGTTGCGGCCGAAAGGGTAGGCGTCCTACCGGGGAATGCGCGCGAACCGATCCGGCGCGTAGGGCCGAAGATTGAGCGAGGTCGGTTCGCCACGAATCAGATCGACCACGAGTGCGCCCGAATAGGGTCCCATGGTCAGCCCGGTCGGTCCGTGCCCGGTGGCGATGAAGAGATTCTCCGCTCCCGGGGCGCGACCCAGGATCGGCAAACCGTCAGGTGTCGCCGGCCGGAAGCCGATTCGCACGTCGCGCAGTGTCGCGGCGGCCAGACCAGGGGCGATGGCGAGGGCCTGGCCGAGCACGCGGTGCACGCCCCCGGCCGTCTGCCGGTAGTCGAACCCGGAGCCGTTCTCGCGCGTCGCGCCAGCGACGACGCGATCGCGGGGGAAGGTCAGGAGATAGTGGCCCTGGAACGTCAGGACCACGGGCCACCGGTTGGTGTCGTGGCCGGGCATCGCCAGATGCGCGATCTGCCCCGTTGCGGAAAGACCGGCAGCGGCAGGCCGATCTCCGCGCCGAGGGGCGCCGACCAGGCCCCGGCGGCGATGACCACCGTTTCGGCCGGGGCCTGCCGGCCATCGATGAACGCGTGAACGGATCTGCGGTCATCGCGGCGCAGCGCGACATCGCCGCGGAGGATCGTCGCCCCGCGCCGCTGCGCCCCCCGCTGCAGCGCGTCGCGCATCAGCCGCCCGCCGATGCGCGCGGTGCCGGCGAGATGGAGCGCCGCCGGCACCGGCGCGAGCGGCGGGAAGAGCTCCCTGGCGACGGCGCCATCCACCATCGCGGCCCGATCGATCCCCGGCACACCGGCCCCCAGGCTCTCCTCGGCGAAGCGCCCGGCGCCGGCCAGGAAATCGGCTTCCGCCTCGTTCGTCGCGATCACGAGGGCGCCGACGCGCCAGTACCCGGGCTCCTCCTCCCCATCCTCGGTGAGGTGAGCGAGGAGTCGGGGATAGTGGGCAGCCGCCTGCGCGACAAGGGCGTTGTGGCCGTCGCTCTCGCCGTCGCCGACGCCCGGGGCGATGATGCCGGCGCCAGCCGCTGTCGCGTGCCCCTCGTCGCGCCGGTCGACCAGCGTCACGCCGAGCCCGGCCCGGGCGGCGTGGTACGCCACGCTCGAGCCGACGATGCCGCCGCCGATGACCAGGACGTCGCTCATCCGATAGTCCTTTCCCGCGATCTGATAGCCGTCGTCAGCATGCCATAGCAGGCCATCGCCGAATGTGGGCACGACGCGGCGGCGTCTACAGCGGCATGCGGACCTTGTGTCATCCTGAACGGAGTGAAGGATCTCGGCTCACCGGAAGCCCTCGTCCTGCTCAGCCGAGATGCTTCGTGCCTCAGCATGACACGATGTGCGCGCGCCGCTGTAAGCCTCGATCGGCGGTGGAGTTTGGTGGAATCGCGGAACTGTTACGCCAGCTCGGGGATCATGCTGCCGTGGGCGGCGAGCAGTTCGTCGACAAGGGCGACGATCTGTTCGGGGTCGAGCGCGGCGGCGGTGTGCGGATCGAGCATCGCCGCCTGGTAGACCTGGTCGCGGTTGCCGGCCAGCGCCGCCTCGACGGTGAGTTCCTGCACATTGATGTTCGTCTGCATCAGCGCGGCCAATTGTGAGGGGATCGTCCCGATCTGCGTCGGCTGCACGCCGTTGCGATCGACGAGGCAGGGAACCTCGACCGCGCAGGTCGGCGGGAGGTTGGCGATCAGGCCGGCGTTGGCGACGTTGCCGTAGATGACGCGCGGCTCGCCCGTCTCGGCGCTGTGGATGATCAGCGTGCCGTACTCGCCGGAGTGGCCCTCCTCGTCCTCCTCCCGCTGCCGCGCCAGCGCCTCCGCCCGCAGCGTGGCGGCAAGGGCGGGATCCTCCCGCTCGACGACCGCGATGCGGCGCTCGTACATCCCCTTCAGCTCGTTGTGCCGCTCCGCTCGATAGCGGGGGAGCGCGTCGGGGTCGGCCGAGAGGAGGGCGGAGCGGAAGTCGGCCCAGTCGGCGATCTGGTCCTCGCAGCGGGCCGGGTACTCATCCAGCGGGATGTTGAAGCGCTGGATGAGATCCTCCCGGCCCGGCTTGATGAACCAGGGGACATACTCGGAGAGGTGCTCGCTCGACTCGGTCACGAAGTAGCCGAAGCGGCGCAGGAGTTCGAAGCGAACGCGCTCCCACTCCGGCTCGCGACGCTCGGCGGCGAATTGCCGCAACGCCGGGTAGAGGTCTTCACCGTCTCGTTCGTAGCGGAGCATGAAGGCGACGTGGTTGATGCCGGCACAGAGATAACTGACGTCGGCGAAGGGGACATCGAGCCACCGGGCGATCTCCCGGGCCGTGTTCTGCACGCTGTGGCAGAGGCCGACGGTGCGGATCGCGGTGGCGCGGTGCATCGCCATGCAGAGCATCGCCATCGGGTTGGTGTAGTTGAGGAAGAGGACGTCGGGGCAGACTTCCTCCATCGTCCGCGCCATGTCGAACATGACCGGGATGGTGCGCAGCGCACGCATGATGCCGCCGATGCCGAGGGTGTCGCCGATCGTTTGCCGCAGCCCGTAGCGCGTCGGGATCTCGAAGTCGATGACGGTCGAGGGGCGGTAGCCGCCGACCTGGATCATGTTGATGGCGTAGTCGGCCCCGGCGAGCGCCTGCCGTAGATCGGTCGTCGCCTCGATTGTCGGGTGCGCATTGGCGACCGCGGCCAGCCGCTTCGCCACGCCTTCCGTGTCGGCGAGCCGCTCGGGGTTAATGTCCATCAGGGCGATCGTCGCATCATGCAGCTCCGGGAAGGTGAAGAGATCCTGCAGGAGGTTGCGCGCGAAGACGGTGCTGCCGGCGCCGATGAACGCGATTTTCGTCATCAGTCGACTCCTGCCGTTAAGGGGGCGGTGACGATCTCCCGGCCAACAACCTCTGTCTCGGGCGAAATCAGCCGGACGTTCCCCTCGATCTCGTCGAGGTGCGCGGCGACGAGCGCCGGGTCGATCCCGGGCGGCGCGTAAGCATAGAAGAGAGCGGCGGTGGTCTCCGGCCCGATGCGGGCCACAGCGGACGGGCCGGTGACGATCGCCGAGAGGACGTACCCCTCCGCGTCGGCGATGACCATGTCGCCTGGCTTGACCGCCATCTCCGCGCCGGAGGGCGCGGAGAACGCCTCGCCCTGGCCGACGCCGAGGCGCACCGGCAGCACGAGCGCGTCGAGGTCGTGGCCGGCGGTGAGGAGGAGGTTGCGCAGCTCGGCGATGAACATCGCCTCGACTAGCGCCGCCACGCGCGGCAGTGCCTTCCCCTTCTGCGCCACCGATTCGAGCTGCAGGCCGACGTGGTAGCGCTGGCCCCAGCGCTTGTAGTAGGCCGCGTAGGCGGGGAGGGGCGGCGTGCCTCGCAGCTCCTGGCGATCCATCGCCCCGAACCGTGCCCGCACCTCGTCTTCCAATGTCGAGGCCAGGCCATTCAGCCCCTCGTGCTGGCTCGGGTTGGTGACGCCGCGCAGCGCCAGCAGCCCGACCGAGGCGCCGGGGTGCGTCTCGCGCCAGGCCGGGTCGACGACGAGCAACCGCGCCTCGCTCATACGATGCGGCGCTCCTCCAGCGTCTCGAACTGGTGGCCGCGCCAGACCGGGATGCCGCAGAAGCGCTCCCCCTCGGGGCAGATTGGCGTTGTGCCGGCGCGGGCACGCATGACGCAGGGGGGGCCATCGACGTACCGCCCGATCCCCGGCAGGACTGCGCGCACCTGGGACACCTCGTCGACCGCCGTTTCGAAGATCTCCCGTTGCGCGTCGTAGCAGAGGCGCTTGATCCACTTCCAGTAGTAGTCGAGCAGCGTGCCGCTCTCGTAGAAGCGGATCCGCTGCGCGTTCGGCAGCAGGTAGAAGGTCGCCTCGGGCGCGACGCCACGGTCGCGCAGCACATTGCGCGCCTCGGTCAGCGCCCGGATCGTCGCCTCGTACTCGGCCAGCGCGGCGGGATTCTGGCGGATGGCCCAGGGGACGATGACGTCCGGCTCGCGGCTCTCCCAGGCGACGAGCGCCGGGCGCGAGCCGGTGGTCCCCCGGTGGCGCTGGTTCTGCGCGTCCTCGGCCATGCTGATCCGCTTCGCCCAGGTGAAGGGGACGTGGCTCATCGTCTGCATCAGCCGGGAGTGCATGCCGAGGAAGAGGGGGTGCCCCAGATAGGCGTTCCGTGCCGGGTCGAGGACCTGCGCCAGCGCCTCGTCGTCTGGCAGCGCCTTGGCGGTCACGCCGAGGACGGCGCGGACCGCGTCCGCCATGATCCGCTCGGCGTCCGCCTCGTAGCCGACCAGTCGGCTGTTGTCGTCGCCGAGCGCCTCGTCGAAGACGCGCAAGGCGGCCGCCATCTCCGCCTCCGACTGGGCGAACGTGTCGCGCCACTGCTCGAGCGCGCGCGCCTCCAGCGTTTCCTCGGTCTCGAGCAGCTTGAGGTCGAGCGGGTGGCCAGGGGCACCGAGGAAGTAGGGGTCGACCGCCAGCACCTCGGCCAGCATGCGGTCGACGATGGCGCGCACCTCGGCCGGCACGTCGGGCTGGCTGGCGAGGACGTGGTAGCGCAGCAGCGTCAGCCCGTTGACGGTGTGGTAGAGGTGAGCCGAGGTCGCCAGCGGCAGGACGTAGCGGGCCACCTCCTGCGCCCGCTTCTGCACCGCGTCGGCGAAGCGGCGCTCCGCCTCGGGGCCGCGCGCCCGCGCCCTGCCCGGAAAGACGCGCCCGTAGCGCTCGGCCATGTCGGGCGCCAGCAGCTCGGTCAGCGCGCGATACCCCTGCAGGGCGCGCGCGATCGCCGCGTCGTAGATCGCGAGGTCGTCCGGGGGGAGATCGGGCGTGACCATCGTCGCGCCGGTCACCTCGCGGTAGCGCTGGGAGACCTGCTCCGAGTTGTAGAACGGATGGCCGTGGAAGAAGGACCAGATGGCCAGCCGCGAGACGTTGTCGAGCACGAAGACGAAGGTGGCGTGCTGCAGAGTGGTGTGATGCCCGGCCGCGAAGAGGTCGGCGTAGAGCTTCATCGCCCGCTCGCGGCGATGGGCGCGGTCGGCCGCCTTGATCGGGCTCAGGCCGGGCGGGTCGGGCTCGTAGACGAGCTTGCGCACCGTCTCGACCTTCGCCGGCTTCCCCCCGTAGCAGCTCCAGGCCGCCGCGACGGCCAGGGCGAAGGGGTGGCTGGTCGATTCCTCGCGCAGCAGGGTGACGCCCGGCTCGGCTGAGCGGAACGGCCAGGGGACGGGGGTTACGGGATTGTCGGCTGGATCGATCATCGGTATCGCTTCTGACATGCCCCACCTGCCTTCACGCGTCGCGGCTTCGTCCGGCGGGGCGCCAGCGCTGACTCCAACTTCTACCATAGCGTGTACGTACATGCACAGCGCGGGGAGTCGCCTCCCCCATCAGTCCCGGTTCTTGTCCCACGGCCAGCGATGGCCGGGGCGGCTGACGAAGGCCCAGATCGTGCCGCCGATGAAGAGGGCGGCGAGAGCCGGGCCGAGCCAGGAGGGGCCGTTCAGCCGGGGCCGCGTTCCCGAGGCGATGTTCGACAGGAGGACGAGGGCCACGATGGCGCACAAGACCAGGAGCGCGACGCCGATCGCGTTTTCGCGGCCGAACATCATCAGCCTCCGCCCGGCACGATCGACTGGGCGAGGGCGACGAGCTCCTGGGAGGGGTCGCTATCCGCTCCTGCCGATGAGGCACCGAAGCGGTAGAGGATGGGGCCGTTCTGGACGTAGAGGACGGCAACCGGTGCGCCGACCAGCAGCCGCGCCGCCTCTCCGACCGTCGGGGCGTCGACCTCCAGCAGTCCCTGGCCATAGATGACCTGGTCGGAGAAGAAGGTCAGCGCATTCGCCGCCGACTCGGCGTCGGCGAAGCGGTGGACGCTGACGTTAAGGTAGGTCATGGCGCCGGGGGCGGCATTCGCCTCATCGGCGGTGAACTCGCGGAAAGCGTTGCCCGACCAGCCCCAGCCATCGAGGAGCTGAGCCGCCTCGTCGCTCCCGCCCAGCGAGTCGACCACCTCCGCCTTGCTCCGCTCCGCCTCCGAGGTCAGCACCAGCCCCGCTGGCACCTGCGCCTGCGTCGGCAGGAAGGCCAACAAGGGTTGCGTCTGCGCCGGGATGTCGCCAGCTGGCGTCGGCGCCGCACCAGCCGGCGCCGGCGCGGTCGTCGAGGCCGGGCGCGGCGTGTGGGTCGCGGCGACGGCCGTCGGGGTGACGGTGGCCAGCGCGTTCGGGAGGTCGGCGAGCGCCGGCTCGCTGGTCGGGGTTGCCGGCCCGGCAACCTCCGGTGCGGACGTGGGCGAGGGCCCCGGCGAGTTAATCGCACCGAGAATCGCGTCCCGGAAGAGCCAGCCGAGGGCGGCGACGAGGACGAGCAGGACGATGGTGGCGGCGACGCCGCGCAGGGCGCCTCGCTGGCGCCGCTGCTGGCGCGGCAGGAGCGGCCCTTCGGCCAGACCCCCGCTATACGCCTCCGGATTGACGGCCTGTGTTGCGTCGCCGGGCCCCGGATAGAGGCGCTCCCCGACACCCGATGACGCGGGCGGCGCCGAGGTGTCGAACGGGCGCGGCGAGCGTGGCCTGGGCGGTCGTGGTTCCATGAATCGCAATGACCTCGTGACAGTGCTGCGTGCAGCCGATGACGCCCCGCGGGCGCGGGCGGCCGCTCCGAGTATAGCGGGGGCGGCCGTCATCTCCGGCGATCCGCCCTCGGCGCGCCAACGCCTGCATTCCTGCATTAAGGACGAATGAGGAGGGCGAGAGCGGTCGCCTGCCGGAGCGGCGATACTGGTACCCTTGCCGGTGGCAATGCTGTTTTCGCCAGGAGGCTCCACCATTTCCACCATAGTCGACCGTGGCTACCCGCCGACGCTGGCCCCGCGTCAGGCCGCGCGCCCCATCGACGCCACCGTCGTCGTTCCCGGCTCGAAGAGCATCACGAATCGGGCGCTCCTCGTCGCCGCGCTGGCCGAGGGGCCGAGCGAGCTCGTCGGCGCGCTGCACAGCGACGACACGAGCTACATGGCCGAGGCGCTACATGGGTTGGGCGTGCGCGTCAGCGGCGACGAAGCCGCCGCGAGCTTCCGGGTCGAGGGCGCGAGCGGCGTCTTTGCCGCCCCGGAGGCAGATCTCTTTGTTGGCAACTCCGGCACGACGATGCGCTTCCTGACGGCGGCGCTCCCGCTGGGGCGGGGCCGCTACCGGATCGATGGCGTGCCGCGCATGCGCCAGCGCCCCATCGCCCCGCTGATCGGCGCGCTGAACGACCTCGGCGCTGATGCGCGTAGCGAGCTCGATACCGGCTGTCCGCCGGTCATCGTCGAGGCCGCGGGGCTCCCCGGCGGGCACACGCGCATGGCGGGCGATCTCTCCTCGCAGTACTTCAGCGCCCTGATGCTCGCCGCGCCCTACGCCCGCGACGGCGTCGTCGTCGATGTGGAAGGCGACCTCGTCTCCAGGCCGTATCTGCCGATGACGGCGGCGGTGATGGCCGCGTTCGGGGCGACGGCCGAGATCGACGAGCAATCCTGGTCGCGCATCGTGATCCGGCCGGGGCAGCGCTACACCGGCCGCGTCTACCGGATCGAGCCGGACGCCTCCAACGCCTCCTACTTCTTCGCGGCCGCGGCGGTGACGGGCGGCCGGGTCCGCGTCGAGGGGCTTGGCCGCGGCTCGCTGCAAGGTGATCTCGGCTTTGTCGAGGTGCTGCGCGCCATGGGCGCCGCCGTCGAGGTGGCGGACGACTTCACCGAGGTGCGCGGGCCGGCGGATGGCGCGCTGCACGGCGTCGATCTCGATCTCGGCCCTATCTCCGACACCGCGCAGACCCTCGCCGCCATCGCCCCATTCGCCGCGGGGCCGACGACCATTCGCGGCGTGGCGCATGCCCGCCTCAAGGAGACCGACCGGGTGGCGGCGCTCGCCACGGAGCTGCGCCGGCTGGGGCAGGAGGTCGACGAGTTCCCGGACGGCCTGCGCATCTCGCCGCGCCCGATCGCGCCGGCCGAGATCGAGACCTACGACGATCACCGCATGGCGATGAGCTTTGGGATCGCCGCGCTGCGCTCACCGGGGGTGCGGCTGCGCGACCCCGGCTGCGTGGCGAAGACTTTCCCGGCCTTCTTCGACATCCTCGACGCGGTCACGCCGTAGCGGGTGGGTGACACGATGTTCTCGCGCTGGGATGCCCTGCTCGCCGGACTGGTCTTCGTCTGCGCGCTCTGGGTGAACCTGCACGCGGTGCCGACGACCGAGTTCCATCGGGACGAGGCGCGCTGGGTGCACCGGGCGCGATTCCTGGAGGAGCTGCAGCACCCGACGAGCGCCTACTGGCGCGAGAGCGAGTTGGTTCTCGGGCAGCCGCCCCTCGGGTCGTACCTGATGGGGCTCGGGCTGACCTTGCAGGGCCGGGATCTCGACACGAACGGCTACTACGACTTCCACTTCGGCCAGGAGTGGAACCAGCGGCACGGCAACATGCCGGAGGAATCCGATCTGGCGGCCGCGCGGCGCACCAACAGCGTCGTCGGCGCCCTGATCGCCGCGAGCGTCTACCTGATCGCGCGCGGCCTCCTGAACCCCGTCGCCGGGCTCGCGGCGGTGGCCCTCTTCGTCCCGCACCCGCTGGCGATCTATCTCTCGAGCCTCGCCGGCTCGGACGCGCTCGTGAGCCTCCTGGTGGCGTGGGCGACGCTGGCCGCGATGGCGCTGGCGCAACGGCCGACCTGGCCGCGCGCCATCCTCCTCGGCATCCTCCTCGGCCTCGGCGGCTCGGCCAAGCTGAGCCCTCTCGGGCTCGCCGCGGGCCTCGCCCTGGCCGGGATCGTCCTGATCGTCCACGGCTGGCGTGGAACGGGGCCCGCCGCCGCCCACGATGGGAGGCTCGGCTGGATGCTGGCCTCGCTCCCCGCGACCGCCACGGCCACCTTCATCGCCTCGTACCCCTTCCTCTGGGCCGACCCGATCGGGCGCAGCCTCGATCTCTTCCGCTTTCGCTCGGTCGAGATGGAGAACCAGGGGACGATCTGGCAGGAGTTGAATATCGCCGGGCCGGTCGATGCGCTCGGGCGAATCGGGAATTGGCTTGGCAATGTCGACTCCGTGACCGGGCAGGGGGTCGATGTCGTGGCCAAACTCTTCGGCGCGACCTGGAAGCCGATGGGCTTCGATCTCCTGCTGGCGCTCGTCGGGGCGTTGATGCTGCTCGCGCTCGCCATCCAGCGCGGGCTCGGCAGCCGCTGGGGGCTGGCCGGCCTCGTCCTCGGCGGGCAGGTGGCGCTGGTCGTCCTCGGCATGCGCGCCGATTTCGCGCGCTACCTCCTGCCGGTGCTGGTGGCCACCTCGATCTGGGGCGGCCTGGCCGTGGGGGGCGCCTGGGATGCGGTGCTGGCCCGCGTGGCCCGGCGCCATCGCGCCACGCCGACCGCGCCGGAGATGGCGTCGCTAGCGCGCGGGCAGGCCGCGCCATGAGCCGGCCCGACCCTGGATCCGCCCGGCCCCGCCCGCCCGGCGGGGCGGGGGTGACCCGGTTCGCCACGCGCAGCGATCACCGGCTCAGCTATGAGTCGAGCGGGGAGGCCGAGGGGATCCCGCTCCTCGCCCTGCACGATCTCCTCGTCGATCGCGGGCAGGTACGCCCGCTCGCCGAGACGTTGGTTCCCTTCGGCTTTCGCCCGACGCTGCCCGACGCGCGCGGCCATGGCGCCTCGCCGATGATCGGCGGCATGGTCTACCCGGCGCGCGATCTCGCGGCCGACCTGCTCGCCGTCCTCGACGCCGAGGGGGTCGCGGTGACGCGGGTGGTCGCCGCTGGCTGGAGCGCGGCGGCCGCGCTGGAATTGGCAGCGCTGGCGCCGGAGCGGGTCCACGCGCTGGCGCTGATCGCGCCAAATGTGCCGGCGCTGCTGCTCGATTCTCCGGTGCCGGAGGCGCGCCGCTATGGCGAGGCGCTGCTGGAGACGATGCGGGAGGCGGCCGACGCCGCGGCGCGAGGGCAGACCGACCGGGCGCTCGACCTCTACCTCGGTGTGCGCTGGGGCTCGGCCTGGCGCGAGCGGCTGACGAAGCCGCGCCTCGGCGCGATTCGACGCGCGGCGGCCAATCTCGCCCCCCTTCTCAACGAGATGGCGTCCGACCGGGTCGACCGCGCGCGATTGCGCGACGTCACGCGGCCGATCATGCTCCTGCTGCGCCACGACGCGCCCGCCTTCGAGCGCTGGAACGCCGAGGCGCTGGCGGCGCTCAACCCCCGCACCGCGCTGCGGACCGTGACGATCGCGACCGAGGAGGAGGGGCACGCCGCCCTCGCGCCCGATTGGGCGCCAACCCTGGCGCTCCTCCTCGGTGAGGGGCCGGCTGGCTGACCATTTGCGATCGTGAGCGAACGAGGGGGCAAGTCGACCTCCTCGTTCGCTCACAGCATGGTGTCTCGACAATAGCTACGGTAGCTGCAGTTGGCACGGACCGCGATAGCTGTTCGGGTTCTTGCGGAAGAGCTTCCTGAATTTCTTTGTCTTGACGCGGCGCGTTTCACATGGGGCCTGCCCGTCGCTCGGGCAGAAGCAGAAGACCCGCTTCCTGTTTCCGACGACGTTGTGCTCGCTCGAGACCTGCTTCCCCTTGCCCTCGACAGCGGCGGCCGAGGCCGCGCCCACGACGGCGATCGCCCCTCCCGCCAGCGAGCGCACCGCCACGCGCCGGCTGGCAGAGCTCCCCAATCGCGCCGCCAGGGCGTCGAATCTCTCCCCGTTCACTCCCCGTCTCCTTTTCGCGCCTTCTCCACCAAGGCGAGCATGATGACCGGTGGCGAGACGCCTGCTATACGCGGCGTTGCCCGGGCAGATGCTCGCGCGAATTAGACCACGAACGCCGAAAAGGCCATCGCGGCGGCGGCGACGAGGACGCCGAAGCCAAAGAGGAGGAGCGAGTACTTGAAGAGTTCCAGCTTGCGCACCGTGATGCGCGCGTTGATGACGACCTGGCCGGCGACATCGAGCGCGAATTTCGTTGGGACCGCGTCATCCCCAACCCGCTGGAAGTAGCTTTCAGCGATTGTTCGCGCCAGAACGCCAGGTTCGTAGCGGGCGAGGTGGCCGTAGAAGAGGAGGTTGTCGCCTGGGGCCGGTTGGGCCCGCTGCCCGAGGAGGAGCGTCTCGACATTGGTCGAGGGGAGGAACGAGGCGACGGCGAGCATCAGGCTGACCATCAGCGTCAGCGCGCCCAGCGTCAGCCCGGCGCCCGCGATCTCCGGAACCGGCGGACCGGCGACGAGAAAGGTGACGATGACGCCGAGCGCGGTCGACGAGATGCCGACTGCCGCCGTGTTCTTCGTCTCGGCGAACTTCAGCCAGTCGTTGACGCGGTCGAGGAGACTGATCAACCGCTCCTCGATCTCCCGCGACTCCGCCACGGTCATCGCGCCGGCCCCGAGGCGACTGGAGACGGCAGTGAGGCAGATTGCCCGGCGTCCATCACGCCACCCAACCCTCTCCGGTCGACGGTCGATCAGAAGCCGACGTTCGCCGCGCCCTTGAGCTGGAGCATCTCCCGCGCCTCGTCGGGCGTGGCTGGCTCCAGGGACAGCTCGCGCAGGATGCGGACGGTCTTGGCGACCATCTCGGCGTTCGATGTCGCCAACTCGCCCTTGCCGAGATAGATGTTGTCTTCCATCCCGGTGCGGCAGTTGCCCCCCATGATCGCGCCCATAGTGATCAGGTTGAACTGATGCCGCCCGGCCCCGAGGATGCTCCAGACGTAGTCGTTGCCGAGCAGGCGGTCGGCCGTCCGCTTCATGTGCAGGAGGTCCTCCGGGTCGGTGCCGATGCCGCCGAGGATGCCGAAGATCGTCTGCACGAAGATGGGAGGCTTCACCAGCCCCCGATCGAGGAAGTGAGCGAGATTATAGAGGTGGCCGACGTCGTAGCACTCGAACTCGAAGCGGGTGCCGTGCTCCCCCATCGTCTGCAGCAGGCGCTCGATGTCGGCGAAGGTGTTGCGGAAGATGTGGCCGCGCGACATCTCCAGATAGCTCGGCTCCCAGTCGTACTTGAACTCCTTGATCCGGTTGGCCATCGGGAAGAGGCCGAAGTTCATCGAGCCCATGTTGAGCGAGCACATCTCCGGCTTCATGCGCTGTGGGCCGGCGAGGCGTTCGTCGACCGTCATCGTCTGCGCGCCGCCGGTGGTGATGTTGATCACCGCGTCGGTCCGCTCCTTGATGCGGGGCAGGAACTGGAGGAAGACCTCCGGATCGGGAGTCGGCTGGCCGGTCTCCGGGTTGCGCGCGTGCAGGTGCAGGATCGCCGCTCCCGCCTCCGCCGCGCCGACCGCGCTCTCCGCGATCTGATCAGGGGTGATCGGCAGATACGGAGTCTGCGACGGGATATGAATCGACCCCGTGATCGCACAGGTGACGATGACCTTTCGCGCCGCGCTTGCCATGGTTCCTCCTGACGGGCTGGTGGCTATTGGCTTCTGGCTTTTGGCTGTTGGCCGTTGGCTCCTTCTCGACTGCTCGACTGCTCGACTCGTTTCTTGCCGTCTTGCCGGCTTGCCGGCTGGCCGACTCGGATCACCCCACGTTCGCAATCCTGACCGGT
>JADYYO010000020.1 GCA_020853615.1 Thermomicrobiales bacterium
CCCGGAGCAGAGTCGCAAAGTGGCACGCCAGAGCCGAGCCTGTACGAGCGATTGGGCGGCATCTTCGCCATCGCCGCGGTCGTCAATCGCTTCAGCGATCAGATCATCATCAACCCGAAGCTCAACCGCAATCCCGCTCTCGTGGCGTGGAACGAGACGGAGGCGCCGACGCGGCTGCCGGGGCTGAAGTTCATGCGGACCCTCTGGGTCGCGGCGCTGGCCGGCGGGCCATTCGCCTACACCGGC
Organism: Thermomicrobiales bacterium; assembly: GCA_020853615.1. Lineage (GTDB taxonomy): Bacteria > Chloroflexota > Chloroflexia > Thermomicrobiales > UBA6265 > JACCXM01. The sequence continues at coordinate 247 of JADYYO010000020.1, forward strand.
CTGCCGCTGCACGACGCCCATCAGCAGTTTCATCTCACCTCGGAGGAGTTCGACGAGGTTGGCGCCGAGATCGCGCGCGCCCTCGACTACTATCACGTCCCGGAGCGGGAGAAGCAGGAGCTGGTCACCGCCTACATGCAGTCGAAACCGGAGGTCGTCAGCGCGGCTTCATGAGCCTCGCCAGAGTCGGCTTGAGCAATGGGGCACGGCGTGCCGTGCCCCTACCGTGGCAGAGTTGAATGTAGGGGCACGCCATGGCGTGCGCAGTCGCATGAAGACTGGCCAGATGGCTGCCACGAACGCGAGGCATTTCGCCGAGGAACTCGCCTCGGAGTGACACGCGAAAGCCAGCCGCGGCAAACGGCGGTATCCTGATGGGGTAGCCCGCGCCGCGGGCATGGCGCCCATGTTCTCCCCTTCATCACCCGACGCCACTCCCCCGGCCTCAGCGTGGGTGCGTGGGAGGACGTGACCATGGCGCAAGTTCGCGTGCGGCGTATCTACGAGCCGCCGACCCCCGATGATGGCCGCCGGATCCTCGTCGATCGCCTCTGGCCTCGGGGCGTGAGCAAGGCCCGGGCCGATCTCGACGCCTGGGTGAAGGATGTCGCGCCGAGCACCGAGCTGCGCACGTGGTTCGGCCACGATCCCGCCAAGTGGGACGAGTTCGCGCGCCGCTACCGGCACGAGTTGACCGAGCATCCCGAGGCGGTGCAGGAGCTGGTCGACGCGGCTGGGACCGGGCCGGTGACGCTCCTCTACGCCGCGCGCGACGAGCAGCACAACGAGGCCCTGGTCTTGCAGAAGCTGCTGGAGGAGAAGCGGACCGAGGCCGCGAAGAAGGCCGTGCATGGCGGCAGGTGATCGCGGCCGTGAACGGAGAGGCGAGCGAGGGAGGCGCGCTGGTGCACGCAATGGATGACGATGTGGGCGGAGACCCGCCTTGTTGGGCGCATCTCCTCGAGGAGGAAGGCGACGGGGACAGCGCCTCCGGGCCGCCGGTCGTCGATCTCGCCGCGCTCGCTCGCGCCGGCGCCGCGCCGGGAGCGGCCTGGTCGATTCAGAGCGACGACCTCAACGTGAATCTGGTCGTCTTTCCCAACGGCGAGGGGGTCGAGGGGCATGTCAACCGCGAGGTCGACGTGCTGATCGTCGCCATCGCCGGTGACGGCATCCTCGAGGTCGACGGGGTGCACCGGCCGCTGCGCGCCGGCCAGGCCGTTATCGTGCCGAAAGGGGCCCGGCGCGCGATCCGTAGCGCCAGCGACCCGTTCGCCTATCTCACCTGTCATCGCCGGCGGGCGGGCCTCTGGCCGGTGCCCGCGCGCAAGCCGGGCGCGTAATCCGCGCCAGGAAAGGAGCGTGTCATGACCGAATCGGGGCCGGCCGAGATCTGGCAGTGGGGCGAGTACTATTGCCCGTGGACCTACGTGGCGACGGCGCGGCTGCGCGCGGTGATGCCGGAGCTGCAGGGGCGGGCCACACTCCGCCTGCGCCCGTACCCTCTTGAACTGATCGACGGCTATGCCGCGCCGCGCGACATCCTCGAGCAGGAGTGGTGGCTGGCCGCCATTCAGGAGCCCTCCGCCCCCTTCGCGCCCTATCGCGGCGATGACTGGCCGACGACCACTATGCCCGCCTTCGAGGCGGCCTGGTGCGCCGCCCGGCAGGGGGAGGATGCCTTCGCCGATTTCGATATGCGCGTGCGGCGCGCCTTCTTCGCCGAGGGGCGCAACATCGGCAATCCCGAGGTGCTGCGCGAGATCGCCGGAGAGGCGGGGCTCGATCTCGACCGCTTCGACCGCGACCTCGCCAGCGGCGAGGCGCGGCCTGCGATCGTGGAGGAGGCTCGGCTCGGCCGCGAGCAGTATCGCGTGCGCGGCACCCCGACCCTGATGCTGGCAAACGGGACGAAGCTGCGCCACCCGCTCGCCTACCCCGACATGGAGGGGAACCAGGTGGTCAGCGTCGCGGCCCTCCCCTGCTGCGGCGAAGGGTGCCTCGAGGCGACGCGCGAGGTGATCGAGCGGGCGTTGCCGGGGTAGGGCGCTACCCCTGTCGCGCCCACTTGCTGGCCGGCGGGCTCAGGTCGAGACGCGGGCGTTCTCCCGGGAGCGTGCATGGGGATGGGGCCGATCGATTGGGGGGCCGTTTTCGCGCTCGACAAGTCGGTGCTGGAGCTCTTCGTCCGCGCGTCGACCATGTACCTCGTGGTCTTCGTCATTCTGCGGGCGGTGCTGCGGCGAGCCTCGGGCGCGCTGGCGACATTCGACTTCGTCTTCGTCCTCCTCGTGGCCATCGGGGCCGAGTCCGCGATGATCGGCGAGCAGACATCGATCGGCAGCGGCCTCGTCATGGTGGGCACCCTTGCGTTCTGGAACTACCTCCTGAACGCCCTCAGCTTTCACGTGCCCTTCATCGAGCGCCTCATCACGCCACCGCCACTGCAGGTCATCCGGGACGGGAGAATGCTCCCCCATAACATGCGGCACGAGTTCCTGACGCGGGCGGAGCTCGAGGGGCACCTGCGCTTGCGGGGCATCGACGACGTGGCGAAGGTGAAGAATGCCTATATCGAAGCAGACGGCACGATCAGCGTAATCCCGTACGAGCGGTGACCGTGGCACCTTCCGTGCGTCTCTCTCCCGTCAGGACCACATTTGTCGCGGCTGTTCGACGTGGAGGGCCTGATACTGGCCATCTCTCCCGCCCCATGATTCAGGAGGTTCCCGTGCGTTCGAAACTCTTGCAGCGCAATGGTGCGGCGACCTACGCCGTCGTCTTCGATATTGGCGACGAGGTGATGGCCGGGCTGTGCGACTTCGCCCGGGAGCACAACCTCGAGGCGAGCGATTTCAACGCCCTCGGCGCGTTCAGCAGCGCGATGCTCGGCTTCTTCGACATCGACGAGAAGACGTATCGCCAGATCCCGGTTGACGAGCAGGTCGAGGTCCTCTCGCTCCTCGGCAATATCACCCTCGACCAGGGGGAGCCGAAGGTGCACGCGCACGTCGTTCTCGGCCTTGCCGACGGCACCACGCGCGGCGGGCATCTGCTCGAGGCCTATGCCCGGCCGACCCTTGAGCTGATTCTGACCGAATCCCCCGTCCAATTGCGGCGCCGCTTCAACCCGGAAGCCGGGTTGGCGCTGATCGACCTCTAACGGCCCCTGGCGGGTCAAGGAGGAGTGTCATGCCAGAACGTGATGAACAGCGACGCCTGGTCGAACTGATTGCCGAGTTCGACGTCGTCGACGCCGCCTCGTGGGAGTCGTTCCCCGCCAGCGATGCGCCGAACTGGGCGACCGGGCAGCGCTACGACGAGGCGTTCGCGGAGCCCGCGTCCGAGAGCGAGGCGACGCTGGTCGAGATCCCGGAGGGCCAGCCGCGCGATGGGCCACGGACTCCCCAGGAGCGGCCTCGCGCGGAATAACCCACGCCAAACGCAAGCGGCATCCCGGGAGGAGCCTTCCGGGATGTCGTCTATTCTCGAGGCGGTACGATCAGCCGAGCGTGAACCGGAGCAGCGCGCCGACGCCGCCGAACTGATCGAGGATCGTGGCGGCTTCCGGCCGGGGCAGGGGAGCGCCGGCCGGCGGGATGCTGCCGTTCTCCGCCGCCTCGATCGGTACGCTCGTGTGAATGATCTCGATCTCCGCGCCGGTGCGCAGCGCCAGGCGGATCAGCTCCTCTTCCAGCGCCACCGGAACGATCTTCGAGATATCGCCCCCGACGGGGTGGCTCTCGGGAATCGGGCCGATGCCATAGAGGTCGCGGTCATAGTCGGCCCAGCCCTCCCCGGCGAAATCATCGACCATCACCAGCTTGGCGACGCGGCCGCCCTGCAACGCGCGCAGCACGGCGCCGGCTCCCGCCGCGCCCCGGGCGTCCGCGCCGACTTCATCCGCCACCGCGCGTGCTGCGGCCAGCTCCTGATCGCGTTCGACCTGCTCCGCAATCGGCAACGTCGCCTCGATCATCGCCTGCTCGCTCGTCTGGATGTCCAGATGGAGCGTGCCGATGATGCGGTCGGCAACACTCGTCGGGAAGGCCTCGGCGAGCGCGCTGGTGATGACCGGATCCCCCGCGACGACGAGCATGTCGATGGCCGCGTCATCCAGCGTCCGCTCCGTCTCCGCGGCGATGCCGCGCGCAAAGGCGGCGACGCGCTCGCCGACGCGAGCTTGCAAGCGCCGTTGCGACAGGCCGCCGGTCTGCTGCTTGCGGGGCCAGTCGTTGCTCTCCAGGCGGACACTCCGCCCGCGCGCGCCGCGCCGGATTTTGGAGATCGTCGCCTCGTGCTGGTCGGCCAGCAGGACCGCGTACGCCGGGTAGTCGTCGACGATCCGCGCCAGCAGCGAGAGCGCGGGCGTCGGCGCGGCCGTCACCGTCGTCGGCAGCGGCACGGAGAGGGCGAGCGGCGTGAAGAGATCGTGCGCGGAGCAACTGACGATGAAGACGCCCTGGGCGGCGGGATCGATCTCGTCGTCCAGAAACACGCTGATCCGCTGCGCATCCCGCGAGAGGCTGTCGAAGGCATCGCCGCGCGGACCATAGTCGGCGAGAATGCGCTCCATCTCGCGCTCGAACTCGCGGCGCGATGGCCGGCGGCTGGCGCCGGTTTCGCCGCGGCGCGACCGCATCTCGGAGCGGCGGAGCTCGGGCGGCGGCTCCCGACCCGGCGCGCTCCCCTCCGGGGTCCAGTCGAGGCTCACGGTCAGGTAGGGCACGTCGAGCGAGGGGGGCAGCGCCGCCAGCTCGGTCAGCGCCTCCCGCACGCCGAAGGTCAGCGGGACATCGTGCGTCTGCGCGCGCACGCGTTGAATGGGATCGGTCGCCATGAACGGCTCTCCTTTCAATGCAAGGGGAGGAATCGACGACTCGCTCGCCTGACAGATCCTACCCCTGCCGCCGCCGCTCCGAGCCGGCGGCGATCGCCCGCTCGTACAGATGCAGCGCCTCGGCGACTCTTCCCGTCCCTCTGGCCACACAGGTCAGCGGATCGTCGGCGCGGTAGACGGGCATCTTCAGCTCGGTCTGCAAGCGGCGGTCGAGGCCGAGC
>JADYYO010000021.1 GCA_020853615.1 Thermomicrobiales bacterium
GCCGCCTGACTGCACTGCCCCGTCTGGGAGCACTCGGATCCGACCGGCAGGCCGCCCGTGGCGTTGTTGACGCAGACGCCATCGACGCAGTAGAGGCCGCCGCAGCAATCGGCGCTGTAGCCGACGCCCGTGCAGGCGCCCCCCTCGTTGCGACAGCAGTTGAGCGGGCCGTCCCCCTCATAGCCGTTGTCGGCGCAGACCGTGGCTCCGCCGCTCTGCGTGCACTCCTCGGAGGAGGTGCACCGCGCACCGAGCGCGAGCCCGCCGGCAGGCGTCGTACCGGACGAGGTACCGCCGCAGGTGCCATTCACACAGTACAGCCCGGCGCAACAGTGGCTGTCCCCGGCGCAAGCGCCGCCGCTATTGCGGCAGCAGTTCCGGTCACCGTCGGCGGGCAGGCCGTTGCTGGCGCAGACCACCGCGCCGCCGGTCTGGCTGCACTGGCTGGTCGAGGTGCATTCTGCGCCGAGCCCGCGGCCGCCGCCGCCGCCACCACCGCCGCACGAGCCATTGACGCAGACCGCGCCGCCGCAGCAGTGGAAATCGGCCGTGCACGCGCCGCCGGCATTACGGCAGCAGTTGAACTGGCCATCCTGCATCACGCCGTTGTCGCTGCAGACGACGGGCCCTCCAGCCTGGCTGCATTCCGAGTTCGCACCGAGGCTCGAGCACTGCCCCCCGAGCGGAACCGTATTCTGCGCATGCGCGATGCCCGGCATCCCAACACGCAGCACCGTCGCGGCAAATCCGGCGGCCAACCCCCTGAGCACGGTTCGCCGTGACGTGCCAGCGGCCACCGACCGCGCCAGGTTATCGAATCGCAGCCCGTCCATGCTCGCGTCCAACTCCTCCAGCCCGCCCGTTGGCGGACCCGCATCCCCTTCGAAGCCGGCTCCCCTCGGCAGCGCACCTGGCCACGCGGGTGTTTCGCACCGCACATGCGAAACTCGGCCAGATTCCGGCGCGCGGCGGGCACCAGCAGGTCGCTCTCGATCTCCTGAACGCAGGACGGGGCGGCGGGGTTTCCAGCGGGAGGAGCGATGCGCCCCGGAGGATCATAGGACCGCGCGGCGAACGGTGTCAATACGGAATGACGTTCCGGATTAACTAACGAAGATCAGCCGAATCGAGGCCGCGGGCTACGGAAGATAATGCGTCCAGTCGCGGCGGCTGAACCGCTCCGCGACTCGCCGCTCCGCTTCCGCCAACTCCTCCGGCAACAACCGGTCGTCCACCAGGCCGAACCGGTCGCGAAACGAGGAGACCATATGGGCGATCACATCCTGCCGCAGCATCTCGGTCTGCTGCCGAATCGGCCCGACCCGCTTGTCGGCCGACGCGACGCCCTTGTCGCTCAGCTTCTCCCGGCCGATGCGCAGGACATCGAGCATCAACGGCATGTTCATGTCGTAGGCCATCGTCGTGTGGTGCAGGACCGCCGCGCCGCGCCGCGCCTGCGCCGCTCCGCCGATCTTGCCGCCGGAGGAGGTGATATCGTTGAGCGGCTCGTACCAGGCATCGACGCCCAGATCGCGCAGAGCATCGACCACCCAGGCGTCGAAGAATCGGTACGATTCAGAGAAGCTCATCCCCTCGACCAGCGACTTCGGGGCATAGAGCGACCAGGTGATGGCCCCCCGCGGCTCGATGAACATCGCGCCGCCGCCGCTGATGCGGCGCACGATCTCCACGCCGTGCTCCGCCGCCGCCGCCTCGTTGACCTCGTTCTTCACCGACTGGAACCGGCCCAGCACCACGCACGGCCCGCTCCAGCCCCAGACGCGCAGCGTCGGCGGCCGCTCGCCGCGCGCGACCCGCTCGGTCAGCACCTCGTCGAGCGCCATATTGAGGTGCGGCGGACGAGGCTCCTCGGGAATGAGCTGCCATGGCGCTTCCCGCCACCGCGCTTCCTCGGCGCCGCTCAGGGCCTTCTGCTCGCTGCTCATCGTCCGCCACCCGCTTCCGGCCGCGCCTGGAGGGCACGCATCACTGCCACGGCGATCCCCTCTGGGGAGGTCCCGAGCAGCTCCACGCCCGGCTCGATCTCCCGGGCGACCCTCGTCGCGAACTCGGGCTCGCTCAGTGATGCAGGGCTCCCTTCCAGCCCGCGCGCCAGCATCGGCAGCGCCTCCTCCGGGTAGAGGAAGAAATCACCCGTCACCACCACGTCTCGCAACACGCCATCGGTCACATCGAACTCGACGGCAACCAGTTTGCCGCCCGGCGTCTTGAATTCACCGCGCTGACCCATGCTCACGCTCCAGGCCCGATGAGCAGGTCCCGCCGCACGACCGCCGCGGCCGTCTCCCCGCTCTCCATGGCTCCGTTATAGGACGAATCGACCGTCGCCTCCGACGCGAGGACGAGGCCGCGAATCGGCGTCACGTTCCCCGGCAGGCGCCGGTAGATGCCGGGCGGCTGGGCGTACTGGGAGAATGGCACGGAAACCACGTCCACGATCCGCCAATCCTCCGGCGGATGCCCCAGCATCGCCGCCGCGTCGTCGCGCGCACGAGCGGCGAGCGCCTCCAGATCGCCGCCGGCCGCCCGCTCGCCGATGACCACCGCCGCCAAGAGGTGCTGGCCCGCTGGCGCGTACGACGGCTGGACTTCCGAGAGGGGCGCGAGGTGATTGACCAGTCGCCGCCGCGTCGCATCGAGGACGAGTCGCGGGCCGGTCCCCGGCGAGCGCGCGCCAGTCAGGTAGACGGTGACGCTCGGCAACCCGCGATCGATCGCCGCCAGCGCGGGCAGGCCGGTCAGCTCGGCCGCAGCCGGGAGGTCGGCGGCCATGACCACCGCCGAACCCTCGACGACTTCGCCGGCCACCCGAACGCCGGTCACGCGCTCATCCCGGATCTCCAGCGCACCCACCCGCGTGCCGAGCCTCACCGCACTGGCCGGCAGCCGCTCCGCGAGTTGCTCGGGGAGCGCGGCGATACCGGCAGCGGGGAGAGCGGCTCGCCCCCGCGTGAACATCTTCAGCGTGAAAAGCAGCGGCCCGGCGCTCCCGCCGAGATGCGGATCGAGCGTGATGCCGCCCCAGAACGGCCGCGCGAAGCGATCGACGAACGCTTCGCTGAATCCTCGTGACCAGAGATATTCCGCCGCCGAGCGCCCAGCGTCGGGCGCTCCCGCCGCGTCGTTGGCCGATTGCCACGGCGCGGCCGCACACTCGAGCGCCAGCCGGGCGAGCCGGAGCTTGTCGCCGAACGGAAAGAGCCGCGTCGCCAGGTCGCGCGGGAGCGCCAGCGGGTGACGGAGCGGATCGGCCAGCGGCACCAGCCGGGAAGGCGTGGCGAGGACGACACCGGCGTCAAACGCCCCGAGGCCGAGCGCCGCCTCATCGAGCCAGCGGGCCGCGGCAGGATAGGCATCGAGCACTACCTGGAACCCGCGATCGATCAGAAACCCCTCGGGGGTGCGGGCAGTGCGGAGTCGCCCCCCGACCTGGTCGGCCGCCTCGAACACGCGCACCGGAATGCCCGCGTCCTGCAGCGCAACGGCGGCGGTCAATCCCGCCATGCCCGCGCCGACGACGAGCACCGGCAATTTCGGCGGCGCGCCAAAGTACGTTGCGGGAGCCGCGCCCTCCGTCACATCTCGCCTCCCGTTGCCGTGAGCGCGCCTGGCCCGATCCACACGGCGAGCGGTCCCGGACCGCGCGAACCATGGCTCATGCCTGCCGCATCACGTCGCGAAACGCCCGGCGTTGTGCCTCGTCGAACTCGACGTGCTCCTCGATCTCGTCAACGAGCGTGATCTCGCCGGCTCGCTCGTCGATCGCCGCGCGCTCCCAGTCCCGGAGCGAGAGGTTGATCAGGATCGAGACGAGCTCGCCACGGGCCGTCTCCATCTCCTCGAGCAGCGTCGTGAGATCCTCGTCACCCGTCGCGCCCACGATCTTCAACTCGCGCAGATAGGGCGTCTCCTGGCGCCGCATCGTCTGAACGCGCTCGAGCACCGCCTGGTCGCGATTCCGAATCTCTGCGACGATCCGCCGCGCCTCTGCCGTTACGTCGTCAGCCGGCTGCTCCTTCAACTGCGATCGAATGTCGGTCGGCGTCTCAAGGAGTTCATCGATCAGCTCCCGATATGCATCGAGCATGGCGAGGCGGCCACCTCCCGCGGCCTACACCGGAATCAGCGGCACCGATCCGACGACCGCGATCTCCCAGTTGACATTGAACGGATCCCGGAAGACGAACGAGGCGACGCCCGAGCGGAGCACGGTCAGCGGGCGCATCAGCACCTCGCCTTTGAGGGCGGTGAACGCGCGCGCGTCGACGCCGACCGAAAGCATCTCCAGCGCCCCGCGGTCGAGGAGATTGGCCAGCCCGACATTCTGCACCGCGAGCGTCAGCGGTCCGTTGGCCAGGAAGGTGGTGTCGGCCAGTTCGCCCGTCTGCACTGCCTGGCTCCAGGAATAGTCGGCCGGCAGCGGCACAAGTTGCCCATCCGGGCCGCGTCGCACCCGCCCCAGGAGCTCCATCCCGAAGAACTCCTGATAGAACTGCTCGGCCTTCTGCAGGTTATTGACCTGGATCTGCACGTAATTGATCGCCCGGATCCGCGGGCCGACCGCCTCCTCCTCGACGACAACGGCCGCGACCACCGCCTCCGGCGACGCCACGCCGCCCCTGCTCACCACCACGATCTCGTCGGGAGCTCCGGGTCCGAATGAGTAGCCCGCCGTCTGCGTGGGCGGCTCGTGCTCCCCGATGTGCGGGATGCTCCGCTCAACCCATGGCTGATCGCGACGGATGAGCGCCACCATGTTGGCGCGGCCCGTCTCCTCGAGGGCGTGCCGCTGCCCGCCATGGAGCACGATGCTAACGAGCGGCCGCGGCGCGGGGAGCGATTCGTACCAGTCGAAGAGCGTGCCGATGACGCGGAGGGTGTGCGCGGCCACGGTCAGGTCGAAGTACGGATCGTCGATGCCGAGCCCATGCGACGCGCGCGAAACGAGCACCTGGGCATCGCCCGCCTGATCGACGGCGATGTTGGCCGTCTCGACCAGCCCTTCAGGCACCTGCAACAAGAAGCGATAGGCCATCCCGCCCGATCCCTCCATCCGCCGACCCGGGGCGGTCATCGACGTCAAGCATTCGCGCGGCCGTGCCGGCGCGCCGTCCGATTGTACCGTACCGCCCTCTTCCACCTTCCCCGGTTGTGAATTTCTGGCTCTTGCGTCCAGCGCCCCCCATCGGTACCGTTCTGTATGTCAAGACGCCCCTCCGCGATACCCGCGCCAGTCTCCGCGCGTTACGGCCCATGAGCACGGGGGTGCCCCGATCCCCTCGCTCGGCAGGAATCATCGTGCCCCGCTCGGAGGGAGGAGCATCCATGTTCGACGAGGCCGTTCTCGACCGGCGGCGCGCCATCGCCCTGGCCGCGGCGCTCGCCCTGGGGACGGGTCGGTCACTGGTCGGTTGGGAGACTGGCGACGCTGCAAAGCGCAAGAAGAAGGGTAAGAACAAGAAGTCGAGCGGCAAGAAGATCGTGAAGTTCGCCCAGAAGTACAAGGGGAGCCGCTACGTCTGGGGCGGGACATCGCCGAAGGGGTTCGACTGCTCCGGCTTCACCTGGTACGTCTTCAAGAACGCCGCGGGCGTCGATATTGGCCGCGTCGTCAAGGATCAGTCCAAGCGCGGGAAGAAGATCAGCCGCGGCAAATGGAAGCCAGGCGATATCGTCTTCTTCAAGAACACCATAAAGGGGGAAAAAGGCCTCACGCACTGCGGCATCTACATCAAGAAGAACACCTTCATCCACGCCGAAAACGAGAAGACGGGCGTGGTGATCTCCAACCTCAGCTCGGGGTACTACAAGGACCACTACGCCGGAGCGCGCCGCATCGTCTAGCAGCCGCGCGGAGATGAGCACGCGCCCGGCCAGGCGACCGGGCGCGTCCCTTCACTATCGAGAGCTCGCCGCTAGAACTCGTCGTCGTACCCCTGCAGATCGCGCACCAGCTCCTGGACCTGGAGGGAGGCCTCGTTCGCGAAGCGCAGGACCTTATCGCGGCGCTCGGGATCGAGGAGCGCGAAGAGCGCCAGGCCGAGAGCGGCCCCGCCCCAGAGAAGCCCGGCTTTGCCGTGCTGCTCCCCTTCCGGCTCCTCCGCTTCACCGGTCACGCGCGCCTTCTCGATAGCAGCCGTCGCTTCCGCAACGGTCACCGGCTCCGTCTCCTTCTCGGCAGAGCGCCAGAGCCGCCGCATCCCGTCCAGCCGGGACTCCTCGGCGTGCCGGGCAACCGCCTCCTCCGCCTCCCGAGCCTTTTTCCGTGCCGCCTCGGCGGCTTCCTGCGCGGCCTCTTCGACATCGTCGCCCAGGTCGCGCAGCGCGGTCGCCACCTCTCCCACTGCCTCGCGGCTCCGCTCCTTCGATTCGTCGGCCCGCTCGCGCGCCGCGTCCCACTTGGCGAACGCCACGGTGACGGCCTGCGCCGCCGACTCCTTCAGCGTGGGGCCGAGCTCCTGCTGCAGGATCTCGAGCATCTGGCCCCGGTTCTTCGCCGTGATCAGGGCCGGCACCTTGGTCCGCAGCGACCGCTCCAGATGCGCGAGCGCCGCCGCGGCCGCCTCCGAGGCGACGGCGTCGGGGATCGGCCCGGTCTTTCCCGCCAGCCGGGAGGTGATGCCACGGTAGCTCCTGCCGCCGCGATGCTCCGTCCCCTCGAGTCGCGCCCGCAGCTCATCCAGCTCGGCGCGCAGCCGGTCGATCTCCGACTCCGGCTCCTCGCGATGGCGCAGGTGAGCGATCCGCTCCTTCCCCTCGTCGGCCAGATTGCGCGCCTCCGCGCCGACTCGCGAGGCGAGGTGCGCCGCGTCATCAACCATGCGCAGGCCCGCCGCGCGCAGCCGGCTCTCCGCCTCGCGTGCCTCCTGCTGCGCGTCCCATGCCGCCGCCTTCAGGTCGCGCTCGAGCGTCTTCGTATCGATGCCGACATCCGCGGCCGTCTCCCGAACACGATCCGCAATCCGCTCGCCCGCGTCGGAAACCGTCTCGGCGACCTCCTTGCGCGTCTTCTTGGCCTTCTTCTTCGCGTCCTTCGCGGCGCGCTCGGCGGCCTTCTTCGCGTCCTTCGTCGTCTCCTTGACCGTGGCTTCGGCCTGAGCGAGGGGCGTCTGCTCTTCCTTCTGCCGGGACATGACGAAGAGCCACGCCGCCAGCGCGGCGCCTCCAGCGGCCAGCAGGATCGCCTTGACATTCAGGGCAACGTCATCGTGTTCGTCCATGACATCCATCCATTTCCAGTCGCGGGGTTCGGGGGAACATGCCGCGATCGCTGTGCATGGCGCGAAGACTTCGCACGGTCCCATTGTACCCGGCCCCGCCGGCTGCCCGGCGGCCCGTTTGCGCCGCGCCCCTCGGCGGACGATACTTCCCCGTCGCTCCGATTCCCTGTCGCGGGAGCGGCTCGTCCGGATCCAGAGGGCACGATGCAGGGCGGATTCGAGCGGGTGGTGGTCCCGGTCTCCGGAACGGAGATCGACGAGCGCGTGCTGGCGATCCTGCCGGACCTCATCAGCAAGGATGGCGGCGACGTGACGTTCCTCTATGTGGTGGAGGTTCCCCAGTCGATGCCGCTCGACGCGGAGCTGCCGCGCGAGATCGACCGGGGGGAGACGGCGCTGCGGCTGGCAGAGCACGCGGCGCGGCGAACGCTGCCGCCCAGGTCGACACAGATCACGACGGAGCTGCTGCAGGCGCGCGCGGTCGGCCCCGCGATCGTCGACGAGGCAATCGAGCGGGGAGCAGACGCGGTCGTGATGACGGCGGCCATCCGCCGCCGGCATGGCCGGCCGGCGCTCGGTGAGACGACCCAGCACGTGCTGCTGCATGCGCCCTGCGAGGTCGTGGTCATCCGCACCGCCCCGGACGGATCACCGGGAAGTGAGGGACGATGGCGATGAAGGTCGTCATCATGGGCTGCGGCCGCGTCGGAGCGCGCATCGCAGCGCTCCTCGACAACACCGGGAATCAGGTCTCGGTCATCGACATCGACAGCCAGGCCTTTCGCCGGCTCCCGGTCGCCTTCGGCGGCGAGACGGTCATCGGCACCGGGATCGACGAGGATATCCTGCGGCGGGCCGGCATCGAGGACGCCGACGCCTTCGTCGCCGTCACCAATGGCGACAACCGCAATATCATGGCGGCTCAGGTCGCCCGCATGGTCTTCGACGTGCCCGAGGTCGTCTGCCGCATCTACGATCCCGTCCGCGAGGACACCTACCGGCGGCTCGGCCTGACGACCGTCTGCCCGACGACGACGATGTCGGCGATCATTCTCGATCTCGTCATGCGCGGCAACGAGGATGAAGGGCACGGGCGAGGAGGAGACGGGTAGGCATGTACATCATCGTCGCCGGCGGCGGGAAGGTCGGCTTCTACCTCGCCCAGAATCTCCTCGCCGAAGAGCACGAGGTGCTGCTGATCGAGCGGAATCCGCAACGAGTGACGGAGATCAACGATGTCCTCGGCATGGTGGCGATCGCCGGCGACGCGGCCGAGACCGCAACCCTCGTCGCGGCTGGCGCGCCCCGCGCGGATGTCGTCGTCGCGGTCACCGGCGAGGACGAAGACAATCTCGTGATCTGCCAGGTAGCGCGGGCGAAGTTCCACGTCGCCCGCACGATCGCCCGGGTCAACAACCCGAAGAACGAGAATCTCTTCCGCATGCTCGGCGTCGATGTCACGGTCAGCCAGACGAACTACATCCTCAATCTGATCGAGCAGGCGATCCCGCAGCGCTCCTTCGTTCATCTCCTCAATCTCTGGCACGAGGACCTCGCCATCGTCGACGCCAAGGTGTCGGAGTCGTCGGCCGTCGCGCACCGGGCGCTCGCGGAGATCGAGCTGCCGGAGAACACGGCGATCACCGCCATCGCGCGCGGCCCGTCGCTGATCGTGCCGACGCCTGCGACGGAGCTACTCCCCGGCGACGATATCATCGCCATCGCGCACCAGGAGCAGGAAGACGAATTGCGTCGCCTGCTCGTCTGAGACCGGAACATCGGGCTTACCACCACGAGGCGCGCATGCTGCTGGCAGCCGAAGTCGGCAACACGAATACCTCCATCGGAATCTTCCGCGACGCGGAAGGGCTGGCTGCCTCTTACCGGCTCTCGACCGAGCGCGACCGGATGCCGGACGAGTGGTATGCCCTCCTCGTCTCGCTTCTCGCCGCCGACGGCCTGACGCTCGACACGGTCGACGGCGTCATCATCTCGAGCGTGGTGCCCGCCGTGACCACTTGGCTCGTCGCCATGGCGCGGCAGCGGCTCGGCATCGACCCGATCGTCGTCACCGCCGCGCTCGATGTCGGCCTGGGGCTCGACGTCGAGGAGCCGCGCCAGTTGGGCGCCGATCGCATCGTCGATTGCGTCGCGGCCTACACCCGCTTTGGCGGGCCGGCCATCATCATCGACCTCGGCACGGCTACCACCTTCGATGTGATCGCGGCGGATGGCACGTACAAGGGGGGCGCCATTGCCGCCGGCGTCGCTACCAGCCTGCGCGCGCTCGCCACCAACGCGGCCCAGCTCTTCAACGTCGAGCTCGCCATGCCGGAGCGGGTCATCGGCCGCAACACGGCCGATCAACTGCGCGCCGGGATCGTCGCTGGCCATCTGGCCATGCTCGAAGGGATGATCGCCCGCATTCGCCGCGAGCTCGGCGCCGAGGCGCAGGTCATCATCACGGGCGGTCTCGCCCAGCTCTTTGCCGGCCGCTCGCCCCTCTTCGACCACTATGAGCCGGACCTGACCCTCGGCGGTCTCCGCCTCATCTACGATCGCGTGACAGGATCGCGCCTGATGCCCGCGTCAGCAACGGGAGGTCCGAACGCATCGCCATCAGTCTCGGGCGCATTCGGGCGCGGCGATGGCGCCTGATTCGGCAAACTCGATCGTCATCCGGCCCTACACATCGGCCGATCGGCCGTTTCTGGCGCGCGTCGCCTCGCGCCTGCATCCAGGGCACACCGCCTCGCCGCGCGACCCGGCGATTGTCGACCGCTTTTTCGCGGCCCTGGCGGCGGGACGCCTTCTGACCGAGCCAGGCGCCGAGGCGTTCGTGGCGACGAGCGACGGAGAGCCGATCGGCATCGTGGCCATTCACCCGGATGCCGACTACTTCACCGGCCACCCCCGCGCCTACGTCGACGTGCTGGTCGTCGCCCCCGAAGCCGAGAGGCGCGGCATGGGGCGCGCCCTGCTGCGCCACGCCGAGGAGTGGGCGCGCCGCTACGGCTGCCGGGAAGTCGTTCTCGATGTCTTCGCCACGAACGAGGACGCCATCGCCTTCTACGAGCGGTGCGGGTTTCGCCCCGATCACATCCGCATGGCGAAGCCGCTCGAGTGAACGCATCGCACCTACGCGCTAGCATTTCCTCGTGCAGCCGTGACGGCGACCCTGTCATGCCGGCCAACGAGACTTCTCGGCGCGAGTGAAGTGAGCGGCAATTCGACGTGCAAATACCCACGAAACGCGGAAGGTTGGACATCCCCATGCCCGATACCAGCGCGGGCTTCGAGCAGGTCCTCGGCAGCTCGCCGACCGGCCAGACGCCATTGAAACTGGCCATGCAACGCTCCGGCCGTCTCACCGAGCCAACCCTCGCCCTCCTACACGCTATCGGACTGGAGTTCGAGAGCTACGGGCAGCGCCTCTTTTCGCACTGCCGCAACTTTCCGCTGTCGATCCTCTACGGCCGCGACGACGACATCCCCGGCTATCTCGCGCGGGGCACGGTCGATCTCGGCATCGTCGGCCGCAACCTCCTCTATGAAGAAGGGGCCGAGATCGACGAGCTGGCGCCGCTCGGCTTCGGCTACTGCGAGCTGGTCGTGGCGACGATGCGAGACGCACCCTACACCGCGCCGGCAGAGCTCCTCGATGCGCGCATCGCGACGTCGTATCCGCAATCGGCGCGCCGCTACTTCGCGCAGCTCGGCGGGGCCCCGGAGATCATCACCATCAGCGGCTCGGTCGAGGTCGCGCCCTCGCTCGGCCTCGCCGACGCGATCGTCGAGTTGACGGCGACCGGCTCGACCCTGCTGCTGAACGATCTGCGCCCGATCACGACGATCCTCGAATCGGAAGCGGTCCTCGCCGCGCACCCGGGCGCGCGGAACGACCCAGCGAAGCGCGCCAGCATCGACCGGTTGCTCATGCGCATCAGCGCCGTGCAGGCGGCCAAGCGCTACAAGTACCTGATGATGAATGCGCCCGAGGACGCGCTGCCGGCCATCCGCGCCGTCGTGCCGGGCCTGAAGGCGCCGACGATCGTGCCGCTCGCCGACCCGGGATGGGTGGCGGTGCACACGGCGGTCGAAGAGGATGCCTTCTGGGAATCGATCGAGCGCCTGCGCGCGGCCGGGGCGACCGAAATCCTCGTCTCGTCGCTGGAGAAACTGCTGCTCTAGAGCGCCGTGCGGCAGTTGTGTCATGCTGAGCGAAGCGAAGCATCTCGGGCCGGGCGAAGCGCATTTCCCGGAAGCCGAGATCCTGCGCAAGCTCAGGAATGACACGAGTTTGGGACGGCGCTTTACTGCGCCGTGCCACTGATCAGGTGGCGCACCTGCGCTCGGCTATCATTCGCTCGGGCGGTGAGGCTCCGCCCGAATTGCTGTTCCCTTCGTGCGTGTGGAGGTTCTCAGGTGTCGCAAACGGTCGCGCCCGCGTTGACATTCGATCCCGCAAGACTGGTGCGGCCGGCCATCCACGATCTCCCGGTCTACACCCGCGAGGCGCCGCCCGAGACGAGGCCGGACCGAGAGGTGCGCCTCAGCTGGAACGAGTCGCCCTACCCTCCCTCACCGAAGGCAATTGCCGCCCTGGCGGCGGTGGCGGCCCACAACCGCTACCCGGAGTTCGACGCCTGGTCGCTGCGCGAGGCGCTCGGCCGCTATGTCGGCGCCCCCGCCGAGCAGATCGTGGCCGGGGCCGGGCTCGACAACGTGCTCGAAACGCTGATGGCGCTCCTTCTCGAGCCGGGGGACAAGGTTATCGTCTCCGAGCCGACTTTTTCGGTCTACGAGTTGCTGATCCAGGCCCACGGGGGCGAGACGGTCAACGTCCCGCTGCGACCCGACTTCTCGCTCGACGCCCAGGCGATCCTCGACGCGATCGACGAGCGGACGAAGCTCGTCATCATCTGCAACCCGAACAACCCGACCGGCAATCTGCTCGATCCGGAGGCGATCGAGCGCGTCGTCTTCGAGGCGCCCTGCGTCGTCGCCATCGACGAGGCCTACGCCGAGTTCGCCGGCAATAGCTACCTCGATCTGATGAAGCGCGCGCCGAATCTGGCGATTCTGCGCACGATGAGCAAGTTCGCGGGGCTGGCCGGCATGCGCGTCGGCTACGGGGTCTTCCCCGAGCAACTGATGCCCTATCTCTCCCGCATCATGCCCGGCTTCTGCAACGTCAGCGCGGCGGCCACCGCGGCAGCTATCGCCTCCCTTGCCGACGTGGAGTACAACCGCGCGATCGTCGCCCGCATCGTCGCCGACCGCGACGCCCTCGCGGCCCAGCTGCGCCAGATCCCGGGCGTCACGCCGCTCCCCTCGGCCACGAACTTCCTGCTCGTCCGGCTGCCGGTCACCAATGCCGCCCCGGTCGTGCAGGAGCTAGCCCGGCGTGGCGTCTACGTCCGGCACTTCGGCAACCCGGACCATCACATCGCCGACTGCCTCCGCGTCTCGATCGGCACGCCCGAGGAGAACGCCATCTTCGCCGACGAGCTGGAGGCGGTGCTGCGCCAGCAGGAGCAGGCCGCGTGACGCCGGCCGACACGCACTTCGCGCGGCGCCAGGCGAGCATCGACCGCGCCACCCTCGAAACGCGCATCGCCGCGACGATCGACCTCGATGGGGGCGCCGTCTCCGCCGCGACAGGCGTCCCCTTCCTCGACCACATGCTCGATGCGCTCGGCCGGCATGGCCGGCTCGGCATCGACGTCACCTGCAAGGGGGACGCGGCGATGGACCCGCATCACACGGTCGAAGACGTGGGAATCGCCCTCGGCCAGGGGATTCGCCAGGCGCTCGGCGAGCGCCGCGGCATCGCCCGCTACGGCCACGCCTACGCCCCGCTCGACGAGGCGCTGGCGCGGGTGGTGATCGATTGCTCGGGCCGCCCCTTCCTCCACTACGAGGCGGACATGCCGGAGGCGATCATCGGGCGCGACTTCGCCTCCAGTCTCGTCGAGGAGTTCTGGCGCTCGCTTGTCGTCAACGCGGGGCTCACGGCCCACATCGACCTTATCCGCGCGCGTAACGCCCATCACGCCGCGGAGGCGATCTTCAAGGCGGGCGCGCTGGCGCTCCACGCGGCGACGCGGCGGACGGGCGACCCCGATTTCGTGCCTTCGACGAAGGGGATACTGGCATGACGGTCTCGATCGCGGTCATCGACTACGGGGCGGGGAA
>JADYYO010000022.1 GCA_020853615.1 Thermomicrobiales bacterium
ACCCGCGAGATCCACGACGCCCTCAAGCGCCGCTGCCTCTACCACTGGATCGACTTCCCGAACTTCGAGAAGGAGTACCGCATCCTCAAGGCGCGCGTCCCCGAGGCGCCCGACCGGCTGGCGCAGCAGATCGTCGCCTTCACCCAGGGGTTGCGCGGCGTCGATCTCTTCAAGCCGCCGGGAATGGCCGAGACGCTCGACTGGTCGCGGGCGCTGCTGGCGCTCGGCACGGTCGACCTCAACGAGGAGGCGGTCGACGACTCGCTCGGCGTCATCCTCAAGTACCAGGAGGACGTCGACAGCGTGCGCGGCGACGTCGCGGCCAACCTGGTCGGCCGTGCGCTGCTGCAGGTCTGATCGCCGATCAGATGAGCGAGACCGTTACCGACGGGGCGGCGCCGGCACAGCCGGCGATCTCGCCCGACATCATCCGCGCGAATCTGCTCACGCTCGGCCGCCGCCTGCGCGGGGCCGGGCTGCCGGTCGGCTCCGGCCAGATCCTGGCGATGGTCGATGCCACCGCCGCGATTGACGTCTTCCGCCACCAGGACGTCTATCACGCGGTCCGCGCCACCGTCGTCACCCGGCCGGAGCAGATTCCCGTCTTCGACGCCGAGTTCAGCCGCTTCTGGCGGGAGCTGCTCGGGGCGAAGCCGGTGCCGCTCGACCCCTTCATGCCGGAGCACGCTGTCAGCGAGCCGCCCCTGCCCGAGGCGAGCAAGAAGAAGACGGAGCGCCGGCACATCCCAGAGGGCGCCGAGGACCAGAAGGACATCTTCCACATCAGCGAGGGAGAGGAGGCGCAGGATGTCGGCGAGGAGGACTATGAAGCCTCCCCCGAGGACATCATGCTCTTCAGCGCCCGCGAGCTGCTGCGCAAGAAGGACTTCTCGCAGTGCACCGCCGAGGAGATCGCCGAGGCGCGGCGCATCATCGAGGGGATGACCTGGCGGCTCGGCACCCGCCGCACGCGCCGCCGGCAGCGCGCTCGGCACGGCCGCTTCATCGACCCCCGTGCCACCCTGCGCGGCTCGCTGCGCCACGGCGGCATCCCACTCGATCTGCGCCGCCAGCAGCGGAAGATCCGCACCCGGCCGCTGGTCGTCATCTGCGACATCTCCGGCTCGATGGACCGCTATGCCCGCCTCCTCCTCCGCTTCGTCCACGCGCTCGGGCAGGGGCTGGAGAACACCGAGGTCTTCGTCTTCGGCACCCGTCTCACCCGCATCACCCGCGAGCTGCGGCGCCGCGATGTCGACACGGCGCTCAACCAGGTCGTCGCCTCGGTCGACGACTGGTCGGGCGGCACCCGCATCGGCGAGGCGATCAAGACGTTCAATTTCAAGTGGTCGCGCCGCGTCCTCCGCTCCGGCGCCACCGTCGTCGTCATCAGCGACGGCTGGGACCGGGGCGACCCGGAGCTGCTCGGCCGCGAGATGGCCCGCCTGCAACGCTCCTGCCGCCGCCTGATCTGGCTCAACCCCCTCCTCGGCGCCCCCGGCTACCAGCCGCTGACACAGGGGATGCGCGCCGCCCTCCCCTACATCGACGAGTTCATGCCGATCCACAACCTGCAGAGCCTCGAGGCCCTCGCCGAGATGCTCAGCCAGGTCGAGGACCAGCCCCCCTTGCGCAAAACCATCCCGCCCCCCTCCGCCGCCTGACGCTCCTCGCGCCCACCCTCGGGCACGGCTCGCGAGGTATAACTGGGTGATATGGGCAGCCACACGGTTTGGGCTCATCCTCACCACGGCGGTCCTTCCATCACGCTCGCGGGACATGACGGCGACGATGCGGATCGCTAGCAGGAGAAACAGGTGCGGGACGCCATCATCGTCACCAAAGCGCAGAGAGACCAGACGTGAAGAGCACAGACGAGACATATGAGAACGTAGCTCCAGAGGAGCTGGCCGAGGCCCGGCGTTACGCCATGGAGATCGAGTGGTCCGATGAGGACGGCGTCTTTGTGGTCAGCTTCCCTGACGCGCCTGGTGTCATGACGCATGGCGCGACGCGGGAGGAGGCGGCGGCCATGGGTGACGATACCATCATCACCTGGTACACCGCGATGAAGGACGCGGGTCGTCCAATCCCGCGGCCGGGCATCACGGCCCGCGCATCGCGTGTCTCGCCGCCCGATCCTGTTGCACCTGAGATGATTCGCCAAATCCGGTCTGATCTCGGAGTGTCGCAGCGCATCTTTGCGGATCTGCTCAACGTCAGCGTCGGTGCGGTTCGTTCCTGGGAGCAGGGCTGGCGCACGCCAGATGGAGCCACGCTGCGCCTGATCGCCATCGCGGAGCAGCATCCCCGCGTGCTCCTCGAGGCGCTTGCCTCTTCCGAAGAGCGCGGAGAGGATCCTGCTGACACTCCACGCCAGGCGCGCGCACGCCGAGCGACAAGCAATGGCTGACGCGACGCGTGAGACTCCTCAACAGTGGACAGGCAATGGCTCATCAGTCGAGCGCGCCCACGAACGCGACCGAGCTGAAGCCGACCGGGCAAGCGTGCGCCGCTACGCCATGGTGATCGAATGGTCGGATGAGGCAGCTCTTCCTCGTCACCATCCCTGACTTTCCCGGCACACACACGCACGGTCACACTCGCGCCGAGGCCGCGGAAATGGGCGAAGAGGTCATCGCCCTCTTGCTGGACGGTCTCGCGAATCCCCCGGCGCCCCGCTTCACGGCCATGCCGTATCCCGTCCGCCCAGAGGCCGAGGTCCGCGAACTCGCCGATGCCGCGCAACGGGGGTGATGGGTGTTGGGGGTTCGGCTGTAGGGGCGACACCTGTGTCGCCCGCCTCCCCGGCCGGGTGATTCATGCCCGGCCACCCCGGTGCCGACATGGACCTTCGCGGCAGAGCGGTCCGGGCGACGCAGGCGTCGCCCCTACGGCCCCATCCCTCCATCCCCCCATCCCCCCATCACCCAGCACCCATCACCCATCACCCGCCACTGGACACCACGGGCTACCATATAGAGGGAGGCTCCCCAGCGTCGCGCCCACCGTTGCCGCGCGACTCGTGAATGGATACACCCGATATGAAAGACGTACTCCCCGAGGTCGATGCCTGGCGCAACGCCGGCAATCAGGTGGCAATCGCCACCGTGGTAAAAGTCGAAGGCTCCGCCCCCCGCCCGGTCGGCGCGACGATGGCCGTCTCCTCGGCCGGTGACCTCGCCGGCTCGGTGAGCGGCGGCTGCGTCGAGACGGCCGTCTTCGAAGAGGCGCAGGAGGTGCTGCGCACCGGCCAGCCGAAGCTGATCCGCTACGGCATCAGCGACGAGATGGCCTGGGACGTCGGGCTCGCCTGCGGCGGCACCATCGAGGTCTTCGTCGAGCCGGTGACGGAATGACCGCCGGCCCGTCATCCCGTGCCGCGCTGCAGGCGCGGCTGGAAGAAGCCTTCGCCGATCGCACGCCAGTCGCGGTAGCGACGATTGTGCGCGGTGAGCCGCTCGGCGCGAAACTCCTCATCCTGCCCGACGAGACGATGGGTGGCCTCGGCAACCCCGCGCTCGACAGCGCGGTCGAGGCCGACGCGCGGGCGCTGCTCGACGACGAGAAGTCGGAGACGCGCCCCTACTCGCTCCCCGGCCGAGACGAGCCGGTCGAGGTCTTCATCGAGGCCTACCCGCCGCCGCCGACGCTCCTCATCTTCGGCGCGGTCCACGTCGCGCAGCCCCTCTCCCACTTCGCCAAGGCGCTCGGCTTCGACGTCATCATCTCCGACGCCCGCGCCAAACTGGCCAACCGGGAGCGCTTCCCCGACGCCGACCAGATCATTCTCGCCTGGCCGGACGAGACACTGGAGCAGGTGGAGGTTCGGCCGAATACCTACGTCGCCATCCTCTCCCACGACCCGAAGTTCGACGAGCCGGCGCTGGTTGGCACGCTCGAAACCCGTGCCGCCTACATCGGCGCGATCGGCAGCCGCAAGACGAACGAGGACCGCCGCCGGCGGCTGGCAGAGGCGGGGATGAGCCCGGAGCAGGTCGCGCGGCTGCGTGCGCCGATCGGGCTCGATATCGGCGCGGCCACGCCCGAGGAGATGGCGATCAGCATCCTCGGCGAGATCATCGCGCTGCGTCGCGGCCGCACCGGTGGCTCCCTCACCCACGCCACCGGCAACATCCGGGGCGAGCGCGAGCCGGCCAAAGCCGCGCGGTGATCGTCGGCATCGTTCTCGCCGCCGGGAGCTCCTCGCGGCTGGGGCGGCCGAAGCAGCTCCTGCCGCTCGCGGGAGAGCCGCTCATCCGGCAGACGCTCCGCCGCATCCTCGCCTCGTCGCTCGACGACCTCGTCGTAGTCGTCGGGCACGAGGCGGAGGCGATCGCTGCCACCCTGCGCGACTTCCCGGTGCGAATCGTCTATAACCCGGACGCGGCGCAGGGCCAGAGCACCTCGGTCCTCGCCGGCCTCGGCGCGCTTCCGGCGGGCGCCGAGGCCGCCCTCTTTTTGCTCGGTGACCAGCCCGGCATCGACCCCGCGGTCATCGACGCCCTCATCGCCGCCTGGCGCGAGAGCCGAGCGCCCATCGTCGCCCCGCGCTACACCGGCGGCATCGGCAACCCCGTCCTCTTCGACCGGCGCGTCTTCCCGGAGCTTATGTCGCTGCAGGGCGATGCCGGCGCCCGACCGGCCGTTCGCGCCCACCGCGAGGCGGGCGATCTCCTGCTGGTCCCCATCGCTGCCCCGGCGCCGCCCGATGTCGATACGGAAGCCGATTACGCGGCCCTCCTGACGACGTTTACTTCCTGAACTCGCGGCGAGCGCAACACAGGCGGAGTCCAAGCAAGCGTTGTCATACTGACGAAGGAGTACCACGGCTTAAGCACCATGAGGTGTCATCCTGAGTGCTCATGCCGCGAGGCGGCGCCACGACAGCATGAACGACCGAGTTTTTCACGGCAGCGGAGCGAAGGATCTCGGCGTCCCGGACCATCGCGTCCCCCACGTCGCGAGGCGTCGTACCTCAGCATGGCACGATGTGCGCACGCCGCTGTAAATGCTGACGCGGTTCCGGGGAGCCGAGATCCTTCGCTCCGCTCAGGATGACACCGCTTTAGGGACCGCTCTTTCCTCGCGAACGACCCCGCGGAATCAGGCGCCGAACGCGCCCTCGTCAACCATCCGGTCGAGCACGCGCCCGAACGCGCCGATCGTCTCGTCGATGATCTCGGAGGTGTGCACGGTCGCCGTCATGCCGCCGGCATGGAAGAGCTCGACCCCCTCCAGCATCAACCCGAGGTGCGCCAGGTCGTTCAGTTTACCGTGGCTGCTGTTCTTCAGATCCTCGGCCGATACCCCCTCCGGCACGCGCATGTCGCCGCCGGTTTGGTTCGGCACCCGCTCCCCAAGCCGGACGTGGAAGACGGAGCTTTCGCCCCAGACGTAGCCGGGGAGGTCGCGCGCCACAAGCGCGGCGTTGAAGCCACTCCGCAGCCGGGCCGCCATCTCGTCGCAATAGCCCTGCACCGACGGGTCGGCCGCTTTCTGCAGGCAGGCCGCCCCGGCCGCGGAGACGACCGGGCTGGCATTGTAAGTCCCCTGGTGCCGCACCTTGCGCGTCGCGTTCCAGCCCGGCTCGTCCTTGAAGACGAGGACATCCATCACCTCGCGCCGCCCGGCGAGCGCGCCGCCCGGCATGCCGCCGGCGACGATCTTGGCCATCGTCGTCAGGTCCGGAGTCACGCCGAAGCGCTCCTGCGCCCCGCCCGGCGCCCAGCGAAATCCCGTGATCACCTCGTCGAAGATCAGCACCACGCCGTACTTCGTCGTCAGGTCGCGCACGGCCTGCAGGTAGCCCTCGGAGAGGGGGATCGTCGCCCACGAGCCGCCGCTCGGCTCTAGGATGAGCGCGGCGACGTCGCCCTGCGCCAGCCGCTCCTCCAGCATCGCCAGCTCGTTCGAGGGGACGACCGCGACCGTCGCCATCGTCTCGCGCGGAATGCCGGGGCTCGATGTCGCCTCGAACGGCGGGCGCTCCCCCTTCAGTAGGTAGTCGTGCCAGCCGTGGAAGTGCCCCTCCAGCTTGACGACGGTCGGCCGCTGCGTGAAGGAGCGCGCGACACGGATGGCGAGCAGGGTCGACTCGGTCCCCGAGCCGGTGAATTTCACCAGCTCCGCCGACGGCACGAGGCGGCTGACTTCTTCCGCCCAGCGCACCTCCAGCTCGTGCCCGGCGCCAAAGTGCGTCCCCTCCGGGAGCTGCGCCTGCATCGCGGCCAGGATGTCGGCGTCGTTGTGCCCGAAGAGGAGCGAGCCGTGCCCCATGACGTAGTCGGTCAGCCGATTGCCGTCGATGTCCCACTTGTACGCCCCCTGCGCCCGCGCGATCGAGGGGGGAAAGGGCTTCATATGGCGGCCGTCGTGCATGATCCCGCCGGGAATCACCTGCCGCGCGCGCTGGTGCATGGCGCGCGAGCCGGCGAAGCGGTCGGCGAAATCCTGGGCGATCGATGTCGACGCGGGAGCCTGAGCCATGGGGAACCATCCTCCGAGAGATGCGCGCGGTGAAGACGCCTGACCGCACTATACGTCCCGCGCAAAGAGGCGTAAAGCCGAGTCGACTGCGCCACGCGAACCCGGTTCGTTGACAGACGACGAGGAGGGGTCGGGTGCGACCCCTCCTCGCCATTCCCATGCGCCGGCGATGCAGTTACTCGCAGATGCCCCGTGGCGCACAGATCCCGGGTCCGCCCGGCAGGCCGGCGATGGTCGGGCAGCAGGCGAGCCCCTCGTCGCAGGGCGCGAGGGCCCCGGAGATGCACTCGCAGCCGGCGGAACGGCACGGCCCGCCGCCGCAGAGCCCGTCGCTGCCGCAATACCCCGAGCAGCAGCCGAGGCAGTTCGTCTCGCGCGTGCAGGTCGCCGGGCAGACGACGCCGTCGCCACTGCAGGTGCCAGCGAAGCATTGGCTCGGCGGGACGCACGTCCCCGAGCCGCCCGGCGCATCCGGGTTGTCGGCGCAGCAGACGAGCCCCGGCGTGCAGGAGGCCAGGTCGCCGGGCCGGCAGCGGCAGCCATCCTCCGCGCAGGGGAGGATCTGCGCCGCCGCCCGCGAGCGGCCGAGCGCGATCCCCGCCATCGCGGCCAGCGCAGCCTTCCCCGAGCGCGCCAGCAACCCGCGCCGGGTTCCCCGCCGCGAGAAGCGCCGCGTCAGCTCATCGAATCGATCGTGCTCCACGATATCCCTCCCCAATAGCGCCGCCTCTCGCGTCGCGCGCGGGCATCCCGTCCATGCCATCGAGGAGAGCATAGCCCTAGCAGGAGCCTTCCGGCGCGCAGACGCCCGGTCCGCCCAGCAGCCCCGGCTGCAGCGGGCAGCAGGTCAGACCGAAGTCGCACGGCAGGTAGGTTCCGGTGGAGCAGGCGCAACCGGCGCCCGTGCATCGCGGCGTGTCGCAGACGCCGAAGTCGCCGCAATAGCCGCTGCAGCAGTCGGGGCAACCGGTTCCCCAGCCACAGTACGGCGCGCACGCCTCCCCGGAGTTGATGCACTGCGGCCCGTAGCACTCGTCTTCGGTCAGGCACTGCCCGAGGCCGCCCGGCACTCCGGGCGAGTATGGGCAACAGACGAGGCCGCTCCGGCAGGAGCGGTAGATGCCGCCGTTGCACGTGCAGCCGTAATCTCGACATTGGCGCGCATCCGCCGGATGCGTGCCGAATCCCAGCCACGCGGCAACGAGCGCGGCCCCCGCTTTCGCCGCGCCGCCCAGCACGCTCCGCCGCGACGAGCGCCCGAACTGGCGCGTCAGGCGATCGAACCGCTCCTGATCCACTGTCCCCTCCCTTCACCCGTTCCCGAACCTCGATCAGACACACGCTCCCGAGCTTCCGCAATAACCGGAGCAGCACTCGGGGCAGGCATCGCCCCAGTTGCACGAATCGGAGCAGTAACCGCCGGACGGGCGGCACGGGGCGTCGCAATCGCTCGCATTTGAGCAGACGCCAGCTTCGCCGGGGGTGCCGGGCGTTGATGGGCAGCAGACGAGCGGCGCGTTGCAGGGGTGCAGCGTCCCGGTCGCACAACCGCAGCCGATGTAGCTGCAGGTGAACCCGGCGCGGCCGCGAACCGGGATGGCCCCCAGCGCCAGGGCTCCGGCCGCCGCCAGCAGACGCGCCACCCCGCGGCGAGTCTGCCGCGCGGCGAGAGAACGAGCGATCGCGTCGAACTGGTCGCCATCCATTGCCTGGCCTCCATCCTCGGCCACGACTCCGTCCAATCGGGGAGCCTCACACTATCGCGACGACGCCGAGAGCGCAAGGCCTCCCGGGACGCGATCGTCCAGGGAGGGCATCGAGATGCGCAGCAGCGGCAAGAACGCCAGGAGCATGCCGCAGACGCCGATGACGAGCGCGCCCGGCAAGCCGATCTGGCTGCCGAGAAAGCCGCCGAGCAGCGAGCCGATCGGCCGCATGCCGGCGCTGATGAAGCGGATGCTGCCATTGACGCGGCCGAGGAGATGGTCCGGGGTCAACGCCTGGCGCAGGCTGACCGCGTTGATGTTGTAGATGACCAGGGTGAACCACTGCAGCAGCTCGGAGGCCAGGATCAGCGGCAGCGCGTAGCGCGGGAAGAGGATCGCCAGCGGCACGGTCAGCCCGAAGATGCCGAAGAGGAGGAGCGCGCCGGCCATCGTCCGCCCCACACCCCAGCGGTTGCGCGCCGGGGTCGCGGCGAGGCTCCCTATCAGCGCGCCAACTCCGCCTCCGGCGAAGATCAACCCGACCGCGCCAGCATCGAGGCCGAGATCGCGCGTGAGATAGAGAACGTAGACCGCCAGAAAGATGAACCCACCGAGGCTGACCAGCCCCGAGGCGAGTGCCAGCGCCCGCAAGACGGCATCGCGCCAGAGCGCGGAGAGGCCCTCCACGATTTCGCTGACGATCCCCGGCCGCGCCTGCGGCTCGGCCGGGCGCTCCCGGTGCGAAATGCGGAGCAGGAGCGCGGCGGAGGCGAGGTACGAGAGCGCATCGACGCTCATCGCGTTCGGCCCGCCCAGCAGCCGCATCAGCGTGCCGCCGAACGCCGGACCGATGACCTGTGCGGCCGAGGCGCTCGCCTCGAGCCGGCTGTTCGCCGCAACCAGCGCCTCTCGGCCGACGACCGCCGGCACGAACGCCAGGTAGGCGATGTCGAAAAAGACGGTCAGCGTTTCGGCCAGAAACGCGATCGCGATGAGGAGCTCGATCCGGAGCGCCCCCTGCCAGGCGCTGAGCGGGATCGCCGCCAGCAGTGCGAAGCGCCCGAGGTCGGCGGCGATCATCACCGCGCGCCGCGGCAGCCGGTCGACCCAGGCGCCGGCGACGAGCCCGAAGAGGAGGTGCGGCAGTCCCCCGGCTGCCGCCAGCAGCCCGACCGCCATCGGCGAGGCGTCGAGCGTCAATGCCGCCAGGAGCGGCAGCACCACGACCGAGAATTGCGTGCCGATCTGGGACACGGACTGTGCGGCCCAGAGGTAGGCGAAATCGACGTTGCCGGCGACGCTGAGCAGTCGACGCGGTCCCGCGCCAGACGCGGGCGCTCGCCCTCGCCTCGCTGCCGTTCGTTGCGTCTCAGAACCGGAATCGATGCATGCGCGGTCGGCTCCGGAGCCGCCAGCCCCTTCGCCCTCGGATATTCTCCCCATGCCGATGTCTGCTCCCACGCTGGAGCGGGAAGCGCCGGGTGGCGCTGTATACCGCTGACCCTGTCGCCGTCTACCAGGTCAGCGGGACATCGAGCATCAGGGGGAACATGGCCTGCCTTTCACCATCGGGCTGGCGCCGGCAAATCTCGGTGCGGAAGCATACAATCGAATCGCCCAGCCGGCGAAAGTAGACTTGGCGCGTGTCGACATCCACCGGCCAATCACAGGTTTCCCTCCCGGCCATCGCCGATGTCGCGGTCTCTGGCACGCGCTCCGGTACGAGCGGCCTGCTCAGCTACGCGATTCCGGAATCGATGCGGGCCACGCTCACCGAGGGGGATGTCGTCTGGGTGCCCCTGCGCGGCAAGCCGGCCCTCGGGGTCGTCGCCACGGTGCACGACATCACCCCCGAGTTCGCCCTGAAGCCGCTGATCGCGCTGGTCGAACCGCCGGCGCGCGTCTCTCCCGAGCAGATCGCGACCGCCCGCTGGCTCGCCCGCGAAACGGCCAGCAGCCTCTACGACACGCTGGCCCTCTTCCTTCCGCCCGGCGCGGCGCATCGAGCCCGCCCGTATCTTCGCCTCGTCGCGTCGCTGCCACGCCTGCCATCGGTGACGCCGTCGCAGCAGCGGCTGCTGCACCTCCTCGGCGAGCGGGGCGAGACGAGCCTGGCAGCGGCGCAGAGCGCCCTCGGCAGCAGCCTCACCTCGGTGGCGCCGGCGCTGGAAGCGGCGGGTGCGATCGAACGGGTCTTTCGGGTCAGCGGGAAGGTCCCCACGCCGAAGGTGGAGCGTTGGGTTCGCCTCGCCGGCGGCGACATCTCGTCGCTCGCGTCGGCGCCGGCGCAGCAGGCGATCGTCGACACCCTGCAGCGGCGGGCGCGCTTCGCCCCCGCCGACAGCGACGGCTTCGTGCCGGCGGTCGACATCCTCGATCAGGCGGGCGCGACCCGGTCATCACTGGCGGCGCTCGTGCGCAAGGGGATTGTCGAAGAGGTGGAGCGTCCCGCGAGCTCGCGCCCAGCGCCCGATCGCGAGCGCGTCGAAATGATTCCCTCCCTGACGCCCGCCCAAGCAGCGGCGTGGACGACCATCGAGGAGGCGCTGCGGGCTCGCGATGCCACACCGCTCCTCCTGCATGGCGTGACCGGGAGCGGCAAGACGGAACTCTATCTGCGCGCCGCCGCCTGGTGCCTGCGCCACGACCGCACGGCGCTGATCCTCGTTCCGGAGATCGCCCTCTCGTCGCAGGTCGCCGACCGCTTCGCCGCCCGCTTCGGCGACCGTGTCGCCGTGCAGCACTCGGCCCTCTCGGACGCCGATCGCTACGCGGCATGGCAGGGGATCGCCGCGAGTCGCTCCCCCATCGTCGTCGGCCCTCGCTCGGCCCTCTTCGCCCCCGCGCGAAATATCGGGCTGATCGTCCTCGACGAGGAGCATGACGCGGCCTACAAGCAGGACGCCTCGCCGCGCTACCACGCGCGCGCGGTCGCCGAGCATCTGGCCCGGCAGTCGGGAGCGGTCCTCCTCCTCGGCAGCGCGACGCCGTCCGTCGAGACCTTCTGGCGCGCACGGCAGGGCGAGATCGGCCTGCTCGAGCTGCCGGAGCGCGTCGGGCCGGGGCTGCTCGGCGATGACGGCGCGCGCGCTGGCGCCGCGCTGGAGTTGCCGCGGGTCGAGATCGTCGACATGCGCCTCGAATTGCACCGGGGCAACACGTCCCTCCTGAGCGAGGCACTGCACGGCCTGCTCGGCGAGACGATTCAGCGCGGCGAGCAGGCGATTCTGCTCCTCAACCGGCGCGGCCTGGCCACGGTCGTCCTCTGCCGCTCGTGCGGCATCACGCTGCAGTGCCCCTATTGCGACATCCCGCTCGTCTATCACCGTGACCGCGAGCAGCTCGTCTGCCATCGCTGCGACTATCGGGAGGGGCCGCGCCGCGGCTGCCCGGTCTGCGGCGGCCCGCTCGACTACTTCGGGGCCGGTACGCAACGGGTCGAGAGTGAGGTGCAGCGCATCTTCCCGGATGCACGGGTGCTGCGCTGGGATCAGGACGCCGTTCGCCGCGAAGGTGGCGCGGGCGGGATGCTGCGCCGCGTCGAGCGGCGCGAGGTCGACATCGTGGTCGGCACGCAGATGGTGACGAAGGGGTTCGATCTGCCCCACGTCACCGCGATCGGGGTCATCAATGCCGACACCGGGCTCCACCTTCCCGACTTCCGCGCCGGCGAGCGGACCTTCAGCATGCTGACGCAGGTCGCCGGCCGTGCCGGACGCCGCGGGCCCGGCTCGCGGGTGGTCGTGCAGAGCTACACGCCGGAGCACTATGCCATTCAGGCCGCCGCGCGCCACGACTACGACGCCTTCTTCGCCGAGGAGATCGATTTCCGGCGCACGCACCGCTACCCTCCGTTCGTGCGGCTGGCGCGCTTTCTCTACCGCCACAAGAGCGACGACGCCTGCGCGCGGGCGGCTGACGAACTGGCGCGCAAACTGGCGCGCCACGCCCGGGAGCGCGGCGTGGCGATGGATCTGCTCGGGCCGGCGCCGGCCTTCGCCTCGCGCGTGCGCGGCGAGTACCAGTGGCACGTTATCCTGCGCGCGGTCGACCTCGAAGCGCTGCTCGACGGCTTGCCTGTCAACCCCGGATGGGTCGTCGATATCGACCCGCAGAGCCTCCTCTAGCAAGCCGGGCACGGAATAGGCGTGAGTGGCGGACAGGATGGAACGCCGGCCAGTTTGACGAGCCGGTCACGCATCGACGGAGGGTTTGGGGTATGGCGCATCGCTGGTCAGGCCCGTCGCTCGCGCGAGGAGCGGCGGCAGCACTCGTTGCCCTGAGTCTCGCCGCCTGCGGCGGCAATGCGGTCGACACCGGAACGCAGGTGACGCCGCCCGTGCCAATGTCGCCGGAGGCCGGCGAGATCCCGGACAAGACGCACCGCGCGACGGCGACGATCGTCGATGGCAAGCTCGACCCGGAGCGCTTCGGAGGACAGATCGGCACCGCCTTTGAGCTCGCGGTCACGGGCGACGGTCAGGAGCATACGCTCAAGATCGCCGAACTGGTTGACAGCAAAACGATCGCGCCGTCCGGGACGACCAACGTGACCTTCACCATCGAAGGCGAGCCGGGCGATCTGGAGATCACGCTCGACGGCAAGAAGGCGGGAGTCTTCGAGCGACAGGCCGCCTCGGGGGCGACAGGCGATAACGCGGCGGCGCCTTGACAACCGTGGTCTCGCACGGCGCGTCTGCCGCCGCTTGAGCCAGTGGTTCGGCCTGTCGGATACTCTGCGGGAACCAGGCCGCATTTGGTCTTGGCGTCCTCTGTCTGGAGTACGGTTTTCTCATGGCGCTTCTGGATATTCTGCTCGAGGGCGACCCGCGGCTGCGGCAGAAGGCGACGCGCGTGCGCGCGGTCGACAATAGCCTGCGCGATCTCGCCGAGGACATGTTTGACACGATGATGGACGCCCCGGGGATTGGGCTGGCCGCCCCGCAAGTCGGCGTGCTGCGCCGCCTGATCTGGGTCCACGTCCCCGCGAACTACCACGAGGACGAGGAGCCCGAGCTTTCGATCGCGCTGGCCAACCCGGAGATCGTGAAGGCGCACGGCCGCGTACTCGCCTACGAGGGGTGCCTCAGTATCCCCGGGTGGAC
This sequence comes from Thermomicrobiales bacterium, assembly GCA_020853615.1. Lineage (GTDB taxonomy): Bacteria > Chloroflexota > Chloroflexia > Thermomicrobiales > UBA6265 > JACCXM01. Next base: position 13,301 of record JADYYO010000022.1, read on the forward strand.
GGCGGAGGTCCCGCGCGCCGAGGTCGTGACCGTCAAGGGTCTCGGGCTCGACAACCGGCCCGTGCGCATCAAGGCGCGCGGCTGGGGCGCGCGCGCGCTGCAGCACGAGATCGACCACCTCGACGGCATCCTCTTCCTCGACCGCGTCGAGGACAAGTCGACCATCATGCAGGTGCCGGAGGAAGACACCCCGGACGCCGCCGACTGAGCCGACGCGCGGCATTGCGTGTTCAATGCCCGGGTCGAGCCGGTTCTAACGACCCTCATCCCCGGCCCCTCGCCCTGTGGCGAGGGTCGTTCGGCGTCTCTGCCAATCCGCTAGAGCTGAATCTCCGGCTGGGCGCAGCGATTCGACTCGGCGTGGACGATAGCGACGATCGACTCGAGCGCCTCTTCCAGCCGGTCCTGATTGTTGAAGACGATGTAGTCGAACTCGTGCGCGGCGCTCAGCTCCCGCGTGGCGGTCGCGAATCGCCCCATGAGTTGGGCCGGATCATCCGTTTTGCGATGTTTGAGCCGCTGCAGCAGCGTCGAGGCCGATTCCGGCGCGAGGAAGATCGAGACCGCCGCCGGGATCAACCGCCGGATCTCGGCGGCGCCCTGTACGTCGACCTTGACGAAGACATCCTGCCCGCGCGCCAGCGCCGCGCGCACCGGGCCCTTCAGCACGCCATAGTGGTTTCCGTAGACCGTCGCCGATTCGAGAAACTCCCCTTCAGCGAGGCGTTGGCGAAAATCCTGCTCGGTCAGGAAGTAGTAGTGCACGCCGTCGATCTCCCCCGGCCGGCGGTTCCGGGTGGTGGCCGTGACGGCGAAGAAGGCGTCCGGGAAGCGCTCTCGAAGCTGCTCGATGGCGGTATCCTTGCCCACGCCGGATGGGCCGGAAATGATAAAGACCCTCGGGCGCCGCGCGGCGCGCAGGTCGCGGATCAGATCGTCAGCCCCTTCGCCGAGACGATCATCCACGGCCGGCTTCATCCCCGCGCCCGGCCAATCGGCGCGTACGTCCGGCGCCGTCTCGATGACAATATGGCCATCCTGCCCGATCCTCGTCACTCGCCCCCACTCTCCGGGCCTTCGTGGCCACAGCGCGAAAGGTCGCTTCGTGCCCGATCCATATGACATGCTCACCATTGCCGCGATCGTCAGCGAGTTGCGCGCGACCGTCCTGAACGGCCGCATCCAGCGCATCGGACTTGTCGATCCGCGCACCATTGGCGCCGAGATCTACGCGCGCGGCATCCGCCATTATCTGATCGCGAGTGCCGACGAGCGCCATCCCCGACTCCGTCTCGCGCCGGCCATGCCGTCGCTCGATCCGGCGCTGGTGACGCCCTTCGGCCTGCTGCTCCGCAAATACGCGCGCGGCGGCCGCATCCTCGACATCAGCCAACCCCCGCTCGAGCGGGTGGTTCGCTTCAGTATAGCCAAGCGGCATTCGCCCCTGAAAACCGTGGATACCGCCGCGGCCATGCCAGACCTCGATGCGAACGACGCCGAGGCGGACGAGATCGGTGACGACGCGGCCCCAGACGACGATGCGGCGATCGCGCGCGTCGATCTCTATGTCGAGTTGATGGGGCGCCACTCGAACCTGATTCTCGTCGATGACGCGGGCGTCATTCTCGACAGCGCGAAGCGGGTCACGCCAGCCATGAGCCGGGTGCGCACCGTCCTCCCCAGGGCGCCCTATCAGCCGCCGCCGCCCCCTGACCGCTTCGATCCCCGGCGCGCCACGCCGCTTGAGGTCGAGCGGATCCTCGCCAACCGGCCGTCGGGCGTCGATCTCGCCCGGGCGTTGGTCAGCGGGTACCGGGGGATCAGCCCCACGGTCGCCCGGGAGATCGTCTTCCGGGCCACCGGTGCCGAGGAGGCGCCGGCCGACAGCGATCCGCGCGAGATCGCGGCCGCCCTCGCGCGCGAGATGCGGCTGGTGCTCGCGCCGATCGAGTCCGGCGACTGGAGCCCGAGGCTCTACTTGGACGAAGCCGGCGAGGTTGTCGCCTTCTCGCCCGCCCCGATGGCACACCTCGCAACCAGCTACGACGAGGCCGAGGCGGAGAGTACCTCGACGGCCGCTGCCGCCGCAGAGGGGTCGTCGCACCGCTCCGATACCGTGCGCCACGCACAACGCCGGCAACGCCTCCTCGACGCGATCGGTTCGGCCAGAGAGAAGGCGGCACGCCGCCTGGCCTCCCTCGCCGCTGAAGAGGCGCGAGCGGCGGACGTGGAAACGCTCCGGGCACGAGGCGAGATGATCTACACGAACATCTGGGCGATCGCCCCGGGGCAGCGCGAGCTGGTCGTCGACGGGAAGACGATCCCTCTCGATCCCGATCTCACGCCGAGCGAGAACGCGCAGGCCTACTTCGAGCGTTACCGGAAGGCGCAGGGCGCTGGCGCGCAGATCCCGCACCTCGCGGCCGAGAGTGAGCAGGAGATCGCCTACCTCGACCAGCTCGCGACGCTGGTCGCGCAAGCCCCCGGCTACTCTGAACTGGAGGCGCTCGCCGCCGAATGGGCCGACCTGACGCCGGCGCCCGCCGGGTCGCGCCCGCGCCGTAAGCCCGCTCCGCGCCGGCCAAAGCCGCTGGCCGATGCCGCCGGCAATCGGGTCTACGTCGGCCGCACCGGGCCGCAGAACGAGTTAGTCACCTTCGACATCGCCGGCCCCGACGACACCTGGCTGCATGCGCGAGGGGTCGGCGGCTCACACGTCGTGATTCGCTGGCAGCAGCCGGGCGATCCACAAGACGACGCGACGATCGCGGCGGCCGCCGCCCTCGCCGCCTGGTACAGCGCGGCCCGGGAGAGCGGCCACGTCGAGGTCGACGTCGCGCCGCGCCGGCATGTGCGCAAGATCAAGGGGGGCAAGCCGGGGATGGTGACCTACCGCAACGAGCGAACGGTCCGCGTGGAGCCGGCCCCGGAGAAGCGCCTGCGCGACATCCTGCGCGAAAGCGGCTAGGCGTCACTCGGCGACGGGAGCCGCCTCCCGCTCGGCCAGCACCTTATCGACGCGCCGGCCATCCATGTCGACCACCTCGAAGCGGTAGCCATCCCAGTCGGTCGCATCCCCGACGGCGGGGATGCGCCCCAACTGGGACATGACGAACCCGCCCAGCGTCTCGTAGTTGCCCGTCTCCTCCCCCGGGAGCGAGCTGATCCCGAGCAACTCCCGCACCTCGTGGGCCGGGAGCGCGCCGTCGAGCAGCCACGAGCCATCCGCCCGCTGCACCGCCTCTTCGGCCCCCTCGGGCGGCGAGATGAGGTCGCCGGTGATCGCCTCCATCAGGTCGTGCAGCGAGAGGAGCCCCTGAATCCCGCCATACTCATCGACCACCATCGCCGCGTTCTGCGTTCGGTCGCGGAAGCGCTCCAGCACCTCGAGCGCGGGCATCGACTCGGGGACGATCAGGGCCGGCTCCGCCATCGCCCGCAAGTCCATCGGCTCGCCCGCGAGCGACGAGGCCCAGAGCTTCTTCACCGGCACGATGCCGATCAGCCGGTCGAGCTCCCCCTCGTAGACTGGGAAGGTCTGATGGGGTGATTCGACCATCTTCTGCACGTTGACCGCGATCGGATCCTCGACGTCGAGCGCGACGAGGCGGTAGCGCGGCGTCATCAGCTCGCGCACCTCGCGCTCCCCGAGATCGAAGATCCCCTCGACCAGCTCGTGCTCGGCCGGCGCGAAGACCCCCGCCGCCGCCCCCTCCTGCAGCAGCAGCTCGATCTCCTCCTCGGTGATCGGCGGGTCTTCCGAGTGCCGCACGCCGAGCAGGCGCAGGATCACCTCCGAGGAAGCGCCGAGCAGTTGCACGATCGGCGAGGCGATGCGGGAGAGGGCGTTCATCGGCCGCGCCACCATCATCGCGAGGCGCTCCGGGTTCTGCAGCGCGAGCCGCTTCGGCACCAGCTCGCCGATGACCAGCGAGAGATAGGTGACGAGGCCGACGACGAGCAGGACCGCGATCGTCGCGCTGTAGGGGGCGAGCCGCGGGATACGCTGCAGTTGCAGGGCGACCGGCACGGAGAGGGCCGCACCGCCGAAGAACCCGGTGACGATGCCGATCAGGGTGATGCCGATTTGCACTGTTGCCAGGAAGCGGTTGGGGTTTTCGGCAAGCTGCAGGGCGGCGCTGGCGCCCGGGTTCCCCTCCTCGGCCCACTGCTGCAGGCGGGTCTTGCGCGAGGAGGCGATCGCCATCTCCGACATCGCAAACACACCGTTGAGCACGAACAGAATTGCGAGAACGAAAAGATCGAGCGCCACGTGCCTTTCCCTGTCGACGCCACTATACACGTCGTGCGGGTGATGCCTCGCCGTGGAGCGGAATCGGGACTAACGAGCGAACGGCGCACGATGCGTGCCGGCAGGCCACGTCGCCACCGGCCAGCTCATGCCAACAGTGTGCCGCGCGAGCCATCGCCCGGCGCTCCTCGACGATCTGCCGGACCACGCGGGGAGAATCGGGGCGCCATCGGCATGCGAAACGTTGCCGAGCAGGAGCAGCGAGTCGAAACTGGTAAAGCACTCGGTGGAGAGGCCGGCGACGAGTTCGTCGCCGGGCCGGCCGCACGGGAGAGCCCCCTCGCGCCGCGTCGCCACATGGCGCCGCGGGGCGAGGATCGTAATCAGGCGCCGGCGGCAGCCAGGGGCTGCTTGGCGAAGATGCCAGCGACGAGGATGCCCGCCTCGTAGAGGATCAGCAGCGGCACCGCGACAACGGCCATGTTGAAGGGATCGGTCGACGGCGTGATCACCGCCGACAGGATCAGCAGGATGAGGATCGCGTACTTGCGGAACGAGCGCATCTTCTGCGGACTGGCCACCCCGAGTTTGGCCAGAATAAACATCACCACCGGCAACTGGAACGCCAATCCCAATCCAATCATCAACGTCAGGTAGAAGGTGATGATCTGGTTGCCTTCGGGCGACCACTCATAGATGTCGCTCATGAAGCCCGAGAGGAAGGTGAGCGCGCGGGGCGCGGCGAAGAAGAAGCCATAGGCCGAGCCGAGCAGGAAGAGCCCGGCGACAAATGGCAGCGAAAGATAGAGAAGCCGCTTCTCCCTCTTCGTCAGACCCGGCACCAGAAAGCCGATGAACTGCCAGAGGAGGACCGGCAACGCGATCCCGATCGCGACGTAGAGGGCGATCTTGAAGTAGAGCGTGATTGGGTCGGTCGGGCTGACGACGTCGAGCCCATTCTCCGCGCCCGCCTCGAGCTGAATGCGGCGCAGGAGCGGCCCGGCCAGGAAAATGCCGGCGACGAAGGCGACACCGATTGCGATCACGCTCTTGACGATGCGGTCGCGCAGCTCCTCCATGTGCTCGAGGAGCGTCATCTCCTCGAAGACATCCGGCTCGCCCGGATCGGGCAGGCGCGGCACGGATGGGAGCTTCGCCGGCAGCCGCGCCGGGATCTTCTTCAGGGATGGTGGTTTCAGTGCGCGGGCCATCGTTGGCTCTCTCCCCGTCGGTCTGTGCGAGCGCCGGCCGCGATCGCCTCGGGGCCGGCGCGCCTCACGCGCCCGCCCTCTTGCGTCTCTGACGCGCGGCTATCCGCTCCCCAACCGCGGACCGCGCCTCAGCCGCCGTGCTCGTCGATGTACTGCACCGCGTCGGCGACGGTGCGAATATTCTCGGCGTCCTCGTCCTTGATCTCGACGTCGAACTCCTGCTCCATCGCCATGATGACCTCGACGAGGTCGAGCGAATCGGCGTTGAGATCGCCGATGAACTCGGAGTCCATCGCTACCTTGTCTTCATCGACGCCGAGACGATCGGCGACGATCGCGCGCACGCGCTCAAACGTCGTGGCCACCCTCATTCCTCCCCACCGCACGCCTTGACGCGCCGGCTGATCGGGAACCCTTCCCCAGGCTCCTCGGCAGATCTCACCCGTGTGACGCCGTCAGGGCACGCGCCAAAGCCCATGCCTTCCGCCGTCCGGACCTGACCGCGGCGATGATACACCGTCCTCAGGAACGGACACCAATACGCGCGGCCCCGCGACTACCCTGCGCTGCCTGTCGCCTCCGTGCCAGATCGGGTCCGCTCCTCATAGATCGTGCGCAGCACGCCATTGATGAACCGCCCGGAGTTCTCGCCGCCGAACCGCTTGGCCAGCTCCACGGCCTCATTGATGGCGACTTTCGGCGGCACGTCCGGGGCATGGGTCAACTCGTAGGTCGCGATCCGCAGCACGTTACGCTCGACTGCGGCCTGCTCGCCCAGAGAGCGTGCCGGCGCGGCCGCGGCGATGAGGGGGTCGAGCGCCTCCCGTTCCACTAGCACGCCGCGCACCAGCGACCGCACGTGCGCGATGACATCGTCCGTCACCGGGGCGTGTTCGGCGAAGGCGCGCGCCATCGCCTCCTCCGGGTCGTGATTGGTCAAGTCGACCTCGTACAGTACCTGCAGCGCCAGCATGCGCGCCTGATGGCGCCGGGCGGCGATTTCGGCCGAAGACGACCGGCGATTTCGCCGCCGCTTCGACCCGGCGCCGTCAGCACGTTCCTCGCTCACATTGGTCCTCGGTTCATCTCGTTCACGATCGCTCATCGGCGGCCGCCCGGCGCCCGCTCGATCTCGAGACCGGCCTCGACGAGGTCATCGACGCGCCGCGCCCGCTGGCTGTAGCGCGCGATGAAGCCGGTATCGAACGATCCTGACCGGAACTCCTCGTCGGCCACGATATCGCGCAGGAACGCGACCGTCTGTGGCACGCCGCTGATAACGGTCTCGGCCAGGGCCCGCTCCATGCGAGAGGCCGCCTCGTCCCGATCCTGCCCCCACGTGATGATCTTGCCGAGGAGCGAGTCGTAGAACGGGGGGACGCTGTAGCCCGCGTACAGGTGCGAATCGACGCGCACGCCCGGCCCTCCAGGCGCGACGTAGAGGTCGACCGTGCCGACGCTCGGCCGAAAATCGTTCGTGGCATCCTCGGCGTTGACGCGGCACTCGATGGCGTGGCCGCGCGGCTCGCAGTCGCGCTGGCTGAGCGTCAGGCGCTGGCCCGCCGCGATCCGGATCTGCCACGCGACCAGGTCGATGCCGGTGATCATCTCCGTCACGGGATGCTCGACCTGAATTCGGGTGTTCATCTCCATGAAGTAGAAATCACCGCGGCCATCGACCAGGAACTCGAGCGTCCCCGCGTTGACGTAGTCCGCGGCCTTCGCCCCCTTCACGGCCGAGCGCAACAACGCGTCGCGCGTCTTGCGGGGCAGGTTTGGCGCCGGGGCCTCCTCGATCAGCTTCTGATGCCGACGCTGGATGGAGCAGTCACGCTCCCCGATGGCGACGACTTCGCCGTAATTGTCGGCGAGAACCTGAACTTCGACGTGCCGGGGCCGGTCGACGAAGCGCTCCACGTAGACGCTGTCGTTGCCGAAGGCGGCGTCCGCCTCGGCTTGCGCCAGAGGCAATGCCCGCACCAGATCCTGGTCGTCGTGCACCACGCGCATGCCGCGGCCGCCGCCGCCGGCCACCGCCTTGACGATCAGCGGATAGCCAATCTCCCGCGCGATCTGCCGCGCCTCGCCGAGATGCGCGATCGGTCCCGGGCTCCCGGGCACGATCGGCACCCCGGCCTGCTGCATCATCTTCCGCGCCTCGGCCTTGTTGCCCATCACCTCGATGACCTCGGGCGGCGGGCCGATGAACGTGACGCCGACCTGCGCGCAGATCTCCGCCAGGTACGGGTTTTCCGCCAGGAATCCGTAGCCAGGATGGATCGCGTCGCAGCCGGTGATCAGCGCAGCGCTGATGATCGCCGGGATGTTGTTGTAGGAGCGGGCGACCTGCGCCGGCCCAATGCAGACCGCCTCGTCGGCCATCCGCACCGGGAGCGAATCGCGGTCGGCGTCGCTGTAGGCAACGACCGCGCTGACGCCGAGATCGTGACAGGCGCGCAAAATCCGCAGGGCGATCTCGCCCCGGTTCGCGATCAGAATCTTCCGGAAGAGCGGTTTGTCTGGCATGCCATCTCAACGCTGGCGCGGCGTCACTCGTCACGCATGGGTCCAGCATGAAGCATAGCCGAGGCGACCCCGGCCGCTGGCGCCAGGGTCAGAGGTCCTGCACCTCGCGGTCGTCCTCCATTGCGAGCTGGCGGGATTTCGCCTGCGCGGCGGCGATGCGCTCACCGAGCTGCTGGTCCGCGACCGCCAGGATCTTCGCGGCCGCGAGCGCCGCCGCTTCCGGCTCCAGGACGAGCATCGGCGCCACGCCGCCCGGCATTCGCACGGACGAGAGGAGATCCATGCCACCGAAGCGGTCGCTGTAGGGCGGGCAGGCGATGACCGGGTGCCGCGAGTTGGCATCGACCACACCAGAGAGCGCGTTCGACCGGCCGGCGACCGTGACGTAGACGCGCGGCAACCCGTCCCGCTCGTAGCCCTCGAGCATGTCGAGCAGATAGCCCGTCACCCGGTGCGCCGAGGCGACCCGCGTCTCATGCGTGATCCCGAAGCGATCGAGGGCACGCGCGATCGCTGCCCGGTGCTCCAGATCCGATTTCGAGCCGAGGATGATCACCACCCGGGGCCCGTGGCCACTAAACGCCGCGCTACTGTCACCCACAATCACTCCTCCTCGTTGCTCGCTGCCAGCGCGAGGGAGACCGCGCGCGGCAGCAACCGATGCTCGGCGCGCTTGATCCGTTCATGCAACCGCGTTTCGTCATCGCCTGGCAAGATCGGCACCTCCTCGTGCGCGATCAGCGGCCCTGCGTCGACGGCCGAGGTCACGTAGTGGACCGTCACGCCGGTGAGCGGGAGTTCCCGCCGCAGCGCCTCGGCGACCGCGCGCGCGCCGCGGAGGGCCGGAAGCCTTCCCCGGCTGGTCGTCACCTCGGACGCCTCCCCGTCGGGGAGGAGCGCCGGGTGGACATTAACGATCCGCCCCGGGAAGCGCTCGAGAAAGGCCGTCCCGCAAATGAGCATCCAACCCGCCAGCACGACCAGATCGGGCCGCATGCTGTCGACCACCGACGCGAGATCCCGATCATATGCGGCCCGAATGGCCGGGTCGCGCCGGTCGGCCAGCGACAATGTTAAGGCCGGGATTCCCGCTGCCACCGCGCGGCCCAGCGCCCCGGCATCCGGACGCTCGCTGATCACCGCGGCAATCTCGGCCTCGAGCTCGCCGCACGTGATCGCGTCGATCAGCGCCTGCAAATTCGTGCCGGAGCCAGAGGCAAGGACAACTAGGCGCTTCACGCCAAAGGCCGCACCGGCAACCGCGCGATATCTCGCCGCATCTGCCGTCCGGCAAAGGCGATCCTGCCGGCCGCGTCATAGGCGCGCCGGGCCGCCGCTTCGAGGTCCGGTCCGGCGCCCACGACCGACAGCACCCGACCGCCCTTCGTCACCAGGTCGCCGTCCCTCCGCGCGGTGCCCGCGTGGAAGACGAGTGCGCCACTGTCGACGGCAGCGTCGATCCCTTGGATGACGTCGCCGGCGCGGGGAGTGTCCGGGTAGCCCGCCGCGGCCAGCACGACGCAGACTGCAGCCCCGGGCCGGATGGCGATGTCTGCCGGATCGAGTTTGCCCTCTGCAGTGTCATACAGGAGGCGCGCAAGGTCGACATCGAGCAAGGGGAGGATCGCCTGCGTCTCGGGATCGCCGAAGCGGCAGTTGAACTCGAGCACGCGCGGCCCGCTCGTCGTCAGCATCAAGCCAGCGTAGAGTGCGCCGCGATATGACCGCCCCTCGGCACGCAGGCCCGCGGCCGCCGGTTCCAGAACCGTCGCGCGAACGAGATCGAGCAACGCGGGGTCGAGATCGGGAACGGGCGCATAACTCCCCATGCCGCCGGTGTTCGGCCCGGAGTCGCCATCGCCGAGCCGCTTGTAATCGCGGGCGGCGGGCAGGAGCGCGATCCGCTCGCCATCGACCAGCGCGATGACGCTCAACTCCTCGCCCGGGAGGAACTCCTCGATCACGACCCGGCTCCCCGCCGCGCCGAACGCGTCGTCGAGCAGGATCGACCGGATCGCCCCCTCCGCCTCCGCGAGCGTCGCGCAGACGACAACCCCCTTGCCGCCGGCGAGCCCATCGGCTTTGACCACCAGAGGCAGGGGAGTCCCACGCGCGAACGCCATCGCCGCGTCGTAGTCGGCAAAGAGGCCGAAATCGGCGGTCGGGATGCCGTGGCGGCGCATGAACGCCTTTGCGAACGATTTCGACCATTCGAGCTCGGCGGCCTCGCGGGTCGGGCCGAAGACGGGAATGCCTCGCTCGCGCAGCAGATTGGCGAGACCGAACGCCAGTGGCGCCTCTGGGCCGACAACCACCAGGCCGATCTGCAGGGCAACCGCCAGGTCAGCAATCGCCACGATGTCGGTCACGGGCAGATCGAGCGTCCGCGCCAGGGTGGCGATCCCCGGGTTGCCAGGCGCCGCCCAGAGCTCGCTGACCGATGGCGATGTGGCGAGCCCCCAGGTTAGCGCGTGCTCGCGGGAGCCAGAGCCGACGACCAGGACCGAAAAGGGACGGTCGATCGTCGCGTCCTTGCTCATTCGGCAAGCTCCCGCGCGAGAACCGCCTGCTCGTCCCTCGCCTCGATCTCGAGCGCGCTCTTCGATGTCGCGCCGTCGATCGAAAGGGGATATCGCCCAGTGAGGCAGCCGAAGCAGCGATTCCGCTCGCCGGCCGCCCGCGCCAGGCCCTCCAGGCTGAGGTAACCAAGGGTATCAGCGCCGAGGCGGCGCCGGATCTCCTCCATGTCGCGGCCGTGGGCCACGAGACTGTCGCGCTCGCCCATGTCGATGCCGAAGTGGCAGACGTGCGCGATCGGAGGCGCGGAGATGCGCAGATGGATCGCGGTGGCGCCGCCACGGCGCAACAGGTCGACGATCTGCGGCATCGTGTTGCCGCGCACGATGCTGTCGTCGACGATGACGACGCGCTTCTCCTTGACCGCGCCGCGCAACGGATTGAACTTCAGACGAATGCCCGACTGGCGGGAGTGTTGGTCCGGCTGAATGAAGGTCCGGCCGACGTAGCGGTTCTTGATCAAGCCCTCACTCAGCGGCAGCCCCAGCTCCTGCGCATAGCCGATCGCCGCCGGCACCCCCGAATCGGGCACGCCGATCACGAGATCGGCCTGGGCCGGATGCTCCCGAGCCAACTCGCGGCCCATCGCCACCCGCGCCTCGAACGCGGTTCTCCCATCGAGGACGCTGTCGGGCCGCGCGAAGTAGATCTGCTCGAAGACGCAGAGGGCCGACGGCGGCGGGTTCGGCATCAGCTCGGAGCGCAACCCAGCCTCGTCGACGCGGAGGATCTCGCCCGGCTGGACATCGCGCACCAGCTCGGCGCCGACGGTGTCGAGGGCGCAGCTTTCGGAAGCGACCAGCCAGTGCCCTCCGCGCCAGCCGAGGCAGAGCGGCCGGACCCCATACGGATCGCGGACGGCGAAGAGCGCTTCGGGCGTGAGGATCGCCAGCGAGTAGGCCCCCGACGCCAGCTCCATCATGCGGCGAATGCGCTCTTCCCAGCTTCCCCGCCCATGCAGGATCAGCAAGGCCAGCAACTCGCTGTCCGAGCTCGTCGTCGGCTCGATCCCGCGCTCGCGCACGAGGCGGCGCAACGCCACCGGATTGACGAGATTGCCGTTGTGCGCCAGCGCCAGCGCCTCGCCATCGTGCTCGACGATGACCGGCTGGGCGTTCTCGATGCAGGAGCTGCCGGTGGTCGAATAGCGGGTATGCCCGATCGCCGCCACGCCCTGCAACGCGTCGACCTGCTCCGGATGGAAGATCTGGTCGACCCGGCCCATCCCGCGGGCCACCCGAATCTGCCGCTCGGCGAGGACCGCGACGCCCGCACTCTCCTGCCCCCGGTGCTGCAGCGCCATCAGGCCGAAGAGGGTCGTCCGCGCGACATCCGCCCCTTCCCCCCAGATGCCAAAGACGCCGCACGCCTCGCGCGGCTTGTCGTCGGGCGCAAAGGCAACCGGCGCTTCGTGCCCGCACCCGAATGCATCGGTCAGCGCCGCGACCTGCTTGTACTTAGCCAGGACGGTGCGCAACGCCTCGTCGGTCACCTCAGTGGTGTCCCGGTAGACCTGCTTGTCGAGCATCGCCTCCTTGCGGCCACCCGGCCAGATCCGCCAGGAATCGTTGTCGATGACGTCCGCGACGAGGAGATCCCCGTTGGCGTCGCGGCCGAACTCGATCTTCAGATCGACGAGCTGCACATCCTGGGTCGTCCAGGCCGCCTCGAGCGCGGCGAAGACCTGCCGGCCGATATCGGCGAGGAGATCGGCCTCCTCGGCGGTCGCGATGCCGTTGGCCACGATCCAGCCCCGATCGACGAGCGGGTCGTGATTGGCGTCGTCCTTGAAGAAGAACTCGACGACGGTCGGCTCGAACCGCGTCCCCTCCGGCACCGCGTTCCGTTTCAGGTAGGAGCCGGTCGCGATGCGGCGCATCACCACCTCGAGCGGGATCATCGCGCAGCGGCGCACGATCATCTCGTCGTCGGCGGGTGC
>JADYYO010000023.1 GCA_020853615.1 Thermomicrobiales bacterium
CGCTGTAGTCGAGCAGGCAATCGCAGAGATCGTAGTCCGTGGCGATGACCGCCGCGCCACCGGCCAGGATCGCCAGGAACCCGCTGCCCCCTACCGCCTCGCCGACAACGTACGCCGCCAGCACGGCGCCGACACCGAAGATGGCGCGATGCTCGTTCTCGATGGCGATGCGGGATCGCGCCTGCCGCATCACCCACACGCTGGCCAGGCCCACCGCAACCCCGGCCACTGGCCCCAGAACGAAGATCCGGCCGAGGGTCAGCAGCCATTCCGCGGCGTCTCCGGATTGCCCACGCATGACCGCGGCGAGGATCAGCACGAGTGGCAGGACGATGATGTCATTGGCGCCCGCCTCCGTCGTCAGCTCCTGCCGGATCGAGGAGGGCACGCGCTCGTCGCGCACCACGTCGCGCAGCACCACCGGGTCGATCGAGGCCAGAATGGCCCCGACCATCAGCGATGCGGGCAGGGCCAGGCCGAGGATGAGATGGGCCGCGGCGGCGACCAGTCCGGCGGTAAGGAGCGTGCCCGGGCCCAGCGCCAGCAGCAGCGCGTGCCAAAGCCGTTGACCCTTGTTCGCGCGGAGATTGACCGCGTCGAGAAAGAGGACGAAGGCGAGGCTGAGGACAGCAAGAGCTGCCAGCCCTTCGTCGTGCGTATCGACGTGGAGCGCGCCGACACCGCCATCGCCGAGCAGCAGACCGAGGCCGAGGAAGATCATGGGCATGGAGAATGGCGCGCGCTGCACGGCGCTGGAGACGAGCCCCGACACCAGCAGCACCGCGGCGACGAGCGCCAGCGGGATGAGCATGTCGTGCATTATCGAAGTGCGAACCTCAGGGGAGCGGAAGCAACCTGGCTCGGAATCCCCAGTCGTGCCGTCCCGCCGCGCGTTCTCCATGGCGCGGCCGCGACGCGGGCGAATTTCGTGGCACATGGAATCCAGCGCCACACGGCACGGCTCCATCGCTGCCGCTCGCCACGCGCTGAGGCACTTCGTCGTTCCAGGCACTGGCAAAGACACAACGCGTCCGCTTGACGGTTGTGAGATGACAATCCATTGGCCAATGGCACGGATGATGCACGCCAGTCTCAGGTCTGACTTCGCGCAATACGCGTGGCGCCCGGGCATCTCCGGCATCACGGTGGCAGCCGCACGCGTTAGCGCCGGCGCGATGTGACCGAGCCGCTCGTTCCCAGGATCGCCGCAATCGCGGCGCCGGCAGGCCCGGTAGACGCATACGCTCCTTGGCCCACCTGACTGACATGGAGGTACGCGATGAGCACGCCGGTGATTCTTGCTGTCGCCAGCGACGAACAGATCCACGACGCGCTGGCGCGCGACCTGGTGCGCCGCTTCGGCGCTGACTACCGCGTGATCGTGGCCGACTCCGCGGCCACGGGTCTCGCGCCGCTGCGGGCAATGCGAGAAACGGACGATGAAGTGGCGATCGTCATCAGCGCGCAACAGTTGCCGGAGATGACCGGGATCGCGTTCCTCGACCAGGTCGACGAGTTGCACTCCGGCGCCCGGCGCGGCCTGCTCGTCACGCCCGGCCCGGCCGGCATGGAGGAGCCCATCCGGCACGCCATGTTGCTCGGCCATCTGGACTTCCAGATCGCTGCGCCATGGGACTCTCCCGAGGAATGGCTCTACCCGACCGTTACCGACGCGCTCAGCGCCTGGACAACATTGCATCATCCCCGCTACGAGGCTGTCACCATCGTCGACCAGCAATGGAGCCCGCGCGGTTACGAACTGAGGGATCTCCTGGAGCGCAGTGGCGTCCCGTACGGCTTCTACGCGGTCGACTCGCCTCGCGGCAGGGAGCTTCTGGTGCGGCACCATGTCGCCAGCGAGCGGCTGCCCGTCGCCTTTCACCGCGTTGGCAAGGTTCTGGTGGATCCGTCGAACGCAGCGCTGGCCAACGTGCTCGGGGTCGCCACTGAGCCGCCTGCCGGGCGCGTCGATGTCGCCATCATCGGCACTGGGCCGGCGGGCCTGGCGGCGGCTGTCTACAGCGCATCCGAGGGGCTACGCACCGTGGTGGCAGAGGCTGGCGCACTCGGCGGTCAGGCAGCGGCCAGCAGCCTGATTCTCAATTACCTCGGCTTCCCGCGGGGTCTGAGTGGGAGCGAACTGACCTCGCGGGCGTATTATCAGGCGCTTTTGTTCGGGGCGCACTTCGTCTTCATCCGCCGCGCCACCGGCCTGGAGACGCGCGATGGGGCGCACATCCTCACCTTCGACGATGGCGCCACGCTCGAGAGCCGGGCGGTTGTCGTGGCGAGCGGCATCGCGCCCCGCCGGCTGGGCATCCCAGCGCTCGAAGCGCTCATCGGGCGCGGGGTTTTTTATGGCGCCACTGGCGCCGAGGCCTCGGCCCTGCGAGGGGAGGAGGTGAGCGTCGTCGGAGGCGGAAACTCGGCCGGGCAGGCCACGTTGCACCTGGCCGAATACGCCGCGCGAGTCACGTTGCTCATCCGCGGCGACTCGCTGGAATCCGGCATGGCTGACTACCTGGTTCAGCGAATCAGAGAAACGCCAAACATCCTGGTGCGCCCCAACACGCGGGTGGTCGACGGCATCGGCGAACGCCGCCTGCGCGGGTTGGAGTTGCAGGGGGGAGCATCTGGCGGGCGAGAGCGCGTGCCGGCCAGCGCGCTCTTCGTGGAAATCGGGGGTGAGCCGCAAACCGGCTGGCTGCCGGAAGCGGTGGCACGGGATGAGCGCGGCGCCGTCGTGACCGGGCGCAACCTCGCCGCCGGCCGAGGGACGGCCGTCTGGCCACTGGATCGTTCTCCGCTCCCGCTAGAAACGAGCCTCCCGGGCGTGTTCGCCGCGGGCGACGTGCGCCGTGGCGCGGCCAACCGGGTAGCGGCCGCGGTAGGCGACGGCGCCGTCGCTATCCGCTCGGTACACGAGTATCTCAGTGATTGACCAGGGCCGTTCTTTCCCCTTGACTACGCCATCTCGCCTTCGCAGGCGATGCCGTCGTAGTCGGGGTCGACCTCCTGCACGAGCGCCGGATCGGCCGCGGTCGTGCCGAGATTCTCGTAGGCGACCTGCGCGTCGTACCAGGTCGGGTACTGCTCGCAGAAACCGAGCGGCGCTGCCTCGTCGCTGGAGCCGTCCCCTTCGGTCGTGCTCGATTCGGCGGCCACGTCGTCGATCGGGACGTTCTCGGTGGCGTTGCCGTCGCTGGTGGCGAGATCGGTTGTCGTGGTCGTGGTGTTGTCGGGCGCGGCCGGCTGGATCGGCACGCCGCCGATCAGCCCATCGCCCGCACCGGGCATGACCACCGGCCCGCCGCCCGGACCCGGATGCCCGGGGGTGTTCGGTGAGTAGACCGCGTTCGGATCGCCGAGCACCTCGCCGCCGCCGCCGCCGGTGTTGATGTCGCCGTAGACGATGTCCTTGCCGCGGCCAGAGACGGCCGGCGAACCATCGTCATTCGCCACGACATAGGCGCCGTCGGCGTTGACCGGCTCGTTATTCTGCGCCACGGCGGGCCCGGCGACCGTCGACAGGGCGAGCAACGCCGCGCCGGCCAATGCAAGATGTCGCCTCATACTATCCCCTCCCGAGCAGGACCCGGCGCCTATCGCGGTGTTGGGCAGACGCGGCACACGCGTCGTCGGTCCGGGTCTCAACATAGTCGTTTCGTCTGGCGCATCGCAAGCGAGTTCCCGGCCCAGGAGTCCCGGGCGGTCGCGCCCCTTCACCTCCTGCAACGCCCTGGCGCGGCGGGACGTTTCGGCGACGCGGGGCGACGGGAAAAACACGCCGCCGGGGAGCTGCTCCCCGGCGGCGCTTCATCGCAGACGATGGTGACGAGGTCAGGGCGCAGGCGTCGACTCGGGGGTCGCGCCGTAGTCGGCCGGGAGGATCGAGAAGTCCGCGAAGTCGTCGAGCTTCCACTGCCCGTCGACGTTCTTGAAGAGGAAGAGGAGCGTCTCGGGGCCGGAGGGGGGAAGCACCGGCTCATTGAGGACGACGAAGGCGGCCACCCGGCCGTCATCGAGCGTCGACGCGTCGGTCACGGTGATGAGACGGATGAAGGCGCTCGAGTTGCGCGGCTGCGGCGGCGCGGCGATGAGCGCCTTCGCATTCTCGCGGCTCTGGGCATCGACCGTCAGCGCCCAGTAGGTGCGCTTGATGCCGTTGTCGGTCATGAGCGCGGCCCCGCGCGGGATGTCGCCGGCGTTCAGGCAGGCAAGGATGCCGCGGACCGCTTCCTTGATCGAGACGTCAGTCTTCGGGTCGACGTTCGTGCCGAGCGGCGCGGTGATGGTGACCGCCGGGGGCGGCTGAATCCCTGCTCCATTCAGATCGAGCAGGGCATCGATCTCCTCGACTGGGCGTGGCTCGGCGACGCACTCGACCGGCGACACCTGGCGCGGGTTTTCGGTCTCCCCGGCCGCCGGCGTGCCATCCTGCGCCAGGGCCGATCCCGTCAACACCATCGCCGCCGCGGGCACGATCGCCAATGCTCGCCATCGTCGCATATCGCATAACCTCCACCCCGACGTTCGGGATTCCTTTATGTACGGACGGTCACTATAACACCCCGCTGGCGCCCGGCCGTCCGGCTCACCGGTATCTACGGAGTAACCCCCGCGCTGGTTTCGACGGCATCCGGCGCTGACGCGGCTCAGTAGCCGCGCCGCTTGTCGAGAGCCGGCGCCATCTGGTCGATCTCGCCGCGCAGAAAGTGGCCGAGGTTCGCGATGAAGCGGTCGGTCAGCTTCCGGTTCTCGGTATCGACGGTGCTGGCCGAGTGCGGGTTGATCAGCACGTTCGGCAGCGCCCAGAAGGGCGAGTCGGCCGGCAGCGGCTCGGTCTGGAAGACATCGAGGGCGGCGAAGGCGATCCACCCCGCCTCGAGGGCGCGTGCCAGCGCGGCCTCGTCGACGATCGCGCCCCGGCCGATGTTGACGAAAACCGCGCCCGGCTTCAGCGCGGTGAACTCGGCGTCACCCAGCAGGCCATCGGTCTCCGTCGTCTGCGGTGCGCAGACGACGAGGCAGTCCGCCTCGGCAAGCATCGCGTGGAGCTCGTCGCGACCGTAGAGCCGGTCGAGGCCGAGCGCCGCCGCTCGCTCCGGGTCGGCGTTGCGGCCCATGGCGACCGCGCGCATGCGGAAGGCGCGGGCGATGCGGACGACCTCCTGCCCGATCCGTCCCGGCCCGACGATCGCCATCGTCTGCCCGGCCAGCTCGACGCCACAGAAGCGATGCCACTGGCGGGCCTGCTGCTCGCACTGCAGGCGACCCAGCTCCTTCGAGTGGTAGAGGAGCGCGGCGAAGACGAACTCGGCCAGCGGCTGGGCGTGGATCCCACTAGCGGTGGTGACGACGAGATCGCTGTTGGCGAGGCCGAGCCGTTGCACCAGCGGGCCGACGCCGGCCGAGGTCGTCTGCACCCAGCGCAGCCTCGGCGCCAGCTCGAGAAGCGGCCGCGGCTCGTGCTGCGGAAAATCGAGCAGCGCGTCGGCGCGGGCGAGGAGCGCGTGCCACTCCCGCTCCTGCTCGGGGGTGCGCCGCCAGTCGGGGTCGCCGTGGTCGCCGAGGTAGCGGATCGCCGGCATCAGGTCGGGGCGGTAGATCACCTCGACCTGCTCCGGGTAGGCCGTGGCGATGCGCGCGGCGTGCTCCGCCTCGAGCGGCGAGGTGATCATGACGACCGTTTTCGCCTCGTTCCCCGCCATCACGCGTAGCCCAGGCGGTAGAGCGCGCGGGCGAGGACTTCCGTGCCGTCGGCGGCGTCCTCGGTCGAGGTGAACTCTTCGGGACTGTGGCTGATGCCGCCCCGCGAGCGGACGAAGATCATCGCCATGCGGGCGATCTCGGCGAGCTGCATGCTGTCGTGGACCGCGCCAGAGGTCATCCGCATCGCCGGGACGCCCGCTTCGCTCGCTGCTTCAGCGATGATCTCGACCAGCACCGGGTCGGCGAGAACCGGCCGCCGGTCGCTGTCGACGCGCAGGGAGAGGGTCAGGTCGCGCCGGTCGGCCACTTCGCGTATCAGCGCCTCGTGCCGCGCCAGCAGCCGCTCGCGCTGCCCCGGAAGCGGCGAGCGGGCGTCGACCGTGAACGAGACCTGCCGCGGGATCACCGCCCGCTCGTTCGGCTGGGCGTGGATGCGCCCGATGGTGGTGACCGCCGGCCGCCCCATGCGATGGGCCGTGTTGACCACCCCGCTGATGATCTCCGCCGCGCCGGCCATCGGGTCGCGGCGCAGGTCCATCGGCGTCGTGCCGGCGTGGTTCGCCTCCCCCTCGAGGGTGACGAGGTACTGCCGGTAGCCGGTGACCCGCTCGACGATGCCGACCGGCAGGTCCGCCTGCTCGAGGTAGGGGCCCTGCTCGATGTGCAACTCGATGAAGACGCCGATGTCGTCGCGCTTCGCCTCGGGAATCCGGTTCGGGTCGAGCCCGGCGTCGCGCATCGCCTCGGCCATGGTGACGCCGTCGTAGCCGCGCAGCCGCTTCGGCTCCTCCGCTCCGATGCGCCCGATGATGGCGCGCGAGCCCCAGAAGTTCGCGGTCGAGAAGCGGGAGGCCTCCTCCTCGACGAGGGAGAGCGCGGCCAGCGTCCGCTCCGGCTGCCCGTGGCGCTCGCGCAGCGCCGCCAGCGCGTTGATCGCGGCGAGGACCCCGAGCGCGCCGTCGAAGCGCCCGCCCGGATTCTGCGAGTCGATGTGCGAGCCGGAGACGACGAGCGGCTCGCCGCTCTGCCGGCCGTCAAGATAGCCCCAGACATTGCCGACCGTGTCCCGCTCGACCCGCAGCCCCGCCTCGGTCATCCAGGCCGCGATCTGGTTCTGTGCTGCGACCCACTCCGGCGCGTAGACGAGGCGGGCCACGCCCGTCTCGCCGCGCGCGCCAAACTCGGCCAGGTCGTCGATCTGCGCCTGCAGCCGGCCGGGATCGATCCAGCGCTCGCTCGTGATCGCCATCACGCCAACTCCCCATATCCGCGCGGCAGGAACGTCCCGGAGCCGGGGCGCGCCGTCACCCGCTCTTCGCCCTCCCGCGTGTCGTCGTAGATCGTCTCGCCGCGTCGGATCGTGCGCCGGACACGGCCCGTGAGCGTCATTCCCTCGTACGGCGTCCACTTCTGGCCATGCAGCGCCTCGCCGGCCGACACCGTCCAGGTCGCCTCCGGGTCGAGGAGGGTGACATCCGCGTCGGCGCCGACGGCGAGCGTCCCCTTGCGCGGGGTGAGGCCGAAGACGCGCGCGGGGTTGCCGGCCATCATCGCCACGAAGCGCTCCGGCGCCATGCCGCGCCGCACGACCGCCTCCGAGAAGAAGGCCGGCAGGAGCGTCTGCACGCCAGAGAGGCCGAGCGGCGCGGCGAAGATGTCATTGCGGCCCGCCTCCTTGCTCTCGATGGTGAAGGGGCAGTGGTCGGAGCAGATGATATCGATCGTGCCATCGTGGACGAACTCCCAGATGGCGTCGACCTCCGCCTGGTCGCGGATCGCTGGGGCGCAGCGGGCGAAGCCGGCCAGCCGCTCCAGGTCATCGGTGTTGAGCATCAGGTATTGCGGGCAGGTCTCGGCGGTGACGCGCTGCCCGCGCGCTTTCGCCTCGTGGATGAGCGCGAGCGCCCCGGCCGAGGCGACGTGGCAGATGTGGACATGGCAGCCGGTCTCGGCGGCGAGGAGGAGCGCGGTGTTGACCGCGACCGTCTCGACCAGCGGCGGGCGCGATTCGGCGTGGGCGAGGGGATCGGTGCGCCCCACCGCCCGCATCCGCTGCAGACCGTCGGCCAGGAGCGCCTGGTCTTCTGCATGGAGCCCATAGGGGAGTCCGAGGCGCGCCGCCTCCCGCATCGCCCAGTGGAGCTGCCCGTAGTCGATCGCCGGGAAGAGGGGGGAGGAAGTGGCCATGAACGACTTGAAGGCCGCCGCGCCCGCCTCGGCCATCCCCGCCAGATCGTCCGCCGTCTGCTTCGGCGGGCCGATCGCGCCGGCCCAGAGCGCCATGTCGACGATGGCGTGCTCGGCGACGAGCCGCTGCTTTTCGCGGAACTGTTCGGGGGTGACAGTCGTCGGGTGCGCCTGCGGCATCTCGACGACCGTGGTCAGCCCGCCGGCTGCCGCCCCGGCGCCGCCGCGCGCGAAACCTTCCAGCAGCTCCGGGTCCGGCTCGCGCAGATGGGTGTGCACGTCGATGCCGCCCGGCAGGAGCCAGAGGCCGGTCGCGTCGATGCGCTCGCCGGCCTCCCAGCCGCTGGCGTTGTTCGTCAGGGCGGCGATCTGCTGATCGGCGATGACGAGGTCTGCCGTGAAGCGACCGCCCTCGGTGACGATCGTCCCGTTCTCGATGATGACGTCGGCCCGCGCCATGATCTTCGCTATCCCCCGTTGCTCTCTGCCCGCGACTCCGGCGCCGCAACGATACCCCGCGCCCCGATTCTGGCCAACAGGCGGTCGGGCTGCACCCCGGCCCACGTTGACCAGCACCACTAGAATGGGAAGGGCGTGCGGCGAGCGCTGCCGCCCGCGACCTGGAAACCGGGTCGGTTTCTTGACGTTGGATCGCCGGCCGTTCGCACGAGCAGCCAGGGATTGGGAGGACGCGATCATGGCCGACGAAGTGAGAATCTTCACGATCGATCCGAAGGAGGTCGATCGCTACGCGCGCGCGATCGCGCGCATTGTGGAGCGGGGAGACGCTGCCGGCAGTGTCGAGCTGGAGCGCGCCGTGAATACCTATGGCACCGCCTTCCAGCTCCTCGTCATGCGCCGGGGATCGGAGTATGGGCGCGCGCTCGGTATAGCGGCGGGGGATCGCGCGCTGTCGCTGGTCGAGCGGACGGAGGCGGTCGAGTCACTCGTCTCCGGCGACATCGGCGATATGCACGAGCGCGTCTGCGCCCTCGAGGAGGAGGCTCAGGCGCGCGAGCGCGAGAGTGAGGAGGGGGAATCGCCGACGCGATAGCGGAGGACGGCGGCGCCGCGCATGACGAGGGAGCGGGT
The DNA here is from genome assembly GCA_020853615.1 of Thermomicrobiales bacterium. Lineage (GTDB taxonomy): Bacteria > Chloroflexota > Chloroflexia > Thermomicrobiales > UBA6265 > JACCXM01. Next base: position 8,992 of record JADYYO010000023.1, read on the forward strand.
GCGGCCGGTGACGCCGACGCAGAGGAGCGCGGTGTCGCACTCCCGGCAGCGGAGCACCGCGCCCATTTCCAGCCCGTAGGCCGCCAGCCGCCCGATCGGGGCGACCGCTCCGCATCCGCCACAGACGACCTCGGCGCGGCTCGCCTCGAACGCGAACATCTCGCTCAACACCCCGGCGGCGGCGTTGCCGTCGAGTCCCTCGGTCGATTCGGGCGCGCGCATCATGGCTCTCCAGTCGGTCCGAAACGCTCGGTCTTCACCCGTTGCGGCGGATAGCCGATGGCGACCAGCGTGTTGGCCACGCCCTCGACCAGCGCCGTCGGCCCGCAGACATAGGCGAGGCCGCCCTCCGCCGGCGGGCCGGCGACCGCCTCCAGCATCGCCCGGTCGATACGCCGCGTGTAGCCCTCCCATCCCTCCGGGTGCGAGCGAGTGAGGGTGTGCACGACGCGCACGGCCGGCTCCTCGGCCATCCGCGCTAGCTCGTCGCGGTAGATGACCTCCTCCCAGGAGCGGGAGGAGTAGAGGAGGGTGGCCGGAACCGCGCCGCCCCACGCGCGCCGCGCGCGGAGGATCGACATCAGCGGGGCGATCCCGGAGCCGCCGGCAACGAGGAGGAGCGGGCCACCATCCTCCTCGCGCCAGGTGAAGTAGCCGC
>JADYYO010000024.1 GCA_020853615.1 Thermomicrobiales bacterium
CTGCCATGGCCCCGGGGCGAAGGGGGATGGGCCGTCCGCGGGCTCGCTGAAGCAGCGGCCGGCGGATCTGACCGGCGGCCATTCGCTGATGCATACCGACGACGACTACGCCTACTGGATCGAGAACGGCATCGCCGGGACCGACATGCCCGCGTTCGCCGGGAAGCTGGGCGGCGATCAGATCCGGGATGTCATCGCCTACGTGCGCAGTCTGCAGCAGCAGGCGCTCCTGGCGCGTGACGCGCCGGGAGCCGAGGGCTGCACGGTCACCCCGCGCTCGCTCGATGAGATCAGCGAGTTGGCGAAGACGCCGCCGCCCGCCGAGCCGCCAAACGCCACCGAGACCGGCGGCGGGCCGGTTGACGAGGCGACGCGCGACCAGATCGTCGCCGTCGCCCACGAGATGGTCGCCTGCGCCAACGCGGGTGATATCCTGCGGCGTCTGGCGCTCTACAGTGACGATCGCCTCCGCTTCGCCTACCCGCAAGGGCCAACCAGCGCGCTCGAGGCGATCGCCGGGAAGCCGATCCCCGTCTCCGAGGTGGAACGCGTCGCGCTGGTCAGCGTTGACGATGTGAGACGGCTCGATGACGGGCGCGTCGGCGCCCGCGTGATCGTCGACAATCCGACGAATCACTCGCACGATCCGAACGCCACGTCGACGACGCAGCAGGAGGCGGCGCGGCTGATCTTCGTTCAGAACGACGGGCGCTGGCTCGTCGACGAATCGCACAGGGAGGAATCGCAGGTCAATGCAACCCGAGTCCCCGGATCGACCGGAAACTGAATCGCGCCGGCGCTCGAGCCCCGAGCGCCGGATGTCCAATCGTGAGCGGCGGCGCGTGGAAGCGGAGCAGGCGGCGCGACGTCGCCAGTTCGCGTGGCTCGGGGCGGCCGTCGCCCTCGGGCTCGTCGCCACGCTCGTCCTGATCCTCATCAACCGGCCGAAGCCGGCCGACGCGCCGATCGTGGCCGCCGCGCCCGTCCCCGCGTCGATCCCCATCTCCGGCACGACGATGGGCAACGACGCGGCGAAGATCTCCGTCGTCGAGTGGGGAGACTACCAGTGCCCCTGGTGCGGCACCTTCGCCCGCGAAATGGCGCCGAAGCTGATTTCCGACTACGTGGAGCCGGGGCTGGTTAAGTACGAGTTCCGCGATTTCGCCTTCCTCGGCCCCGAGTCGATCCGGGCCGCCGAGGCTGCTGCCTGCGCGGCCGACCAGAATGCGTTCTGGGCCTATCACGACACGCTCTACCAGAACCAGCGGGGTGAGAACCAGAACGCCTTCAGCGATGAGCGGCTGAAGAAGATCGCTGCCACCCTCTCGCTCGACACCGAGAAGTTCGACAAGTGCCTCGACAGCGGCGAGAAGAGCGAGCTCGTCAAGCAGTCGTCGGCCGACGCGCGCAAGCAGGGGATCGACAGCACGCCGACGATCTTCGTCGACGGCGTCGAAGTTCCGTGGCAGTGGGATACCCTCAAGCCGGCCATCGATGCCGCGCTGGCGAAGGAGTAGCAGACGAACAGCAGACGCCTTGCCAACCTGACGATCGCGCTCTCCGTGGCGGGAGTGGCGGTTGCCGCGTACCTGACCTGGATCCACTTCGACCCCGGCGCGCTCGTCTGCGGGCTCGGCGACTGCCAGACCGTGCAGGCGAGCGAGTTCGCGACGATCGGGCCGGTGCCGGTGGCGCTGCTCGGCCTCGGCATGTACGTCGTCATTCTGGCCTGCAGCATCGTCGCCCTGCGGCGGCCAGAGCTGCAGATGCCGATGGTCTCGGTTGCTTTTGCCATCGCCCTCTCGGGCACGGTCTACGCGGCCTACCTGACGTGGCTGGAGGTGGCGGTGATCGGCGCCATCTGCCAATGGTGCGTCGTCTCGGCGATCGTGACCCTCCTGCTCACCCTCGTGCTGGGGGCCGCGGTCTGGCGCCTGCTCGGCGGCCCGCTCGATCACGACGCCGAAACCGGACCGCTCGCCGCGGCGTCATTGAGAGGGGGATCCGGGCAAAAGGGGACCACCGGGGCTAAGCGCTGATCGACCGAAAGGTTAGGGTTGGACATCATGCTCGCGGACGAACCGGGCCGCGGGGTGTTCAGGAGTGTGCAAGGAACGATGCGGGAGTTCGGAACGTGACGAGGAATCTTGCCCTGCGGCTCGTGCTCGTGATCTTCGCCGCGCTGCTCGTGTTGTCGCCGGTCGGGCATCTGGCCGCCAGCACCGCGCCGAGCAACTACCACTGGGCGCGCCAGAGCAAGCAGTTCACCGTCCGGGCAGGGGACAATTACAGCGGCGTCTGGGATAGGCTGGTCCCCTGGGCGGTCAAGGGCTGGAGCAAGAGCGACACGGTCACGATCAAGACCGTGAAGGGCGGCACCAGCGCCCAGGCCTGCAACCCGACCAAGGGGAAGATCGAAGTCTGCAGCTTCAATTATGGTACTCAGACGAACTGGCTCGGGCTGACCCGGCTCTACTTCGACAGCAAGGGCCAGCACATCGAGTCGGCCACCGTGCAGATGAATGACTCGTTCTTCAACCAGCGTGGCGGCAAGTACAACAGTGACGCCGCGCGGCGCCACACCATCTGCCACGAGATGGGGCACGCCATCGGGCTCGACCACGTCAACACGAAGTCGTGCATGAACGACAGCCAGAGCGCCGTCTTCAACAACGTGGTCCCGATCAACAAGGACTTCAAACAACTCGCCCGCATCTACAAGCACACGGATTCATACACGACGGTCGCTGGTAAGCAGAAGAAGGACAAGAAAGCCGAGAAGGATAAGCAGGGGAAAAAGAGCAAGAAGGACGCGAAGAAGCAGCGCCGCAAGGAGGCGAAGAAGAAGCTGCGCGAGCGGAAGCGGGCGGGCAAGGCGGGCATCGTGGCGGAGAGCGCGCTCGACGCCAACGAGACGGTGACGATGGAGCGGCTCGACAACGGGCAGACGGTCGTGACCTTCATCACCTGGGCCGCCGAGTAGCCACATCCGATTGGCATGCCCTATGCAAACCTCCTGATGCAGAGACGTACTGCGTCAGGAGGTTTTTCATGGCCACGAAGATCGAAAAGCGCGAAAACGTCAACCCCGAAGAGGGGATTCACAAGTACGGCCATGTCGAGTTCGCCGATCCGGTGAACAACAAGTATCCGATCGACACCGCCGAGCATGTCCGTGCCGCCTGGAGTTACATCAACCACCCGAACGATGCGGACAAGTACGACGCGCAGGATGTGAAGACGATCAAGGAGCGGATCAAGAAGGCGGCGAAGAAGTTCGGCGTCGAGATCACCAGCGACGAGCATTGAGCGCATCACCGATCCGCCAATCGCGCTCGTAGGGGCGCCGCCTGCGCCGCCCGCCGCCTCGCAGCACTGATTCGCGTCTGGCAACGCCGTTGCCAGGCTCTGCGTTCATGGTGGATCGGCCGGGCGACACAGATGTCACCCCTACGCTTGGGCAAACCGCCGGGCGGCTACCCGCTGATGCCGTGCTCGCGGGTTACGTGACCGTACCAGTGGCCGCTCCGCTTGATGATCCGCTCCTGCGTTGCGAAGTCGACGTAGACGATCCCGAAGCGCTTGCCGTAGCCCCACGCCCACTCGAAATTGTCGAGGAGCGACCAGACGAAGTAGCCGCCGACCGGCACGCCCTCCTCGATGGCCCGGTAGACCTCGAGCAGATGGTCGTGCAGGAACACCTCCCGCTCCGGGTCGTCGACCTGGCCGTCGACGAGGCTGTCGTCGTAGGCCGCGCCATTCTCCGCGATCAGCATGCGCCCCGGCGCGTAGTCGTCGTGAACCCGCTTCAGCACCTGATAGATGCCGCGGGGGTAGACCTCCCAGCCCATCGCCGTCACCGGTGCGTCCACCGGGACGATGCGGCGGGTCTCCAGCGGCGGCGCGGCTGGGTCGTGCGCGACGACGTTGCGTGTGTAGTAGTTGATGCCCAGGAGATCGGTCGGCTGGGAGATGAGCGCCATGTCGCCCGCCTCGACCTCGGGCATCGCGTCGCCATAGAGGCGGACCATGTCGTCCGGATAAGCGCCGCGATAGAGGGCGTCGAGGAACCAGCGGTTGACGAAGCCGTCCGCCCGGTGCGCGGCCTCGAGGTCGGCGTTGCTGTCGGTAGCCGGCTCGCACGGCGCCAGATTGAGGACGATGCCCGCTGCGTCGCCCGGCCGCATCTCGGAACGGAGCGCGACGAGCCCCTCGCCGTGGGCAAGCAGGAGGTTGTGCGCCGCCAGCAGCGCCACCCGCAGATCGCGCTTGCCCGGCGCGTGCTGACCCATCCAGTGCCCGAGGAACGAGGCGACCCACGGCTCGTTGATCGTGTACCAGTGATGGACGCCCGCGCCGAGCGCCGCCGCCACCGTGTAGGCCAGCTCGCCGAAGCGGCGCGCGGTGTCCCGGTTCTCCCAGCCGCCTTGGTCCTGCAGCGCCTGCGGCAGATCCCAGTGATAGAGGGTGACATGGGGGGTGATGCCGGCCGCGTGGAGGTCGTCGACGAGGCGGCGATAGAAGTCGAGCCCGGCGGCATTCGGCCGGCCGCTCCCCGTGGGAAAGATGCGCGGCCAGGAGATGGAAAAGCGGTAGGCGCCGAGGCCGAGCTCGCGCATCAGGGCGATATCGCCCGCCGTGCGGTGGTAGTGGTCGCAGGCGATCTCGCCGGTGTCGCCGTTGGCGATCGCCCCGGGGACGCGGCAAAAGGTATCCCAGATGGAGGGGCCGCGGCCATCTTCGCGCGTGGCGCCCTCGACCTGGTAGGCCGCCGTGGCGGCGCCCCAGATCCAGTCCTTCGGAAAGATGACGGTCGATCTGCTGGCCATGCCGGGAGTATCGCAGAAGAACGAGGTGACTGATTGTCAAGATGCTTCTCAGCCAGATTCTACGCGGACGGCGCGCATGGACGGCTGGACAAGTTCTCATTGGCGTGGCGCGCAGTGTCCCAACGCCTTGCACCGCAAGTTGGTGAATAAGCCAGCCCAGACTCCCGGCAAGACGTTGCCGCCTCTTGCTCGATGCCCGGAAAGCACGAAGCGCGCGACATGAAACAATACTGGCCTTGAACCGCCTCCTGCACAGGTATGTCCGGCGAATCGAGACCTTCGAGTGCCAGCTCGGCCTCTGGAAAGAGAAGAGGCAATGAATTCATCGCCTGCGCGCACGCCTCGATCTGCAACTGGGCTGCTGGTTTCGCTGGTTGTTGGATTGTCGATTGCGGCAGTGCTTCTCCTCCAAGCTGCCGCGCAAGACAATCGATCCACGACGTTCGATGATGTCGTCGAGGAGATCGGCGGCTGGATAGAGCTGGAGCAACACGCGGGGTTTGGAAATATCGTTGTCGGCGAGGTGCTCGCTGTGCTGCGAGAAGATGCCGAACGTTGGAGCCCCCAGGATGTCCCGAACGCGGTCATTTACTACCGCGTGGCCGTTCTGGAGGCGCTTCGCGGTGATGCAAAGGGAGAGGTCTCGATCAAATATTCTGGTGCTGACACCATGAGTCCCGATACCAGGACGTTTGGACCGCTCGAGGTAGGGAAGCGCTACCTCTTCTCCGCTGGATCTCTCACTTCGGATGGATCGTATCCTGTCTATGCCGGAATGGGCACGATCCAGGTTCCCAACGATGAGGTCCAGGCTCAACTCGTGAAAGAGTTCTCCAGCGACCTTATCCCGACCGCCATCGCTGAAGAGCGGGAAGCGATCGAGGCCGCGACGGCGGCAGCCGAGAGGCAGCGAAAGAGGTAAGGAGGCCTAGCCCTTCTGCAACGGCGCGCCTTCCCTTCGGCTCGCAGCGTCCGTCAGCCTGGCACGTGCCAGACGATCGATCTCCTCCAGGTCGACCTTGCCGATGCCGATCAGTGGCATGGCCGGGATCTCGTAAAAATCGGCCGGGGAGGGGATGTAGAGGCGGGGCAGCCCGGAGGCAACGAGCCCCTTCACCAGCTCATCGGGCGTCATCGCCACCGGCGTGTGGATGACGACCAGCCGCTCGCCGCCAGCTTCGCTCGGCACGGCGGTGACGACCGCGCGCGGCGCGCCATCCTCGTTGATCCCGGTCAGGCTCGCCAGCGCTTCCTCGACCGCGCCGAACGGCACCTGCTCGCCGCCGACCTTGGCGAAGCGGCTGGCGCGACCGACGATGGTGATGAAGCCGTCCTCGTCGACGGTGACGATATCGCCGGTGTTGTACCAGCCGTCGACGACCGCGCGCGCCGTCTGCTCTGGGTCGTTCAGGTAGCCGAGCATGACGTGCGGCCCCGTGACCCAGAGCGCGCCCCGCTCGCCGGGCGACACGATCTCGCCCGTTTGCGGGTTGCGCACCTCGATGCGGACGCCGAGCGCCGGCTTGCCCACCGTCCCCTCGCGCAGGCTGTGCGCCGGTTCGCCGATCGCCCGGTTCGCCGGCACATTCGCCGAGACGATCGGTCCCAACTCGGTGGCGCCGTAGCCCTGGAAGGGGCGAACGCCGAACTTCGCCTCGAAGGCGTCGGCGACCGCCCTGGGCAGCCGCTCCGACCCACTGGCGACCAGCTCGACCGAGGCGAGGTCTTCTGCCGGGATGCGCTGCGTGTAGGCGCGCAGGAAGGTCGGGGTGCCGAGCAGAATCGTGACGTGGTGCTCGCGGATCAGGCGGCCGATCGTGCGGCCTTCGAGCGGGTTCGTGTGATAGACCGCGCCGACGCCCATCGCCAGCGGCGTCCAGAGGGTGATGGTGTAGCCGAAGGTGTGGAAGAAGGGGAGGACGCCGAGGATGACGTCGTCCGGGCGCAGATGGAGGAGGGCGTCGACCATGTGCGCGTTCGCCTCGATGCTGCGCCAGGGGAGGACGACCCCCTTCGGCCGGCCGGTCGAGCCGGAGGTGAAGACGATCGCCATCGGCGAGTCGGCGGGGATGCGGGCGATGCCGAGCGCGCGCTCGAGTAGCGGCAGAGGGAGGACCGAGAGGAGCGCCACCATCCCCTTGTCGAAGGGCGTCGCCTTGCGCGCCAGTTCCTCGAGGACGATGACCCTGGCGTCGCCGAGGTCGACCGGCATTCGTTCCAGGAACGTGCGCGAGGTGATGACGCTCGTGATCCCCGCCTCGGCGATCGAGTAGCGGATCAGCTCCGGCGTCAGGCTGTAGTTGAGGTTGACGGCCACGCGGCGATCGAATGCCAGGGCGAGGTTGGTCACGGTCCCGGCCACGGTCGGCGGCAGGAGGACGCCGATATTCCGCTCCTCTTCCGGGAGCGCGCGGTGCAGCAGGCGCTGCAGCACCAGCGCGCGGAGCAGGACGTCGCGGCCGGTCAGCGAGGCGCCGGTCGAATCGGCGAGTGTCGTCACCTTCGCCCGTTGCCGAAGGTGCGTGATGACCTCGCGCAACAGCGACGTCGTCTTCCCGGGCGACCGGTGGTCCGGCATGGCCAACGCCTTCTCGCTCTCTCGCGTCATCGATCCTTGCAGATCTTGCGCTATTGTGCGCTGAATGCGAGCAGGTTGCCGGCGGCTTCCTCACCGCCCGGCCGGGAGCCGCCCATGACGAAGATCGTCCCGTCCAGGACGGCGGGCGCGGAGCCGATCGGCGCATCCGATGCGGCGCGCCAGCGCAACTCGCCCGTAGCGAGATCGACGGCGTAGAGCCCGTCGAGCGCGGCGCCTTGTTTGGCAGCCGTGGCCGGAAGGGCCACGGCGAAGAGCACCAGGTCATCGACGATGACTGGCTCCGTGATCGCGCCGCCGGGCGCCTCCGCCTCACCGCCGCCCTGGGCGACGTGGAAGGCCCACCGCTCCTTGCCGTTCGCCAGGTCGTAGGCGCGGAGCGCCGGGCCGGGCGCGACGCCGGGAACGTCCCACCAGGTGGCGTAGACGGTTTCGCCGGTCGCCGCGAGCCCGGCGCGCGCGCCGGTCACCGCCGGAAGGTCGACGCGCCATCGGAGCGCCCCGGAGGCGGCGTCGAGGGCGAAGATGCCGGTCTTCCCCGAGGTAATCTCCACTCCCGCGAAGACGATTGTCTCGCCGGCGACCGTCGGTGGCTCGCCGAGCATGGGGGAGAAGCGGGCCTGCCAGCGCTTCTGGCCGGTGGCCCGGTCCAGGGCGTAGAGCCCGTGGTCGCTCGGGACGTAGACGCCGGTGCCGCCGACGGCGAGCGCGCCGAAGCGGGCCGGGGCGAGGAAGCGCCACCGCTCGCGCCCGGTCCTCGGGTCGAGGGCGATGACCGCGCCGGAGGCCGCGCTACGCTGGCCATCCCAGCCGTTGCGAGCGCCCCAACCGGCGGTGTAGACCCGCTCGCCGTCGACGACGGGGGCCGTCACCGAGGTGAAGCCGAAGGGGGCGTACCAGAGGGGCTCCCCCGTTTCGATCAGGAGCGCCAGGATCCCCGCCACCGGCGCTTGCACCGGCGCGAAGAGGGCGTCCCCGGCGAGGGCCGGGCTGTCGGAGAATTCGGC
>JADYYO010000025.1 GCA_020853615.1 Thermomicrobiales bacterium
GGGGGCGTCTTCATCACCATCCTCCGCTCCTACGGCGGCGACTGGTTCGACAAGATGGAGCCGGGCGCCTTCAACCCGACCCTCAACACCGAGGCGGGGAACAGCGCGCTGCAGGTCCTCCTCGCTTTGAAACCCTATCTGGAGGACGGCGCTCTCAACGCCTCCGACGACGAGTCGAACCCCGCCATGGCCAACGGGACCTGGACCTTCGCGCCCGTGCAGTGGGGCGGCACGACGATGAACGACCCGAATTTCACCGAGTTCTACGAGGTCTGGGGCTCGACCCGCGTGCCGCGCGGCAATGTCGAGGGGGGCGACCACCGGCCGCACATGGGCGGGCTGGGGCTGATCATCCCCTCCTACTCCCACAACAAGGACGCGGCGTGGGAGTTCGTGAAGTTCTGCAACTCGGGAGACAAGCAGGATCCCGCAATCGGCAAGGCGTGGGTGGAGGGGACTGGCCAGCCCGCGCGCGCCTCCCTGCTGAAGGAGTACGCCCCCATCCGCGCCCACTTCGCCGCCCTGCAGGAGTCGCTGCCGACGGCGGTCCGCTACCCGGCGATCCCGGAGTCGAACGCGCTCTACGAGGCGGTCGGCAACGAGGTGGCGGCGGTCATGACTGGCGAGAAGGACGTCGAGGCGGCGCTGAAGGACATGGAGGCCGCGGCTCGGCAGATCATGCAGGACGCGGGGTACTACAGCTAGTTCACGATCGTGGCATGTGACGATTTCGCACGAATGAGCATCGACGCTGGCCGCACCTGCCCTCACCCCCAACCCCTCTCCACCCCCCAAAGGGCACCTGGCCGGGAGAGGGGAGGGTTGACGTCGAAACGTCATGACAACAGGGTCGGATGATCTGGCAAACCGGCTCTCTGCATCGTTGCCTCGCCAGCATGCGGCAGCGGGTTCGTCACCCTATCTCGCCAGTTGCTCCCCTCGCCCTGCGCACAGGCCGGGCGCCCTCTGGGCGGCGGCTGGGGGTGGGGGTTCCCGAGGGGCGGGGGCCAAGGTCATCCATCCGACCGCGATGTTCTCCAATCGAACGCTTCTCCCTATTGCGTCCGATAGAAGAACATGATAGGGTCGAGGCGTCGATGAGTCATGCGCCGTGTCGCCGCGTCGGGGACCGGTGTCGAATGCGAGGGGAGCCGATCGCGGGACGTCGTGGCGACAACGGCGTGGTGCGTGGATGGCGCATTCACGACTCGGCGACGAGAGAGACTGCAGGGTGTTCAGTTCGCGGACGATGGACGCGGCAGTGTGGCGCGCGAGGAGGCGGATATGGACCAGGATCGGGTCGAGATTCTCCGGCGACGGCAGCAGCTCGTCAGTGATGCCCTCGCGGGGCGGTTGGACCGGCGGCAGATTCTGCAGCGCGGGGCGGCGCTGGGGATCGGCGCGACCGGGCTCTCGTCGCTCCTCGGCGATGCCCGCCGCGCGGCGGCGCAGACGCCGGCTCCCTCTGGCAATCTCCTCTCTTGGGCGCCCGCCGGCCAGCGCTGGGAGCTGCCGCAGAAGGCGGTCTACCCCCTCTTTCAGCAGAAGTTCCCCGACATCGCCATCGAGTGGGTGGCGGAGCCGATCGCCGACTTCATCCCACGCACCGTCATCGAAATGTCGGCCAAGTCGGACAAGTACGACATCATCCACGACGACTACAACGTCGTTCCCCAGTTGATCGCGCTCGGCTCGCTCGAGCCGCTCGATGCCTACCTCGACGCCGATCCGGACTACAAGGCCGACATCCTGGCCGACGTGCCGGAGAACGTGATGGACCTCTATCGGGACAAGCCGGCCAGCAAGGGGGGCACGCTCTACGGCCTGCCGCCCGACAGCAACTGCCAGCTTCAGTACTACCGGAGCGATGTCCTGCAGCAGGCCGGCATCGACAAGCCGGCGGACACGTGGGACGACGCGATCGAGATCGCCAAGACGCTGGCCGAGAGCGGCACGAAGCAGACTGGCACCACGCTCAAGCGGGGGCTCTTCGCGGGCGGCGTCTTCATCACGATCCTCCGCTCGTACGGTGGCGACTGGTTCGACAAGATGGAGAAGGGCTTCTTCAACCCCGGGTTGAACACCGAGGCGGGGAACAGCGCCATGCAAGTGCTGCTCGCCTTGAAGCCCTACCTCGAGGAGAGCTCCCTCAACGCCTCCGACGACGAGTCGAATCCGGCGATGGCCAACGGCACCTGGACCTACGCCCCGGTGCAGTGGGGCGGCACGATCATGAACGACCCCGAGTTCACCGAGTTCGCCGACGTCTGGGCGTCGACGAAGGTGCCGAAGGGGGACGTCGAGGGAGGCGACCACCGGCCGCACATGGGCGGCCTCGGCATGGTGATCCCGGCCTATTCGAAGAACAAGGATGCCGCCTGGGAGTTCGTCAAGTTCTGTAATTCCGGCGACAAGCAGGACCCGGCCATCGGCAAGGCCTGGGTAGAGGGGACGGGGCAGCCAGCGCGGGCCTCGCTCCTCAAGGAGTACGCCCCGATCCGGGCGCACTTCCCGGCGCTGCAGGAGTCGCTGCCGACGGCGATGCGCTACCCGAATCTGCCCGAGTCGAACGCACTCTACGAGGCGGTCGGCAACGAGGTGGCCGCGGTGATGACCGGCGAGAAGGATGGCGAAGCGGCGCTGAAGGACATGGACGCGGCCGTTCACCAGATCATGCAGGATGCGGGCTATTACGACTAGGAATCGCGACCATACGCGTGCCATGCTGAGCTTGCGAAGCATCTCGGCACAGGGAATAGATGCTTCTCGGGAGCCGGGATCCTTCGTCCCTCAGGATGACACGGTGGGTGGCGATAGCATGCTCGATCCGCGGCAGGATCGGGATTCCTCGCGGCCCCGCAACGGCTGGCGGCGGGTGATGGGCGGCGCGCCGAGCGCCTACCCTTCACCTACCGTCACCGGGGTCCGATGAGGCGCGGAGCAACGATGGCCATTTCCGCAAAGAGCATCGAGTTCGACCATGTCGCGCCGGCGTCGGCGGGCGCCTCGCGCCAGGAGCGGTCGGAGCGGCGCCTCGCCACCCTCCTCCTCCTGCCGGCGGTCGGGTTCCTGCTGCTGATGACGATCTTCCCGACGATCTACTCGCTCTGGATGTCGATGCAGCAGTACAACCTCTCGCGGCCCGACCTGGCGACCTTCGTCGGGCTGCGCAACTATGGCCAACTGCTGCAGGACGACATCTTCTGGAAATCGGTCAGGACCACGCTCGTCTTCTCGCTCGCCGCCCTGGCGCTGCAGTTCGTCTTCGGCTTCCTGATCGCCAACATGTTCGACCGCGAGCGGCGGGGGATGTCGGTGCTGCGCACCCTCTTCATCATCCCCGTCTTCACCTCGCCGGTGGCGCTGGGGCTCACCTGGCGCTACATGTATCAGCCGGGCTACGGGCTGATCAATTACCTCCTCGAGCAGGTCGGGCTGCCCCGCATCAACTGGCTGGCGAGCACCGAGTGGGCGCTGCCGGCGGTGATCGTCGCCGATGTCTGGCAGTGGACCCCCTTCGTGGCGCTGATCCTCCTCGCCGGCATGCAGTCGATCTCGCCGGAGATCACCGAGGCGGCCGAGCTCGATGGGCTGAGCCGGGCGCAGTACATGTGGCGGATCGTGCTGCCGCTGCTGACGCCGATCATCATGGTCGTCGGGCTGATCCGCCTCATCGACGCGCTGAAGACCTTCGACCTGATCTATATCATCACCCGCGGCGGCCCCGGCACGGCCACCTACACGCTGCCGTTGCACGCCTACTCGACCGGCTTCGCCTCCTTCCTGATGGGGCCGAGCGCGGCGATCTCGTGGGTGCTCGTCATCATCGTCAACATCTTCGCCACCCTCTTCCTCGTGCTGCTGGCGAGGGGGGAGAAATGAGCGCGATGGCGCGGCCGGGATCGGCACGGGGCTTTCGCGGCGGCATCGTCGTCGCGCTGATCGCCGGCGTCGTCCTCCTCTGGCTCTTCCCGATCTACTGGATCGTGCTGACCTCCTTCAAGACCCCGCGCATCATCAACGAGAAGGTGCCGGTCTTCTGGTTCACGCCGACGATGGAGAACTACGAGCACCTCTTTGGCGACATCAACTTCGGGCGCCCGCTTCTCAACAGCATGATCGTCACCAGCGCCACCACAGTCATCGTCATCGTGCTCGGTCTGCTGGCCGCCTACGCGCTGGGACGGATGGACGTGCCGGGCGGCAAACACATCGCCCTCTGGATGCTCTCCCTCCGCTTCATGCCGCCGATCGCCATCGTCCTCCCCTTCTTCATCGCCTGGCAGCGGACCGGCCTCATTGACACCTACCTCGGGCTGATTCTGGTCTACGTCGCCTTCAACCTCCCCTTCGCCATCTGGATGCTGCGCGGCTTCCTGGTCGAGGTGCCGCGCGACCTCGACGAGGCGGCGATGCTCGACGGGCTCGGGCATGTCGCCATCCTGCGCCGCATCATCTTCCCGGTGATCGCCCCGGGCGTCGCCGTCACCGCCATCTTCACCTTCGTCTTCGCTTTCAATGAATATCTGATGGCGCTCGTCCTCACCAGCCGCAACGCCTCGACGGTGCCGGTCACCGTTTCCAAGTTCATCCAGCCCTACACCATCCTCTGGGGCGACGTCGGAGCGTCGGCGACGATCCAGCTTCTGCCGATTCTCGTTGTCGTCTTTCTGCTGCAGCGCCACATCATGCGCGGCATCACCCTCGGCGCGGTGAAATAGGGAGCTTCCGCGAATGACGATCGTGCTCACGGACGTGGTCAAGACGTATGGGGCGCAGACCCCTGCCGTGCGCGGCATTACTCTTGAGATCCAGGATGGCGAATTCTTCACCCTGCTCGGCCCCTCCGGCTGCGGCAAGACGACGACATTGCGCATGATCGCCGGGCTGGAGTCGGTCACCTCCGGGGCGATCGTGCTGCGCGGCCGCGACGTCACCGACGTCCCGGCACGCGACCGGGACGTGGCGATGGTCTTCCAGAGCTACGCCCTCTACCCGCACATGACCGTGCGCGACAACCTCGGGCTCAACCTGCAGGTGCGCCGCATCTCGAAGAAGGAGGTGCGGGAGCGGATCGAGCAGGTTGCGCGCATGCTGCAGCTCGAGGGGTTGCTCGATCGCAAGCCGGGGCAGTTGTCGGGTGGCCAGCGGCAGCGGGTCGCGCTAGGGCGGGCGGTGATCCGGCGGCCGAACGTCTTCCTGATGGACGAGCCTCTCTCCAACCTCGATCTGAAGTTGCGGGAGGAGACGCGGACCGAGCTGAAGAAGCTGCACGAGTCGCTGCGCATCACGACCGTCTACGTCACGCACGACCAGTCGGAGGCGCTGGTCCTCTCGGACCGGATCGGGGTGATGAACGACGGCGAGCTGCTGCAGGTCGGCAACCCACACGAGGTCTATTCGCGGCCGGCCGATGTCTTTGTGGCGCGCTTCATCGGCAGCCCGTCGATCAATATCTTCGCCGGGAGCATCCGCGGCAATGGCGCGAAACCGGCCGTCGAGGTCGTCGGCCCGGGCGACGGGACCGGAGCACTGACGCGGCCGATCGATCTCGGGTGGACGGTGACGCCTCCCAGCGGTCAGGTCCTGCTTGGGGTGCGGCCGGAGGATCTGGTGATCCACCGGAGCGCCGCGCCGGACCGATTGCGCGCCGTTGTCGAGTTCGTGCAGCCGATGGGCTCCGTCTCCTACGCGGTGCTGCGCATCCCCGACGGGGACGGGCTCCTGCCCGACCGCGAGCACATCATGGCCGCGATCGGCCCCGATGAGACGATCCCCCACGGCACCGTCGTCTGGCTCGACATCCGGGGCGACCGCTTCTGCCTCTTCAATTCGCAAAGTGGAATGGCGCTCACCAAGGCATAAGGAACGTGAGGTGACATATGCCCCGCGCCCCAATTCGGTAAAGACGAAGTTGAGATTCTGAATTCCGGAGGTGCTGCCTTGCCGAAATCGCGAGTGCGCTTCGGAAACCTGCTTAAGTGTTTACTGGAGACGAGCGATGCGCCGGGATCAACTCAAGCAGGTTGCGATCGCTTGGCGGAAGGTAGCAAAGCACCCCCTCGTCAACCTGACCGGTGTCGACCGGTTTGGCTCTCGAAATCCCTAGCCAGAATTGAATAGAGGGTTGACCACTACCAGGATACCATCTAAGATGCCAATCATCGCATTTGGTCGACCGTCGACCGTCAACAATGGAATGTCCCGAAGGATGGTGCCGATGATGGGCTTCAAGGTGCTCGCGCAGCCATCGCTCACGGAGAGCGTGGCTGCCGAGCTCCGCGATGGGATCACTGCTGGCCGACTCAAGCCCGGTACTCGTCTTGTCGAAGCTGACTTGGCGTCGCAGATGGGCATCAGCCGTGCGCCGGTGCGTGAAGCATTGCGCCAACTCGAGTTCGAGGGATTGGTTGAGGGGCGAACGCGGCGCGGCTACATGGTCCGTGCTATCTCGGCCTCGGAGCTGATCGAGCTGTATGAACTTCGGGTCTTACTAGAGCCGATCCTTGCCCGTTCGGCTGCCGCTCGACTCAGCGAGGATGGTCTGGAGCAACTTCGCGGCGTTCTCTATCGCATGCGGCAGGCCGCCCGTTATCGTCAGTGGACAGATGTCGTCAATGCTGACCGGGAATTTCATTCGCAAATTGGCCATCTCGCTGATCGTCCTCTTACTGCGCAGATCTTTGACCATCTCAACGAGCAGGTTCGCCGCTTCACCTCTCTGATGGCGACCAGCTACGAGGATATCGAACTCACCGTGGAGGAGCATGCCTTGCTCCTCGAGGCGCTTTCCTCAGGCGACCCGGACCGGGCCGCCGAAGAGATGCGTCTACATTTGGAAGATGCGCGGCAGCGATTAAGGACAATCCTTAGTGATGGAGGCTTCGCGGAGATGGAGCCAGAGGAGGCGGTTCCCACAATTGATGGCTATGTCACTCATTTAGCACCCCAGCCACCTAAGGGAGGCAAGCGTAATCCCTCGGGCGATTATCGGGTGCGTGAGGGAGATGTGCCTTACCGTTGAGACCGCCTGGAACTCGCTCCAGTCGCCGGTGGATGAGCGCAGCAGGAGGTGGCCATGTCGGATCCCCGACCAATCGAGGTGGTGACGGGTAACGACGGCCGATCTGTTCGGGCACCCGAACTCCGGCCACGCCGAAATCACCTCGCGAGCCGGCTCGGCCACGCGGTCTCCTTTCTGGGCCCAAACGTCGGCGTTGTCGTCGGCTTCATCCTGATCGTCTTCGTTGGCACGATTGTCTCCGATGTCTTCCTGAGCTGGACGAATATCAGGAACGTCTTTCTTCAGTCGGCCATGCTTGGGGTAGTGGCGCTCGGTTCGACATTTGTCATCCTCACCGGGGGTATTGATCTCTCGGTCGGCAGCCTCCTCAGCCTTTGCAGCGTAGTCGCGGCAATGATGTTCGCTAACGGGGATGGCTATCCCTTGCCGATTGTCATCCTGGCGACCCTAGCTCTCGGCTCGTTAGTCGGGGCCATTAACGGCTTCCTGATCGTCTGGCGCCAGGTCGCCCCCTTTATCGTCACGCTGGCGATGATGGGGATAGCCCTCGGTGCCGCACTGACGATCGCCGATGGCAAACCAATTGGCGGCATCGAAGGGACCTACGCTTGGATTGGTGCTGGCCGCCTCTTCAACCAGATTCCAGTTCCTGTCGTCATTATGGCGGTCAGCTTCGTTATCGGCGCGATCATGCTGCGCTACACCCCGTACGGCCGGGCGGTGTATGCGATTGGAGGCAACGAACAGGCTGCAAGACTCTCAGGCATCCCCGTCAACCGCGTCAAAATCCTGACGTACACCTTCAGCGGGTTCTGTGCAGCGCTTGGTGCCATCATCTTCAGTGCCCGCGTGACTGTTGGCGATCCATGGGCGGGCCGAGGCCTAGAGTTGGATGCGATTGCCGCTGTGGTAATCGGTGGCACGAGCCTCTTCGGCGGTATTGGTAGCGTCTGGGGTACCTTCCTCGGCACCCTGATCATCATCATCGTAAACAACCTGCTGAATTTGATGAACGTCTCCCCGTACTCGCAGGGGATTGCCAAGGGACTAATTATCCTCATTGCCATCGCCCTGTATCGGCGCCGATCCGAATGACCTGCAACCCGCACGATGGACCGAAAGGAGGGAGTGCCCCGCGTACTCGAGTACAAGAGATCCAGTCATTACCTGGCTAGCCAGAGATGAAGGAGGACAGGATGACTCGCGACAAGTTCAATCGGTTCGGTCATCATCTCCATCGCCGCGACCTTCTTCGGTGGATGAGTGTTGGCGGCGCGGCTGTCGCGCTCAACGGCCGACATTCCTGGACGCCTGGTGCTGGGGCTCAAGATGCGACCCCTGCTGCGGATGCGATCGATCTCACCAAGTTGAGCGTCGAGACCTTCTACGTTGATCCCTCGCCGGAATTCGCCGAAAAACAGTGGGTCTTCGGCTTCAGCAACGCTTCCGAGACCAACACCTGGCGGTCAGCGTTGCGCGAAGCAATCGAACAGAGCGTTGCGGCATATCCCAATATCGAATTGCGCAACACCGACGCGAACGACTCCCCCGCCAAGCAGGTCTCGGACCTGGAAGATCTCCTCGCCAATGGAGCGAATGGGCTGATCATCGGCGCAGCGACGACCGATGTCGCCAATTCCATCCTCGAGCGGACACAGCAGGAAGGAATCCCGGTCATCATTGTCGACCGGATGGTAAGCAGCGATTTGTATACGACCTTCGTCGCCGGCGATAACCACTACATGTCGACCACCTGCCTCGGCCAGCTCTGCGAGATCCTGGGCGGGCAAGGAAAGATCGCCATTGTTGAGGGCATTCCTGGCGCGGGACCGGCAATCGAGCGTAACGCGGGCTACGACGAGATTCTGGCCCAATACCCGAACATCGAAGTCGTCGCGCGGCAAGCTGGCGATTGGAGTCGCGCCAGCGGGCAGCGGGTGATCGAAAACGTCATCACCGCCAACAGTGATCTCAATGGCATCCATTTCGACGGTGGAGAGATGGCACTCGGCGGCATCCAAGCGTTGCGTGCGGCGGGTTTCACCGACGACGACATGCGGGCAGGCAAGCCGTATCTGTCCGGACTCGATAACTACAACGGTTGGCTGAAGATGATTGCCGACGGCATTGGGCAGGTCACTATGCTCTATCCGCCGCGTGTGCATGGGTGGGTCTCGGTGCAATCGCTCATTAAAGCGTTGATGGGCGAGGAACTTCCGAAGACGACCACGCTGCGGCCGTATCAGGCCGTCGTGACGCCGGAGAATGCCGCCTCCTTCTACGCCGCAGACCAGCCGGATGATTACTGGGCGTTGTAACACTCCCGTTCATGAGCTAGATGCGCGCGGGCTTCGCCTGTCCCAACAGATGAAGCCCGTGCGGAAAACGAGCAGATCCATGGCCGAGCAAGTGAACATTCTAGAACTGCGGGATATCGACAAGTCATTTGGCGGAACCCACGCGCTGCGCAGCGTCACGGTGACGATCCGTCCCGGCGAGGTGCACGCTATCGTGGGGGAAAATGGTGCCGGCAAATCAACGCTGATGAAAATCCTCTGCGGCGCCTACCGTCCTGATCACGGCACCATCGTCCTCAATAGAGCGCCAGTCCAGATCAGCGGTCCGCAACAAGCCATCGGCCTTGGAATCGGGATCGTCCACCAGACTTTCACTCTCGTTCCTGAACTGAGCGTGGCGGAGAATATCTTTCTCGGTCGTTTGCCACGAACGCCGTCGGGCTTGGTTGACTGGAACCGACTCTACCAGGATGCCGATGCGGTGCTTCAGCGACTGGAGCTCGACCTCGACGTCAGAAGGCCGGTTCGTTTGCTAGGTGCTGCCGGCCGCCAAGTGACCGAGATTGCTCGAGCCGTCTCACTCGACGCCAAAATCCTGATCCTAGACGAGCCGACCGCGGTTCTCGGGCAGAACGAGGTCGAAAAGCTCTTCTCGGTGATTCGCGGGCTGAAGGCGCAAGGTGTGACGATCCTCTATATCTCCCATCGCCTCGCCGAGATCTTCACTATCGCTGACCGGGCCACGGTCCTGAAAGACGGGCAGTTCGTCGGCACCTACGACATTGACGGCAGCATCGACCGTACCTTCCTTGTTGGCAAGATGGTTGGCCGGGAGTGGATTGATTATTTCCCAGAACGGACGCGCGATCACGGGGACGAGCGACTCCGAGTCGAGGGATTGACGCGCGAGCCGATCTTCGAGGATATCACCTTCTCTCTCAAGGCCGGGGAGATCGTTGGACTTGCCGGCCTCGTCGGCTCCGGGAGAACGAAGCTCTGCAAGGCACTGTTCGGCGCGGCACCATACGATCGCGGCGCTATCTTTGTGGACGGTCAGCAGATCCGAGTCCGTTCACCGCGTGAAGCACTCGACAGTGGCATCGCCTATCTCTCGGAAGACCGCCATCATGAAGGGGTCGTCCTGGCCCTTCCGATCTCCATGAACATCACCTTGCCGGTACTCGATCGCTTTGCCCCTCGAGGTTTGCTGAATCTTTCCCGTGAAAGCCAGTTCGTCGACGATCTCATGACGAGGGTGGACGTTCGCTCACGAGGTCGCGGTCAGACGGTTGGGACGCTCTCGGGCGGGAATCAGCAGAAGGTCGCTTTGGCAAAGTGGCTGGCGACCCAAGCTCAGGTCTTTCTGCTTGACGAGCCAACGGTCGGCATCGACATCGGCGCCAAGGCCGAGATCTATCAGTTGGTGGCCGCGCTGGCGCGTGAAGGGGCCGCCTGTCTCGTCGTCTCATCCGACATTCCGGAAATCCTGTCGTTGAGCACGAGGATTCTCGTAATGCGCAAGGGACGGATCACCGGCGAACTCGATCCGGAATCGGCTACCGAGGAGGATGTCCTCCACCTCGCTGTATAGCAGGGGCAGTCGCGATCTTTGCGATGTAACGCACATCCACAGCACAACCGTGAGTAAGAAGGATTGGCAACCAATGCTCGGCACGACCTATATCAACGGAGCTTTCGTCGCGGCCGACAAGGCGTGCCTGCCCCTGATGGACGCCGGTTTCTGGCTGGGCATAAATGTCTTCGATGTTCTCTCGGCGCGGCAGGGATACATCTTCAAGCTCGAAGCGCACGTCAACCGCTTCTATCGGTCACTGCACGCCGTTCGCATCGACATTCCGCCTTCACGGGAGGAGTTTGGGCACCTAATCGTTGAGACCGTCCGCCGAAGTGGCTTGGAGGATGCCTATATCCAGACGATCGCTACGCGCGGTCCTCGTATGGACCGGCCGATAGACCAATGGCCTGCAACGCTGATCATCAACGCGGTCCCCTACTTCGAGGTCGTAGGACCCGAGATAGCGGCGCGAGGCCTGCGGATTCGGATCAGTTCGGTGCGGAATGTGCCGATCCAGAGCGTCGACGCCAAGATCAAGACCTTCAATCGCCTGCACAGCTACCTTGCGCGGCTCGAAGCGTTCGATTCCGGGGCGGATGACGCGATCATGCTCGACCTCGACGGGTACGTCACCGAGGGGCGTGGCGCCAATGTCTTCATTGTCCGCAATGGCCAACTCTTCACACCTTCTGAGGGACTCCTGGAAGGAATCACCCGTGAGACCGTCTTCGAATTGGCCAAGGAGGAAGGTTTGGCGGTCTGCGAAGTCCGGCTGACACCGTATGACCTCTACAACGCGGACGAAGTCTTCTACTCAACGACCGCAGGTGGCATCATGCCCATCGTGGAAGTCGACCGGCGTCAAATTGGAACCGGTCTGCCAGGGGCAATCACGAGTCGTCTGCGCGAAGCATATTGGGCAACGCACGTGAGCGGCTCCACAGCGACACCGGTTTACCGTCAGGAGCCCACTGCAATGACACACGGCACGTCGTGATTCCGCGCTCAAGGTCGTTGACCGAGGAACTTCTCGCTTGGAAGGGAGAACAAGAGCGATGGCAGTCGTAGAAAAGCCCTCCGATCTTAGGCACCTTGCCGGACTCGACGTCCAGCACGTGATCCACCCCCTGACGAATCTGCATGCGCATCAGGCGCAAGGTCCGATTATCTGGGATCGTGGGGAAGGGATTGACCTTTACGACAACACTGGCAAGGAATACATCGACGCCGCAGCTGGCATGTGGAACGTGAACGTGGGGCATGGGCGGACCGAACTTGCTGAGGTCGCAGCATCCCAGATGAGACGGCTCGAATACGCGTCTTCGTTCGGGGGCGCCTCGAACCAGCCGAGCATCGAGTTGGCCGAGCGCGTTGCGCAATTAACGCCGGGCGATCTCAACACGCTGTTCTTCACCGCAGGTGGGTCGGAGTCGAACGACAGCGCGTTCAAGCTCGCGCGCCTCTATTGGAAGCAGCGTGGTGCCCCACAGAAGCGAACGATCATCGCTCGCTACATGGGTTATCACGGGCTCACGCTGGCCACGACCCAAGCGACGGGAATTCCCCGCTACTGGGAGATGATCGAGCCCGGCGTTTCAGGCTTCGTCCACGTCAGTCCGCCGTACGCATACCGGCACGGTGGCGGATTAAGCGAAGACGAGTTCGTAGCCAAGCTTGCTGACGAATTGGAAGAGACGATCATTGGCCTTGGTGCCGACACCGTGGCCGCGTTCATCGCGGAACCGATCATGGGAACTGGCGGCGTGATCGTCCCGCCCGACGACTATTTCGAGCGCATCCGCGAGATCTGTGACCGATACGACGTCCTCATGATCGCCGACGAGGTTATCACGGGATTTGGCCGAACCGGAACGTGGTTTGCGATGGAGCACTGGAACACCGTGCCCGACATCATGACGATCGCCAAGGGGATCAGCAGCGGCTACGTGCCGCTGGGCGGGGTCATCCTTACAGAGCGCGTGCGAGAAGCACTCTATGGCGACCCGGCGCTCACTTTTATGCACGGGTTCACCTACACCGGTCATCCAGTTGCCTGCGCCGTTGGCGTTCGTAATCTGGACATCATTGAGCGGGAGGGGCTGGTCGAGCAGGCGGCACGGGTTGGCGCCTATCTCATCTCAAAGCTGAAGGAGGTCGGCGAACGCCATGACTGTGTCGGAGAGGTGCGTGGACGGGGGATGATGGCCGGCATGGAGTTCGTGCTCGACCGCGACACGCGGGCCGAAGCAGCCCAATCCGATCGACTCTCTGGCAAGGTGTCGCGGACGGCGTTCCGGATGGGGCTTATCTGCCGACCAATGCCGGGCTCGGACGTCTTAGCCTTTTCACCACCGCTGATTGCGAATGAGAGTGATGTCGATCGGATCGCTGAGATTCTCGACGAGGCGATCGCGGAGGTCGCGAGCAGTGCCGAGTAACAGAAGCGATCGGCGGCATCTAGCCATTGTGTGCTTGAAGGTGATGTTGATGGTATCGCAAAGGAGCGCGTATGACCGTTAGGCTCGGCATCGACACGGGGGGCACCTTTACCGATCTGGTTGGCATCGACGAGGAGACGGGGGGGCTGCTCGTCGCCAAGACGCCGTCGACGCCGGCGCACCCGGTGCAGGCCATCATGAATGCCATCGGGCAGAGCGAGGCGGAGCCGGCCGCGCTTGGCGGGATCAGCATCGGCACCACCGTCGCCACCAACGCGCTGCTGCAGCGGACGGGGGCGACGGTCATCTACATCACCACCGAGGGGTTCACCGACGTCCCGCACATCCAGCGGATGAACCGCAAGCACCACTTCTCGCTGACCTGGACGAAGCCGGAGCCGCTGGTCGAGCGGCGCAACTGCCTCGGCGTGGCGGAGCGGCTCGATTTCCACGGGGCCGTCCTCACGCCTCTGACCGACGAGGCGCTCGAGGACCTGGCAGGGCGAATCGCGGAGCGACTGGCCGACTATCCAGAGGGGGACGTGGCCTTCGCCGTCTGCCTCCTCTTCTCCTACGTCAACCCCGCGCACGAGCTGCGGCTGCGCGATTTCCTGCGGAAGCGCTTCCCCGCGATCCCCGTCTCCCTCTCGCACGAGGTGGCGCCGATCTGGCGCGAGTACGAGCGGGGGAGCACCGTCATTGCCGACGGCTACGTCAAGCCGATCATGCAGCGTTACATCGAGGAGGCGTTCGCGGCCTTCGCCGAGCGGGGGCTCGATACCCACTGGTCGCTGATGAAGTCGAACGGGGGCAAGACCCCGGCCGACGCCGCCGAAGCGGAGCCGATCAAGTTCCTCCTCTCGGGCCTCGCCGGCGGCATCATCGCCGGGCAGTACTTCGGGCAGCTCGCCGGGGCGAGCAACCTCGTCACGCTCGACATGGGGGGCACCTCCTGCGATGTCGGGCTGGTGCGCGACGGGCGCATCGCCCACTCGAACAACTTCGAGATCGAGTGGGGCCTGCCGGTGGCCACGCCGACGATCGACATGACGACGATCGGCGCCGGCGGCGGCAGCATCGCCTGGGTCGACAAGGGGGGGCTGCTACGGGTTGGGCCGCAGAGCGCCGGGGCCGACCCCGGCCCGGTCTGCTACGACACGGGAGGCGAGGAGGTGACCGTCACCGATGCCAACCTCGTGCTGGGGCGGCTCAACGCCGACTACTTCCTCGGCGGCACGATCGACCTGAACATGGCGAAGGCGGAGTGGAAGCTCGACGAGCTGGGGAGCCGCTTCGGCATGGAGCGCATGGAGATCGCGCAGGCGGTCGTCGACATCGCCAACGAGAACATGGCCAATGCCATCCGCGTCCTCTCCATCGATCGCGGGCTCGACCCGCGCGAGTACACCCTCGTCGCCTTCGGCGGTGCGGGGCCGCTGCACGCGACCGACATCGCCGCCAAGATGGGGATGACGCGGGTCGTCATCCCGGTCTACCCCGGGCTCACCTCCGCCTTCGGCGCGCTGATCGCCGAGCCGAAGATCACGCAGGTCTGGAGCAAGCACTTCCGCTCCGACGCCATCGACGCGAAGACGGTCGGCGAGCACTTCGACAGCATGGTCGACGCGGCGATCGACCAATTGCGGCGGGAGGGGTACACCGGCGAGCCGGGAATCGAGCGGGCGATCAGCATGCGCTACTGGGGGCAGAACTACGAGCAGGACGTGCCGATGCCGCCGGGGCCGGTCACGCCGGAACTGCTGGAGGAGACGCTCCGCGCCTTCGACCGGGTGCACGAGCAGGTCTACGGCTACTCGATCAGCGGCGAGGTGATCGAGCTGATCCGCTTCAACGTCACCGTCTCCGGCCACACCGGGGGCGTCTCGCTGCCGGGCCTTGCCTCGAACGGGCACCGCCCGGCCGGGCAGCCGGCGGGATTGCGCCCGGTTTACTTCCACGAGGCGGGGATCACCGACACCCCGATCTACCGACGCGAGGATCTCCCGGCCGGCTTCTCCGCCACCGGCCCGCTGATCGTCGAGGAGGTCAGCTCGACGACGGTGGTGCATCCCGGCCAGACGCTGTCGGTCAACAGCGCCGGGGTGATGACGATTGCGTTGTAAACGGGGCTATCAGCTATCAGCTTTTGGCTATCGGCCGATAGCTGATCGCTCGCAGGAGGGGCAGGTTGGGCGACTTTCGGAAGTTGCAGGTGTGGGAGCGGGCACATGCGCTGACCCTCGACGTCTACGCTGCAACGCGCACGTTTCCGAGGGATGAGGCGTACGGGATGACGAGCCAGGTGCGCCGCGCTGCCGCATCGATCCCCGCGAACATCGCGGAGGGGTGCGGCCGGAACGGCGATGCGGAATTGGCGCGGTTCCAGACCATCGCCATCGGCTCGGCCAACGAGCTCGACTACCATCTCCTCCTCGCGCACGATCTCGGCTTCCTCCCGCCGGACCGCTACCACCACCTCTCGACGGAGGTGCACGCCCTCTCCAGAATGCTGGCCGCATTCATCGACCGCGTGCGCCAGCCGAACGGCCGCCAGTCAATCAGCCTTCGTGCCAAATGCTGATAGCCGATAGCCGATAGCCAAAAGCGAGGAACCCAATGGCCATCCAGCAACAGACCGACCAGATCGATCCGGTGACGCTCAGCGTCATCAACAACGCTTTCGTGAATGTCTGCCGGGAGATGGGGACCGCGATGATGCGGACGAGCTACTCCCCCATCTTCAATGAGGGGCTCGACTTCTCCTGCATGATGTTCAACACGCGGGGCGACCTGATCGGGCAGGCGGAGTTCTGCCCGACGATGCTCGGCTCGTGCCAGTACGCGATGAAGTGGATGCTCGACGAGGTCGGGCTCGAGGCGTTCCAGCCGGGCGACGTCTACATCCACAACGATCCCTACCGCGGCCAGAACCACATGCCGGAGCATCTGGTGGTGAAAGCGGTCTTCCACGAGGGGGAGATCTGGGGCTTCGTCGGCAACGTGGCGCACGTCGGCGAGATCGGCGGCATGGCCCCTGGCTCCTTCGCCGCCGACGGCACCGAGGTCTATCAGGAGGGGCTGCGCCTGCCGCCGCTCAAGATCATCGACCGTGGCGAGTACGTGAAGGACATCTGGCGCGTCGTCCTCGCCAACCACCGCACCCCGAAGACCTCCTGGGGCGACTACCACGCCATGATCGGCTCGCTCAACGTCGCAGAGGCGCGCGTGCATGAGCTGCTCGAGAAGTACGGCGCGGAAACGCTGACGGCCGCCGCCGACCAACTCCTCGACTACTCGGAGCGCTTCATGCGCGCCGAGATCGCCGAGATGCCGGACGGCGTCTACTATGCGCAGGACCTCATGGAGGACGACGGCGTCACCAACCGCCCCTACTGGATGCGGCTGCGGCTGACGATCCGGGGCGACGAGGCGATCTGCGACTGGACCGACTCCGACGACCAGGCGAAGGGGCCGATCAACGCCACCTTCGTCGTCACCGCTGCCGCCTGCTACAGCGGCTTCCTGCACGTCGTCTCCAACGACATCCCGATCAACTCCGGCGCCTACCGCCCGATCCGCCTGGTGACGCGCCCCGGCTCGCTGATGAACGTCAAGCACCCGGGGCCGTCGGTCGGCGGCAACACGGAGACGCACCCGCACATCCAGAACGTCGTCACTCGCGCCCTGGCCGGCGCGGTGCCGGAGCGGGTCTCGGCGGCGGAGGGGGCCTCCTCCTGCAACTTCCTCTTCGGCGGCTTCCACCCCGAGTATGGCGACTACTACACGAACTACCACATCGAGGGGAGCGGCTGGGGCGGCACCATCGACCATGATGGGAGCAACGTCCTCTGCCCGAACAACGGCAACTGCCGCAACACACCGGTCGAGATCCTGGAGACGAAATACCCCTTCATCGTCGAGGAGTACAGGCTGCGCCCCGATTCGGCCGGGGCCGGCCGCTGGCGGGGCGGGTTGGCCAGTTCGCGCGTCTTCCGCGTCACCGCGCCGGAGATTACCGTCAACGCCCTCTTCGACCGGACGAAGACGCAGGGGCCGGGGATCTTCGGCGGTCTGCCGGGGGCGAGCAGCGGCATCTACATCCAGCGCCCGGGCGACGATCAGTTCCACCGCTTCTCGGAGGTCTTCGGCACCGTCTCCGACTCGAAGTTCACTCGCGTCGCGGTGACAGAGGGGGATCGCATCCGGCTCGAATCGGCGGGCGGCGGCGGCTACGGCGACCCGGCAGAGCGGCCGCGGGAGTTGATCGAAGAGGACCTGCGGCAGGGGTTCATCACCCCGGAAGCGGCGCGCGAGTTCTATGGCTACGAGCCGGAGACGGCGAGCGAGGAGCAAGCGTAATGGCGCAGTGGCGCGAGAACGATGCCCAGTGGTACGAGGAGAAGATGCTCTTCTGCACCACCAGCGGGCGGATGATCGCCCGGCTCTTTCTGGCCGAGGAGATCGACGGGCGGACCCGCATCTTCGCCACCCCGGAGGACCTGGAACTCTACAAGGACTACGTCCTGGTCGAGCGGGGCGAGGACTACCGGCCGCCGGAGAACATCGGCGACACCTACGCCGACCTGATGGTCAAGTAGGCCGCCGCGATGTCGAGTGCCAGTCGCCCGGCGAGCAAGCCACTCGCCGGGCGCTCCACCATCGTGACTGGCGGCAGTCGGGGCATCGGGCAGGCGATCGCGCGGCGGCTTGCCCGAGATGGGGCAAGCGTCGTTGTCGCCGCGCGCTCGGTCGAGGATGCCGAACGGGTCGCGGCCGAGATCGCTGCCGATGGCGACGCGGCGATGGCGGTCGGCTGCGACGTGCGCGAGGTCGCCCAGATCGAGCGGCTGGTGGCGGCGACGCGGGAGCGCTACGGCGCGGTCGACATCGTCGTCAACAACGCCGGGGTCTCGCCCCTCAGCGCCGAGCCGCAGGAGATCGGCGAGGCGGCCTGGGACGACATCCTCGACACGAATCTCAAAGGGGCCTTCTTCCTCAGCACGGCCGCCGCCCACGACATGATCCCGCGTGGCAGCGGGGTGATCATCAACATCGCCTCCATCGCCGGGGTGATGCCGATCGCGCTGGAGAGCGCCTACTGCGCCAGCAAGGCGGGGCTGATCGGCCTGACGAAGGCGCTGGCGCACGACTGGGCGACGTACGGCATCCGCGTCCACGCCCTCGCCCCCGGCTACATCGCCACCGAGATGAACGCCGGCGTGCGCCAGACAGCCGAGGGGCTGATTGCGCGCGGCGATAGCCCGAGCACCCCGGACGAGGCCTTCGCCAAGACGCTCTACGACGGCGTCGTGGGGCGCACCCTCCTCGGCCGCTACGGCACGCCTGAGGAGATCGCCGACGTCGTCGCGTTCCTCGCCTCCGACGCCGCGCGCTACATGACCGGCGCGGTGACGATGGTCGACGGCGGCTGGACGATCGGCGGCGGGTAGCCGGGGTGATGGGTGATGGGCGTTGGGGTGGTAGGGTGATCGGAGGTCGCATGCCGGAAGCCAGCAGCCACCAGCCAGAAGCCAATAGCCCTTTCACCCAACGCCCATCACCCATCACCCAGGGAGGCCGCCATGGATGCCGAGCGCTTCGATGCCTTCGCCCGATCGCTGGCCAGCCGGTTGTCGCGCCGCGTCGCGCTGCGGGGCGCGGTTGCGAGCGGGGTGGCGAGTTTCTTTGCGGGAGCGCGGGAGGTGGCGCCGCGTGCGGCCGCGCAGGAGGTGACGCCGACGCCCCTGCCGGTCTGCAGCGACCCGGCGCGACCGGGGGTTGGCTGCGCGTGCGTGACCGGGGTGGATGATGCCTGCGGGCCGACGACCCTCCTCTGCTGCCCGACCGATCCGACCGCACCGCCCGGCAGCCGGGGTATCTGCACGCCCGGCTCGGTCGGCTGCAACCCGCGCGGTCCCCTGTCGCCGACCTGCATCGAGCGGGGGTGCCGCTGCGACGGGAGCGTCGAAGGCGCGTGCGCCGATGGGCTCGTCTGCTGCTCTGACGATCCTGCCGTCCCCTACGGACCGGGCCACTGCGTGCGGCGGGATGCCTGCCATCGCGAGAGTTGCTCGGGCGAGGGGTGCGCCTGCAACAGCGGGGATCGGCACGCCTGCGACGAGGGGATGATCTGCTGCGCGGGTGATCCTTCGCTGGCGGAGAGCCCCGGGCGCTGCGAGGACGAGGTGATTTGCCTCCGGCATCAGTGCCAGGCGACGGCGAACCCCTGCCCGAGCAACTGCGCGACGGATGACTATTGCCAGACCTGCTGCTCCGGCTACTGCGGCGCGGATGGACGCTGTGCGCCGCCCCGGTGCAACCAGGTCGGCTGCCCCTGTCGGGGCGGCGTCGACAGCGACTGCGCCGCCGGGCTCGTCTGCTGTCAGAGCCAGATGACCGCGCCCAACTATCCGGGCGGGCCGGGGATGTGCGCGAC
>JADYYO010000026.1 GCA_020853615.1 Thermomicrobiales bacterium
GCGCCGACTTCGAGATCGTAGGTACGCGTCTCGCCCGGCTGCAGGATGATCAGCTCGCCCGACTCCCGCGCCGGGAGGCGGCCGGAGGTGCGGTTGGTGCTCGGCTCGATGCCGACGGCATACGTGCCCTGGCCGAGCATGCGCCAGATGAAGTGGTACGGAAGCTGGTTGCGGTTGAAGACCTCGTAGGCGCCGAATCCGACCGCGCGGTTGGCGACCGCCACTGGCACCGAACCATCCGGCTCGGCGTGGATCTCGTGCTCGGTCACCTGCTCGGTGTAGCCGGCAGTCGGGCCGTGGAAGGTCCGGTAGCCCGAGACGTCATGGTCGCCGCGCGGCGTCGGATTGCTGGCCGGGACGAGCAGCTCGGAGCCGTCGTCGAGCGCCGGGAAGCCGATGTTGACGTGGTAGAGGTACATGTGCGGCGTCGGGTTCCAGCCGGCGTTCGTCACCTCGTCGTGGATCGTCAGCCGGTTTTCACCGACCTTCGCCTCGACGCGGCGGCGCAAGACGAGGTTCTCGCCAAAGACCGCCGCCTGCCGGATCTCCCCCTCGGCCCAGAGGACGCACTCGTCCCCCTCCCAGCGCGCGCCATAGCCACCGATGGTGGCGGGGAGGTAGGAGACGCGCCCGTGCAGCCCGAAGCGCTCCGTCTGCTTCGGCGGGTAGTTGTAGTGGGCGGCGGTATCCTCGGCCATGAAGAGGGCGTGCTCCATGCCGCAGGTCGTCACCAGCCCGCCGCCGAAGCCACGCAGCCAGCCCAGATCCTCCGGCTCGAAGTACCAGGGGCCGATAAAGCCGGTCGGGCTCTGCCAGCCGAGGGCGCGCCCCTCGTGCTCGCAGCGGCCGATATCCATGGCGCGGTCGACCAGCACGTCGAAGCTGAAGCCGGAGCCGGTGCGGAACTCGAGGATGCGCACCCCGCGCTCCATGCCGTCGTCCCGCTCGACCAGCCGTACCCCGGCCACCTGCGCCAGCCGGCCAACCCGCTGCATCAGCGCCTCACGGCTGTACGTCTTCCCCCAGAGCGTAGGCATGGGATACCTCCTGGCGAGCCGAGGAGTCGAGGAGTCGAGAAGTCGAGAAGGCGGGGTGAAGGGCATTGGAAGATAGGGGCTATCAGCTATCAGCTATCGGCTGTTAGCTTCTGGCTTTTGGCTGTTGGCCGTTGGCTTCCGACTCACGACTCACGACTTCCGACGTTCTTCTCGACTTCTCGACTTCTCGACTCCTCGACTCCTCGACTCAGTGAACAATCGACACCTTGATCGCGTCCTGGCCGTGCTTGTGCTCGGCGACCTCGAAGGCGTGGGCGATGTCGTCGAGCGGGAAGCGCTGCGTGATGTAGCCGCGGCCGGCGAACTTGCCGGAGGCCAGGCCGTCGAGCGCGATCTGGAACTCCGGCACGCCGCCCCACTTCGCGTAGCTGAAGCAGGCGACGATCGAGAGCTCGTTGATCAGGTAGGGAGGCGTCAGCGTCACCCGCTGCTCGGGGAAGACGCCGAGGACGCCGATCTTGCCGCCTCGGCGCACGATCTCGATCCCCCGCTGCACGTAGTTCTGCGCCCCGCCGACCGCGTCGAAGACGACATCCGGCCCACGGCCGTTCGTCAGGTCGCGCATGCGCGCCCCGACATCCTCTGTGGTCGAGTCGATGGCGACATCGATACCAGTCGAAAGAGCGAACTCGCGGCCGAGCTTGCTGCGGGTGGCGATGGCGACGGTCGAGGCGCCGGCCCACTTCGCGGCCTGCGCCGTGGCGATGCCGATGGTACCGCCGCCGAAGACGAGGACCGTGCTACCGGGGTGGATGCCGGTGACATTGACGGCGTGGATGCCGACCGCCAGGCAGTCGAGGAGCGAGGCATCTTCGTAGGAGACATGGTCCGGCAGCGGGAAGACGTTCTTCGCCGGCGCCTTGGCATACTGGCCGAAGCCGCCGCTCCAGCCGATGCCGATGTGCTGCAGCTCCGGGCAGAGGTGGTAGTCGCCGACCTGGCAGTCAACGCAGCGGTCGCAGGCCAGCAGCGGCTCGACCGCCACCCGGTCGCCAACCTTGACGTTCGTGACACCCGGCCCGACGGCGGCGATCTCGCCGCACAGCTCATGGCCGAGCACTTTCCCCAGCACGCGGGGCATCACGTCGGGCAGGCTGCCCGAATAGATGTGGAGATCGCTGCCGCAGATACCGGAGACGGTATTTTTGACGAGGACCTCGCCCGGGCCGATCTCGATATCGGGAACCTCCCGCACCTCGAGCCGGCCGGGCGCTACGAGAACAGCCGCGCGCATGCCACACCCTCCCATGCTCCGGCGCAACCGGGCGCCGGGAATTGCCGATGATCGGCGATCCTACCATCCCCGACCGCGGCGAGCAGACGTGTGGACTCGCAATGCCTCCCTGGCAATACTTTTCACGGGAAGCGCGCACGTTCGTCTCGCCGTGAAACACGAAAGATGCGTCTCCCGCCGGCAGTCATCGCTCTCGCGCGTTCACTGGTCGCTTCCGGGGCGGACATGTGCGATGAGTCTCGTTGAGAAGGGGAGCTGCCCTGACGTGTTGCCGAATTCGGAGCTCGATCTCCCAGTCCTTGTGGCGCGGGCCGTCCCGTTGCCGGATGCGCCCACCTCGCTCGCCGACGAGGCGAGCGCTCGTCTGGCCGCCATCGTCGACTCCTCCGACGACGCCATCATCAGCAAGAAGCTCGACGGGACGATCACGAGCTGGAACCGCGCCGCCGAATTGCTCTTCGGCTACGCCGCGCCGGAGATTATCGGCCGCTCCATCTTCGAGATGGTTCCGCCGGAGATGCACGAGGCCCACAGAGAGGTCATGGCGCGGCTGGCGCGGGGGGAGAGGATCGCGCACCTGGAGACGGAGCGAGTGCGCAAGGATGGCACGCGGGTCGAGGTCTCCCTCACGATCTCCCCGATTCACGACAGCGCCGGTCGCATCATCGGCGCCTCGAAGATCGCGCGCGATATCACCGACCGGCGCACGCTGGAGCGGCAGAAGCAGCAATTCCTGGAGATGGTCGCGCACGACCTGGGTTCGCCGCTGACAGTCATCCAGGGCTACGCCCAGCTCCTGCAGCGGCGCCAACGGTACGACGAGCGGGCGGTGGAGACGATCCTCGAGAAGGCGCACCTCATGGCGCGCCTGGTCGCCGACATGCTCGACATGGCGCGCCTCGAGGCGGGGCGGCTGGAGCTGCATCGCGCGGAGGTCGATCTGGCCGAGCTGGCGCGCGACGCCGTGGCCAACGCGGCGACGATCCACGACGACCGGCGCATCCGGGTCGACGCGCCGGAGGAGGCAGTCACCGGCCAGTGGGACGGCGTCCGGCTGGCGCAGGTGCTGACCAATCTCCTCGAAAACGCGCTCAAGTACGCGCCGGACGGCGAGATCGTGGTGCGGGTGAGCAGGGGGCAGAACGACGCGCGCATCGCGGTCATCGACCGGGGTCCCGGCCTCTGCCCGGAGGAGCTGCGGCGCGTCTTCGAGCACTACTTCCGCGGCACGCGAACGGCCTCGATGGCCAAGGGCGCCGGACTCGGCCTGTTCATCAGCAAGGCGATCGTCGAGGCGCACGGCGGGCGCCTCTGGGCGGAGTCGACGCCCGGAGAGGGGAGCACATTTGCGTTTTCGCTGCCTCTCGGCCCTGCCGGGCTTCCAGAGCCGGGCGGAACCGCGCCGGCGTCGTAAGCCGGCACCCGCTTTCATCCCCCAGGACCGCGTCGAACACCAGCGGTGTCATCCGGAGGCACGAAGCATCTCGGCTCCCGGGAGGTGCCTACTTCTGTGCCGGGATGCTTCGTGCCTCAGCATGACATGTGATAGGGAGTTCCGGGTAATGACCGCCGTCTTGCCACGGCCGGCCCTCACCCCCAGCCCCTCTCCCAGTGCGCTGGGAGAGGGAAGAGTTTTCGCGTTATTTCGCGTTATGGCAGAATGCCTTTATACAAATCCGGGTAAATGACGTGCATCTGTCAGTAGATCTTGCGAAAGCCCTCCCCTCTCTCGGCTTGACGGGAAAGGGGCTGGGGGTGAGGGTGAGCACGGCGAAGTGACGGCGATCATCCGGATTCAGAATGTCTGGCGCGCTCCGTCTCACGACCAGCCGAACTGCCGCTCCAGTGTGCGCGCGTCGACGTGCATGAGGAGGGGGGAGCCGTGCGGGCAGACGGCCGGGGCCGCGCAGTGGCCGAGCCCTTCGACAAGGGCCCGCATGGCGGGCCAGGGCAGCGCCTGACCACGCCGCACCGCTGTCCGGCAGGAGAGGCGGACCAGCAGCCGCTCCTGCCACGTCTCGCCGTCGCCCGCTTCCTCCGCCTCACCGGCGGCGAGGGCGAGCGCGCTCCCGAGCAACTCCGGATGCGCCAGGTCGGCCAGCGCGCCGCCCGCGAGCACGCCGGGCATCGCTGGCGCCGACCGCAGCAGAAACGCACGGCCGCCGAACTCCTCGATCGCGAAGCCGAGCGTGCGCAACTCCTGCAGGCGGCGGCCCAGCGCGTCGGCGCGGGGCGCGGAGAGCTCGATCAGCAGCGGGTCGGGGAGGACCACGGTCATCTCTTCCCCCCGCCGGTCGCGGTCGGCCGCCGCGTGGGCGGCGCGCATCCGCTCGTAGAGGATCCGCTCGTGGGCACGGTGCTGATCGACCAGGTAGAGCCCGGCATCCCCCTCGAGGAGGAGGAGCCGGCCGCCGACCTGCCCGATGAGACACACCTCTGGCAGCCCCGGCGTCACGATCGGGGCGGCGTCGTCCCAGGCCGCGGGCGCCTCGGCAATCGCCGTCTCCGCGTCACGGGCGAGGGCTGCCGCCCCCGTCAGCGGCTCCCAGCGCAGCCGCAGCGGCCGCCGCCCCAGGGCCTCGCGCACCAGGGCAGCCATCGCCCGGGCGATCTCCCGCTCGTCGCGCAGGCGCACCTCGAGCTTGGCCGGGTGGACGTTGACATCGACGCTCTTCGGGTCGATCGAGATGAAGAGGACGAGGACAGGGTGGCGGCCCCGGGGCAGGAGGGGCCGGTAGGCCGCCTCCAGCGCGCTCTGCAGCCCGCGGCCGAAGACGGGCCGTCCATTGACGATCAGCGTCACCGCGCCGCGGCCGGCGCGGGTCACCTCGGCGCCAGTCATCGCCCCCTGCATGGTCGCGCCTGCCGCCTCGGCCGGCCCGAGCGGCACGAGCGAACCGGCGATGGCATGGCCGTGGGTCTCGGCGAGCGTCGCCAGCAGATCGCCCGAGCCCGATGTCTGCAACGCCAGCCGGTCGTCGACGTGGAGCGCGAAACGGACGTTCGGCGCCGCGAGCGCC